>NZ_JBSHLH010000003.1:0-249525 GCF_053644255.1 Sphingobacterium sp. NPDC055431
AGAAAATTCTGCAGAGCAAACAGTTTATAGAACCTTCATATTCTATAAAAATGATTTTATATAAAATTTACATACTCTAATATAAATTTTATGAAAACACTTATCACAGCACTAACCTTGGTTTTCATCCTCCATTCACCTTCCTTTTCCCAAGAAACCGATCCGAACAAACAACTGATCAAAACTTTCTATAAACAAATATTTGAAAGGCAAAAATCTCTAGAAGAGATCGTCGATAAGTATGTAGTTTATGTAGATTCCAACTATGATGATGCAATCAATTCAGTCAAATATTTCCAGAAAGGGACTCATGAATCCTATGTTGCTGCATTTAAGGAAAACATACTCAACGATAGTATTAAGTTGATTGGATATGAAGAGTTCAAGGAAGAAGATAAGGCAAAGTTTTTGAGATTTAATCCGAAACGTTATCCAGATATCTATAAATTGTCCTTTGCGGATTATCCGCCGATCTATGTCCTGGTAAAGGACCATCAAATTGAATCATTCTTTGGTTTTCAGAAAGCGCAGGACGATGATTATCTTTTTATCATCTATCACTAAAAGGCTGGAAATAGAGCTGTCCTTATAAATACCTTTATCATTAAACTTAGTCGTCCTCTTCATGGTTTCCCTGCCATTAACAAAAAAACTCCTTAGTTCAATTCCCAAGGAGTTTTAGAAAGCTTTAGATTTCCACTCAATATACCCTTCTTCTTTCCCTTAGCCCTTGATCATGGTCAGCATCATTTTGAATGCTGTCGTGGCATATACTTCGTGGGGGATATTTGCTGGTAGGATGATCATTTCGCCTTCCTTGACCACATGGGGTTCACGGGCGATATGGATCAGGGCTTCGCCATCCAATACCTGTAGTGCAGCATCAAAGGGAGCGGAATGTTCGCTGAGTTGTTCGTCTTTGTCAAATGCGAAAAGGGTAATATTGCCAGCCTTACTTTTGATAACCTGTTGGCTTACCACACTGTTTTTTGAATATTCTATTCTTTCTTTTAGTGAAAAAACAAAACCTGTTTCTATTGTTGCCATATTATTTTATGTTTTTCTTTTTTATAATAACCTTTCCAACAAAAGGATTCTTCTTGTTGGAAAGGCTGATAGATTGTATGATGCCTATACACTTAGCATCCTTGTTGTCTGTTGCATAAGGAGCACTTATTGATTTGTCCGATATAATTTAATGATCTTATCATTAAAAATCAATAAAATCATTAGGGTCTTTACCTACAGGAGACTTGGTGGGTTTGGTTATACTTTTATCCTGTACCCATACGGAAGCAATGACCATTACGACAGTTTCATTGGCCATGGCTTCTAATATTTGGATGGTTTTACCAGTTTTGACGTTATAGGTTGCAGACATTGAAAAACCCATGCCTGTTGGCTTTGTTGTGGTGCCTTCCTGTGTAATCTGGAACATATCCTCTAATTTGGCTGTTATGGTATAGAGATCGTTTTCTTTCTTCAGGCCGAAGTTTTCGAAGAAGTAGTAGCTTCCACCTACAGAAAAGTAGAGCTTGGCTTTTTTATCGATTACAAGGTTTGAAGCCATGTATTTATTCTCATTGTTGTCCCATTGAATTGATTTAAGGGATTCACTAAAGTCTTTTGCTGCTTTAAAATCAGGGTTTAAATTGGAACTATATTGTAGCTCTTTATAGCTACTATTATATTTCATGCTGGTCCGCAGTTCTTCTTTGAGCTCTGCTAGGATTTCTGCATCGGTTTTTGGTACCACCGGAGTTACTGTAACTTCATCTTTATTTTCGTTGCATGAAGCGATGCCCAAGGTCATCAGGGCAAAGGCTCCTATAAATAAACGGCTGCTAAATTGTCTTCTGTTCATGATCATTTAATTTTTGTTAATAATATTTTTAAAAGCGGTATCCAATTCCGATTGTCATTTGTGTTGGGTCAGGTTTTAGCTGACCGTTGAGTTTCCAGCCTACCGATTTTGTGAAATCAGGGTTGACCTTTGCTCGGTTTGCCAAGAAATGTTTGAGATCCAGTTGCAGAAACCAACTTTCATGGAGGTGATAGTCGAGACCCAGACCGAAGTGCAAGGCTGAACGGCTATGGTATTCCACAGCATCGGCTGCCCATCCTGGATCTTCTTGGTCAAATAATAAAAAGCTTCGTCCTGCGGCGAGGTATGGTTTTATTTTACTCCATCGATTGAAATGGTAGCGAATGGAAAGGCTTATCGGTGCCAACCAAACCCTACCTAAGGGAATCTCATCTCGCAATACCTTCATACTGGAGTAGTCGCCGTTTTTCATGGACATTCGATAGTGGCCAGCAGAGGTACTGACTTCGGTAGACCAAGAGGGGCTAAGGAACCAGGCAATGCCAAAGCCAGCGGTGGGAGAATTATTCAACTCATAGATTCCGCCGACTTTTTGCAGATGACTGCTTTCATTGGTCCTGGCATATCCGCCAAAGAGCTTTACGGTAAACCTTTTAAAACCCTCATCCTGTGCATAAAGAGCGTTGCTGGTAAACAGATGCACTACTATAACAAGTAGGGGAAGGGTCATATTTCGATTATTTCTGAGCATACCTATTCCTCTATGATCTGTTTGAAATTTTTCCAGCCCGCTGCATTTTTATAGACGATGGAAGTCCCTTTGGGGACGAAAAGTTTCACCTTTTCAAAATCAGGGCTTTTGTTGTATTCAGGTTTTCCCAATGGACTGATGAGGATATCGTTGAATAAGCTGCTTGCTGCTGGCGGTATGGCCCATGTAACATGCACTTCTTCAAGATTGCTCATTCCATTGATAAAGCCTAGACCCAGACTGGAAATGTTTTGATGGAACCATATTCGCTTGATGGTACTTTGGTAAAAGCAGCTTTCTCCGATTTTTGTGATCTGGTCGGGAATATGGAGTTCTTCCAATTGACTTCCACGCATGGCTCGCACACTTAATTCGGTCAGGCTTTGGGACCATTTGATTTTCTTTAGTTTGATTCCGGAAAGGAAACCCTCTCCAACTTGATTTACTCCATCAGGCATCAGCAATTCCTGTATTTTCGTACCTTCAAACGCTGCGGATCCAATGGATATCAAGCCTTCAGGCAGGTTTATGCTTTCCAGATCATTGCTTAGGAAAAAGCATTCATCGGGCACTGCCGTTACTTTTGCTGGGAAAGTAAAGCTGGTCAGATTGCTGTTCGCAAAACAGCCTCGCTCTATTGTTTCAACAGATTCGGGTAGTGAAAGTTCCTGATAAGGATAGTATCTGTAGGCAAATTCCCCGATTTCTTTTACCGTTTTGGGTAATTGATACCTTTCCTTTGCCATGTGCGGAATATCTATAGGAAACACCTGTCCAGTGCCTTGAAAATCTATCCTGAAACTAACGGCTTCGAAGGTCCTGTCACCAATGATTTCTACATCCTGCGGAATAATGATCTCCCGAACCCAGAAGGATTCAGACATGACATTATCGCCAGTGCTTTTGATCTTTTTTGGATAAACGAAATGTTCCAGGTTTTTCAGCTTGTGGAAAGGGGAGTTGATGAATTGGCCTTCAAAGACTTCGGCGTCTCGAAAATCCAATTCCCTTAGCTCGCCATCAAATGTCTCGGCTATGTAGCGCTTTATAATGCCTATATCTTTGTTGTTGATATGTCCTTTGAGGATAAGTTTCTTGATACCGGACCAGTCCATTTGGTCAGCTGCATGCTCGAAATCGCCAGCCTTTTTACCCTCGTAAACAAGGGTTTTGCTGTCATTTTCTGCGATAGTGAAAAAGGAAGGGTTTATTGGGAATTCTTCCTTGTTACAGGAAGCCAATAAAAGCATTGTGGTCAACAAAAAGCTTAGTATTCTGCGCATAGCCATTAGGAATTGGAATTACTATGGAATTAGATTTTTGTCAATACGATTTGAAAAGGGATTTGGAAACCTAATTTTATCCGAATGGAAAAGGCCTGGGCAGAGTTGCCAGTGGTGGTAATTATAGCCGCTGAACCATCAGAATCCTGACTCGGGTTGATAAAAGGAGGAATACTGCTGCCGGGGTTTCCGTTTCTTCTTGCCAATGCTTTTAGGGGATTTCCCTGGCTTATATTTCCTGTTGTTGGGTTGAACGTAAAGCTAACATCTTGCAAGGCTAAGGCCATGGGCATTTGATTTTTCCAATAATGCTTGGTGGAGGCATAGTCGAAATCGCCATAAGATGAAGGTGGATTTCCGGGGTTCAGACCACTGATATTACCGTTGGCATCGCAGAACTCAACTTTTGTTATTTCGGATGTTTTGGCGGATAATTTAATATAATGATACCCATCAGGGTTTAATAGCCCTTTTGCTAGGTTGGTGAATAAATCACCCATGGGGTCAAAGAATACTTTTACTTGGAATATGCCTGTTAGGGAGGTTGCTCCTGTAGATTGGTTTGCGCTCATAATGATGGATTTTTGAATGATAAATAAATATTTTTGATGTCGTATCAGCTATTATGTGAGCTTGTTATATGGGTTTAATTCAGTTTTTGGACAGATTTGATGATCACCACTACTGGTAGTGACACCGCGGGATCCAATTTAAGGTCATATTGCATCGCACCTGATCCGTTTGGGTTCTTATCGATTGTACCGGTCAGCTTGGACTTGCCATTGCTGTGCAAGCCTTTCTTTAGGGCTTCCTCAGGGATTTCAAATCCAGGATCTACATCGGGATCAGCCCCGCCAGCAGGAGGGTCTGCATCAAAGAAGCTTTTGCCCTCTACATTTTGTACCAACAGTCCTTTTGCAGTTTCTGAAATGGTAAAACTGGCATCTACACTCATCTCAAAGGGCATGGGATTAGCGCGGAAACCATTGAAACGGAGTCTCAATACTCCATTGCCTACATCGGAAACTATGCCATCGACGGTGCCGGTTGCAATGGGAATGGTCCCCATCATAGTTGGAATAACTTGAAATCGGTATTGACCTGTCAGACCATATTGTTTGATCAGGGTAGTGCCACCGGTATCTTCATCCTCCTTGCTACAAGAGAAGAGCATCAACCCGCTGAGCAAGAAGAACAAGAAGTAAGTTAGTTTTCTAATTATGCTAGTTGTAAACATGGATTTCTATTTATTTAGAGCCCGTTATATGGGCTTTTATGGGAATTGGCAGCATGAGGTCAAGCAAGACGCTTAGTTTCTTGCTGCTTTGGACGTAATAACCCTGTAGTTCGGCGTCATCACTTTGGGGCAAAGGCGTTCCGATAGCTTGGCCTGAAGCTTCTGCCGTTCGGATCTTTCCATCGGTACCCCTGAGCCAGATCGTGTCTTTGGTGCTGTTTAATTCCAATAGGACATTGATGTTGGCCGTCATTTTAAGCGGCATCATTTCGGTCTGGAAATTCCTATAACCAAATTCTAAAGCTCCGTTGGCTAGCCAACGCATATTAATGGGCCATTTTTGTTCTGTAAAAGTCAGCAATGGCTGCTTGCGGGTTGCATCGTCGTACATGATCATTTTAATCAGGACACTGTCGTTTTTATAGCCTGTATATGCTTCGAAGATTTCCTTTGCCAGGGCCTGCGTCCCATAGTCTTTGCTTAGATAATCAGATCTATCGGGCAATAAGCTAGGGTCGTTCAGGTCAGGCGATAAATAATCGTCGCCTGAACACCCGCAGAGCAGTACCAACATCAACCCTATGAAACCAAATGCCTTCATTTCTAGATCTTTTTTCGAGCAACAATGGCAACGGCATTGATGTCATTCTTATGCTTCTTGAATGTTTGGCGCATCTGAAGGATTCGTTTTCTTAGGTCGCCATGGGTCAATACATTGAAGATGATTTTCATGGTCCGGAATAGGCCTTCATCGGCTAGTACCCGCTTTGGCTCCAAGAGCGCCATGGCATTGCTGTCTACTTTGACAATTTCAAAGCCTTCATCGACCAGCAATTGGCTCCATTCAGAGATGGTCAATGGGCGCGCATGCACACGGATATTGGAGCTGAGGTCTTTGTACACGCTCTGTTTTATTTCTTCACTGATATTTTCTGGTTGAAGGCCCAGTTCATGGATACCGTAGTAGCCACCGGGTTTCAAAAGGCGTGAAGCTTCTTTTATGATCGCTTTTTTATGTTCCAGCGGTTGCATGGTCAACATCGCCTCACCGTAGACTTTTGATGCATAGCCCGAAGGGATCGTCGTATCGGAAGCATCTGCGACAATGAACTTAACCTTATCGTATTTTACGTTCTTACGGGCTAATTCTGCAGCTTGTTGATTGTTGTCCACCCCGGTATAGCTGTTTGGTTTTTTTGCACAGGCAATCGAAGCTGTAAAGCCGAGACCTGGAGCAAACTCCACGACATCGTCTGCGGAGTTGATGTCCATATTGTCCATCAGTTTTTTCGTAAGTTCACGACCACCGGGACGCAACACCTTCTTACCTACCTTGGCAAGTATCCAGTGTCCTTGTTTTTCATTTAATTTTTCTTCTATTGACATTTTTTGTATTGAGTTTTGAGAGCTTAGGATTATGAATCCTGCCCTCTTTGTTTTACTTCTATCTTAAAATTTATAAGTGAGTCCTGCATAAAAAGCCCTAGTCTGCCCCGGCATGAAAAACGCCACATTGTTCACCGTAAATTCGGGGAACGGAATAGGAGGGAGCAAGATCTGGTCGCTGATGATGTAGCTCGAAGCATAATATCTGTTCAGGATGTTCTTACCTTCTACGTAGAATGAAAAGTTTTTCCAGCCATCAACCCCCGCACGCATGCCAAGGATGGTAAACGGCTTCTGAAAGACTGAATTCGTATGGTCTATCGGACTTTTTAGGGGTTGGCTTTCGGCATTGAGCGAAACAAAGATCTTGCCCGGATTTTTATATTCAATGGCGGCGGTCAGGTAATGGGGTGGAACGCCAGCCAGTTTTTTGCCTTCGTAATCTCCCGCAGAAAAGAAAAAGTCACTGTAGGTGTACATCCCTTTCGCCGAAATTTGATCTTTTGGATAGAGGATTCCTTGGAAAGGAATGCCCATAGCTGCAAACTCAATCCCTTGATGTATCGTCTGGGGATAGTTCTTGGTTTGCTTCACCCCAAGCACAAAATCCTTCACTTCCAGCAATTCATTCTTTACCCAAGAACGGTACAGGGAGATATTCCAGCTGTATCGAGTGTTCTCATGCCTTGTGCCAATTTCTACAGTGGTAGAAGATTGTTTGTCCAATTTGATAGCAAAGAACTCTTTCGGGCTGGTATTGATGTTGGCTGTTACTTTTGTGCCGACCAGTTCATCGAAGGTTGGAGGCTCATAGCTTGTGCTGACATTGCCAAAAAACTGGATATCCTTGTTCCGACCGGCATTGTAAATTGCGCCAATCCTTGGATTGACAGATCTGAACTGCTGGTCTAGCGATTGGCTGTAGGAGTGGAAATAGCGGTACTTGTGCGATGAATGGCTGTACCAAGGACGTAATTCGGGATCTGGGAATACATCTTCGCTGTTCCGTTCGTTATTGACCGCTTGAATATTAGCAATCAGCTGGAAGCGTTCATTAAAACGATGTTGATATTCCGTGTAAAACGTGAGGTTTACTGCATTCAGCTTGTCCTTGCTGAACATGTAGGAATCCAATCCATTGACATTGATATGCCCTCTGCGGTCGATATTGCCATGGCTTTCTAGGAAACCGACCATGAGTCGGCCTTTATCCATCCTATGTTCGGCTTGAATGCTGATTCCTCCATCAGTTCCCGTTGATCTTTGGGTCGACAATACAATGGGAAATACAAAACGATCTTTGATGAGCTGGTAATAAGCCGAAACAGTAATATCGGTATTCGCTGATATGCGGAATGCAGTACGTTTGGCAATCCGTAATACTTCAGCGTCACGTCCCGGCTTGTCGCGTTCGATATTGGGCCCCATAAAATAGGGCAAGGCAATTCCTTTGGTGATTTGTGAAGGGTCCTCCAAAAGCATTTGAATGGTAAGAGGACCCGGTACATCGAAATTGATATATGAATAATTGAGTAAAATACGACTGTCAATATTGTTGGAAAAACGATGGCCGAAATTGCCGGCTACATTCATCTTTCTATTATTATTGTGCTGACGAAAACCATCTTGATGGCTCCCAGAGACTGAAAGGAAGGCGTCTGACTTTCCCCAATAGTTTCCTGCCATCAAATTGCCCTGCGTATAGCCGAAAGATCCGCCTTCGACTTTTGCCTGCAAGCCCGGAGCAAATCGACCGGTATGGGAATTGAAATTAACGGCACCTCCAAGCGTTGCTGCTCCATAGCGGAGGGCATTGGCGCCTTTGAAAGTTTCAATCGATTCGGTAATAGCTGGATCCATTACACCGATGATAAAGGAACCATCAGCAAAATTAATGGGGATGGCATCTTGCAATAGATATACACCCCGGCGTTGGGGATTGCTTTGGATGCCTGAACCACGTATGCTCAAGCGAGGTTGGTCATTGGCTCCAAAAAACTCTTGTATGACCACTCCTGGCTCATATTTCAAGGCATCCTTAATGGTTTCCAGACGCTGCACCTCAGGAGTCATCACAGCCACTGAAGTTCCCCCTGCAATCTGCTTATGTTCCAGTTTGATGGTTTTGAGTGATGGGGCAGCGGATAATATCTTTTGTCCCTTAATGTCTACTTCTTGGATCTCTATCCGTTTTTCTTTCAGATAGATGTCGTAAGAATGCTTGTTGTTTTCATTTCCAGCTATCCTAAAGATTCCTTCAAAAGATTGGTAGGATTGGTGGCTAAAAACGAGGGTATGGCTTCCTTCGGGCAGGCTGAGTTTGAAGGACCCTTGGGCGTCCGTTTTGGTCGAGATCTTATGGTCGGTTTTTAAAATGATACTTACATTAGGAATGGGTTCTTTGTCATTGGTCAGTACTTTTCCTTCGATCAAGAATTGCTTTTGAGAGATGGATATGTTTCCAAAAACTATTTGACATATTGTATTCATCATTACCAATAGAAAGCAGCACCTAAAAATTCCTAGCATATAAATTATTCCGACTCGTATCCTGATAATCTTCATTCAATTGTAATAAGCAACCGAACGCATGATGTTATTTAGATTTATACTAAATATAAATTATCTTTACAAAGATATCTAAAGTGAGATTTTTTGAGTGCCCAAAATGGAAGTAAAAGTGCCCAAAATAGAAGTTTTTAGTAACCGCTATTGCTGATGGAATTGATATGGACCAATCGGAAAGAGGCTGAAAAAGCCAGCATCGTTGTTAATGATGTTTACGACCTAGGGTCTGAGCTGAAAGAACTGCTATTGGGCAATGAGGAGCTTTCAGACGGCCTATTTAGGCTGTTCCATACGGATGGACTGATTCTTATAGATGTCCATTCTCATCTTTCTCAGCGGGCTACTGCAAACTTGTCTTTCAAGGATAATGTGTTGCTCATTGTTTTTCATCTTGAGGGCGATGTAAGGATCATGGACATGGTGAGCAGTCATGACTCTGGTCTAAAGTTACAAAGAGGGGAACATAAATTCGAGATTTTTAATACCAATAATTTAAAGATAATCTATGAGCCTGCTTTAATGCTTAATTCCTTTATCGTCGTTCTTTCTCCGGAGTTCAGCCATCGCATTATCCCTCATAACTACAGCAATCAGGATGATCTGATAAAGGCCGTTATGGAGGGGGAGAGAATTAGTTTAGCTTTAGATTTTGCGCCATTGAGCCTTGATATGAAACAGATAATCGAGAAGGTTCGTAATTGTAGTCGGAAGGGTTCTTTCCATCGTCTTTGCCTTGAAATAAAGATTGCCGAATTGCTGATGCTGCAATTGGAACAGCAAGCTAGTTTGCATTCAGAACAATTGGCAAGACCGGCCATGCATGATGCGGATTTTGAAAAAATAGAAGAAGCGAAAAACATTTTGGAGGATCAATATATCCAACCGCCAACCATAAAGGACTTAGCAGGGATGGTTGGTCTGAACGAGACAAAGCTCAAAACTAATTTTAAGAAGGCCTTTAACAGTACCATCCATGCCTATACACAACGGATAAGGATGCAAAAGGCGCATGAACTTCTTACCCAAAAGAATTTATTGTTGAAAGAAATTGCCATGCAAGTTGGCTATCAAAAGCCTTCCAATTTTACCAGTGCTTATAAGGAGTTTTTTGGAATACATCCGGGTGATGTTGCTCGAAATAGGAAAAGAAGGGAATATTAATGATCATCTGTTTTCTTATAGAAAACATAATATTGAGTATTGCTTTTCTTTTGAATTGAAATTTTAAATTGCAACTCAAATAAGGGGTATGAAAGAAATCTAGGTGCTCAAATCATTATTTAGAACTAGGTCCTTGTAAACGGCCCTGTTTGTCGGTTGTTCTTTGAAATTGTCGAAATTTCGCATTTATTGCTGTTGAATGTGGAAGTTTAATCTTCGTTACTTTTGGAGCCCAAAAGTACCAAACCGACGAAGGAGCTCAGGGATACCAAATACAACTCGAATCCGTAAATCCTTTGGTTCATTTAAGGATTATCGATCTCATTGTTACTTTTGAAGCGCAAAAGTAACCAAAACGCTTCGGCCCATTTAAGGTGGCTTTTCGCACTGTCCTTCGCACATGGATAGAATGCCTTGTTGTCGGGAATATCTTCCTTCAAAATTCTCCCCTTAGATGGAGAATTTTTTGAAAGCATTCCAAGGCCAATCCCATCGCACGAGGCATCGGCATTCTTTCCATCTTTCCGCCAAGGAAATGAGCCGGAGGCTAAAGTGCTTCCTCCGGAAGAATGAATGTTCCTTGATTTACTAACAATGCAGAATCTTAGCAAGAAAAGAACCCTAGAGGGGTTCAATTATTTTAGCAATCCCATCGCACAAGTCGACGGCATTCTATCCATTTTTCCGCCAAGGAAATGGACTGGGGGCTAAAGGGCTTCCTCCGGAAGGTGAAATGTTACTTAACTAACTTTCAATGCAGAATCTTAGCAAGAAAAGAACCCTAGAGGGGTTCAATTATTTTAGCAATCCCATCGCGCAAGGCATCGGCATTCTTTCCATCTTTCCGCCAAGGAAATGAGCCGGAGGCTAAAGTGCTTCCTCCGGAAGGTGAAATGTTACTTAACTAACTTACAATGCAGAATCTTAGCAAGAAAAGAACCCTAGAGGGGTTCAATTATTTTAGCAATCCCATCGTACAAGTCGACGGCATTCTTTCCATCTTTCCGCCACTGGAAATGAGCCGGAGGCTAAAGTGCTTCCTCCGGAAGAATGAATGTTCCTTGATTTACTAACAATGCAGAATCTTAGCAAGAAAAGAACCCTAGAGGGGTTCAATTATTTTAGCAATCCCATCGCACGAGGCATCGGCATTCTTTCCATCTTTCCACCAAGGAAATGAGCCGGAGGCTAAAGTGCTTCCTCCGGAAGAATGAATGTTCCTTGATTTACTAACAATGCAGAATCTTAGCAAGAAAAGAACCCTAGAGGGGTTCAATTATTTTAGCAATCCCATCGCACTGGGCATCGGCATTCTTTCCATCTTTCCGCCAAGGAAATGAGCCGGAGGCTAAAGGGCTTCCTCCGGAAGAATGAATGTTCCTTGATTTACGGAAAATGCAGAATCCTAGCTAGAAAAGAACCCTAGAGGGGTTCAATTATTTTAGCAATTCCATCGCACAAGTCGACGGCATTCTATCCATTTTTCCGCCAAGGAAATGAGCCGGAGGCTAAAGGACTTCCTGCGGAAGGTGAAATGTTTGTTTTGAGTAAGTCCCAGCGGGGGTGGAATCTTTATAGAAATTGAATCGCTTAACGGACAACACACAGCGTGGGTGAAATATTTTTCTGAAAATCCCTACTGAATTCATTTCAATTCTGAACGATTAAGAAGACTCTGTACGGATCCCCAACCACAGACTATTTCATGCTGCACCGAAGGTGCAGGAACTGTACGCCAATACAATCATTATTTGTATAGTTCCGAGACCCTTCCTTCCTTTGGATGAAACAGGAAAGGGATTTTTCTCTATATTTAAATTATGAAACCATTGTTGCTAGCTATTCTATTTATTTTCATTTCTTGCCAAACTAATTATGTTGGAAAGAAAGAACCAAAATCTTTATACATAAATACTACCATTCCAGCTAAGAGCTCTTTGGAGATTTCAACTGAAGATAAAAAATCATTTTCTATAGATGGGCAAAACATCTCGAATGATCCAATTACTGTGTCAATAGCTGCAATGGATTCCACTATGACAAAAAACAACAAATACTCGTTTAAAGTAGAGGATAATGGAATTGTATTATTAATAAATTCTTCAAATCAGGACGCTGCAATAAAGGTTAGGATCTATAATCATTCCTCAAAAGTACTACAGAAAGCTAGTGCCTTATAATGGAATCTGATGCAGATTGTTGAGTATTGGTATAATTTTTTCCTTTACATCAACAAGCTGGCACAAGTATCGAATAATTCAAGTACAAATATTAATCAAATATATCTACCTAATGACAAAAAATAAAAAACTACCCGAACTAAGCTTAGAAGAACTTTATTTAGAGAAAAAGAAACGCAAGGGGATGCTAACGGTGCTTGGAATTACCATGCTAATCGTATGTTTCGCACTTGTGGTTCTTGCTATCAAAAGTGGAAATTACGCACTCATTGCAGTTGCCTGCGGTAGTTTCATTACTCTATTGCCAAGTTTCACCTATTTAAGTCAACTCGAAACTGAGATTAAAACCCGAGAGCAAAAGTAATTCAACAGTCTGCTGTCTGTAAGTGCTTAGGAAATGAAAGGCATAAAAAGAAAAGAGCTGCCCATTACAGGCAGCCCTTCCTTATTAAACTCATAGGTAATCAACATTTTTCCGTTCCGCAGCACTCTATTTCCGATTTTATCCCCAAAGCCTTCAAGATGTTGTTCAGTAGGCACCATTGGGTAATGGAAAATTGCAATAGGTTTGCACCTACAAATACGGCGAGCCATATCCAATTGATATTGATAAAATAGGCTCCTAAGCTGGATATTAAAACCATCGCCCCAGCGATCATTTTAATGTAGCGTTCTCTAGTCATATTTGATGTTTAACTGGTTAATTTGATTTTTCAATAGAACTGATGGCGATATGCACTTTCGAGTGCAGGTCCATCGTCCGGTTTAACTCTTCCACGGCGGAGAAAATCTGATCAGATTGCTCATCCTGCACAAAGGCAAAGAATAACAAGGATTCGGTCTTGTTCATTTCTGAAGCGAACCAATTATCCTTCACAGCATCCTTTGTACTATCCCTATAACCTGTTACGGCGCTATAGGAATAGGTGATCACCTTATTTTCTGCCAGCAAATTTTTGACGCTGTATTGATAGCTATTTGCTGCTGTAATGATTAATAGTTTCATAATAATAGATCTTAAAAATTAATCCTTATTGTTAGCCCACTTCTTGCGTTCGACGATATAGTATACCAATGGCACGACGAACAAGGTCAGGATCGTGGATACGATGGCTCCACCCACCAGGGAGATGGCCAGACCTTGGAAAATAGGGTCGAAAAGAATAACCGATGCTCCGATAACAACCGCTCCAGTCGTCAAAAGGATAGGCGTGGTCCGAACAGCACCAGCATCAATGATGGCCTGTTTCAGTGGAATTCCATCCTTCAGCCTGATCTCGATAAAGTCGATCAGAAGTACGGAGTTCCTCACCATGACCCCAGCTAAAGCTATCATCCCAATAAATGAAGTAGCGGTGAAGAAGGCCCCCAGTAACCAGTGGCCGAGTACAATTCCGATCAGGGATAATGGGATGGCCACCATCATGACGATCGGTGTTTTGAAATCTTGGAACCAGCCTACGATCAGCATGTAGATAATGATGATCACGACCATGAAGGCAATTCCTAAGTCGCGGAACACCTCTAGGGTAATTTGCCATTCACCGTCCCATTTCACCGTAAAATTGCTGGTCTCCTCAGGTTGCCCCATGTACAGATCGGAGATTTCATATCCTGTAGGCAATTTCATTTCCTTCAAGGTTTTCTCCATACCCAAGATGGCATAGGCAGGGCTTTCCAGATCACCGGCCATATCTGCCAGGACATAGACCACGCGCTGCTGGTCCTTCCTGCTGATGGATTTTCTCAATGTATCCTGTTTTACTTGGACGATATCACGGACAGGGACCATATTGCCTTGCTGACCTTTGATCTTCAGGTTCTGTATATCCTCAATGTTCGTTTTGTCCTTATCATCTAAGGCCATCACGATGCCCACCGGATTAACCGACTTTTCATCGTATAGATTAGAAATAGGGTATTCACGCAATAGGTAAGTCAGGTTGCCGACCACTTGTTGTGGTGCAATACCATTCAACATGGCTTTCTCCTTGTCTACCTCTAATTTATATTCGGTCTGCACATCTTCAACTCCCCAGTCCACATCGACTACATCGTTGGTCTTTTTTAGGATTTCCTTGACCTGATAGGCCACTTTGATCTGCTCCTGATAGTCAGGGCCATAGACTTCTGCAACAATGGTGGAGAGTACCGGAGGACCTGGAGGAACCTCGACAATCTTCACATTGGCATGGTGCTTTTGTGCAATGGCCTGTATAGCTGGTCTAATGCGCTTGGCAATAGCATGGCTCTGCTCATCACGATCTGTTTTGTTCAACAAATTAACCTGGATATCCGCCATGTTACTTCCACCGCGCAGGTCATAATGGCGAACCAAGCCATTGAAGGTAATAGGAGCCGAAGTTCCAATGTAATTCTGATAGTTTACAACCTCAGGTACAGTAGTTAAATATTGCGAAATCTCCTTGGCAACAGCCGATGTCCTTTCTAATGTCGTACCTTCTGGCATATCGATCACTACCTGGAATTCATTCTTGTTGTCAAACGGAAGCATCTTTACTGCGACAGATTTAGTGAAGAACATCCCCACCGATCCAAACAGAAGTACTACAGTAAGCCCTAGTACTAACCAACGTTTCTTGGAGTTGTCGAGTAAGGGTTTTTCAAACTTGTTATAGATCTTATAGATCCAACTGGTCTGATGCCCCTGTTCCTCTTTTTCATGTTGTTTCTCTTTTTCATTCAATAAATGGTAGCCTAGGTAAGGCGTAATGGTCAAAGCAACAAATAGAGAAAGCAACATGGCAATGGATGCACCAATTGGCATAGGACTCATATAAGGGCCCATCATGCCTGAAACGAAGGCCATCGGTAGAATAGCCGCAATCACGGTAAAGGTTGCCAAGATGGTCGGGTTACCTACTTCATTGATCGCATAGATAGCGGCATCCTTGAATGGCAGTTTCCGCATCTTGAAATGCCTGTGCATATTTTCTGCAATGATAATACTATCATCCACTACGATACCGACGACAAAGACCAGCGCAAAAAGGGTAATCCGGTTCAAGGTGTAGCCCAGCATATAATAGCTAAAGAGTGTCAGAGCAAAGGTCAACGGTACAGAAAGGAACACAACCAATCCACCTCGCCAGCCCATAGCCAACATCACCAATGCTGTAACTGCGACAATAGCTACTCCAAGGTGGAACAGCAATTCATTTACTTTATGTGAAGCTGTTTCGCCATAGTTTCTGGTTACTTCTACTTTAACATCCTTAGGGATCAAGTTATCCTGTAATTTCTCAACACGCTGCAGGATCTGTTCTGAGATCTGCATCGCATCGGCACCCTGCACCTTTGCAATAGAAAGGGTGACAGCAGGGTATTCCGATGGATTGCTCTCGAAGTTCTCATTGTTCTTGCTGTATCCAAAGGACACATAGCTTTTGGCTGTTCCAGCAGCATCATTGATCTGTGCAACCTGTTTTAAGTAAACTGGCATCTGTTGGTGCACACCAACCACCAAGTTTTCCATATCTTCTTTTGTTGCCAAGAATTGTCCAGTAGTCAATAAAAACTCCTGATCGTGCTGAACAAAGCTACCAGATTGCATGCTGCCATTATTGGCCTGGATCATCTGCATGATATTCAAGGCATCAACACCATTTTCAGCCATCTTATCCTTGTCCAGGATTACCTTTAGCTCACGACTACGGCCACCAATCTCCTTAATGGTAGAGACGTCCTTGATCTTTTTGATTTCTGAGGATACCTCTTCGGCCATCTGACGGATCTGGAAGTCGTCATATCGATCGCTCCATAGGGTCAGTGCCAACATAGGCACATCGTTTATCGACCTTGTTTTTACTATAGGAGGATATACGCCCTGAGGGAATATATGCTGGTTTTTTATCAGCTCATCATAGAGTTTTACATAGGAACGTTCAATATCTTCGCCAACATAAAATTGGACGATGATCATCGCTTGGCCATTCATGGCAGTACTATGTAGGTGCTCTACACCTTTGATATTGGAAATGATTTTCTCCAAGGGTTCCAATACCCTTCTTTCAACCTCCTCTGGACTAGCTCCAGGATAACCGACCATAATGTCGGCCATCGGGACGTTGATTTGAGGTTCTTCCTCTCTAGGGATCAAGGAAGAACTATATACACCGATGATCATCAAACCGACCATCAACAGGATGGATAGTTTGGAGTTCAAGAACATCGAGGCTATTTTACCTGATATACCACTTTGCATTGCTCTGAATTTAAATTTTAAAGAATTCTGTCTGTTCTGATGGTCTATTTAGCCTTGATTTGAACGCCGTTGAATAGGCGACCATCTGCTTTTAGCACATACTTTTCATTCTCGGATAATCCGGAAAGGACCTCAACATCATTTCCAAAGGTCTTACCCAACCTTACCCATCTCAATAGAGCAATGTTCTGGTCATTTAGGACATAGATTCCTTTCAGTTGCCCTTCTTCAATGATTGCTTCCTTCGGGATAAGGGTCATGGTAGTTGCAGCATCAGCCGAAGCACTGCGTTCTATTGGGAATACCGCTTGGACAAACATGCCCGAAAGGATCTCAGCCGGTTCATCCAAGTTGATCTTAACGATGTATTGGCCACCCGTATTCTGAGCAGAACTACTCATTTCGGCTACTCTACCTTTAATGGTTTTTTGAGTGGATTTTATGGTTACATCGGCCTGCATGCCATTTTTAATATTCAAGATCTCACTCTCCGAGACCATGACTACGGCTTGGAGTTTGGATGCACCTTCCATACTGATTATCGGCATGCCGGGATTCGCCATATCACCTTTCTTCATGAATGTCCCGGTAATGACACCACTGAAGGGTGCCGTGATATTGGAATAGGAGAATTGAGCCATTACTTCATTACGCATCTGTTTGGCAGCTTCCAGTCCAGCCTTGGCCATTTCCATGCGGGTGCTCATATCATCCAGTTCCTTTTGGCTAGCGCTTTTTTGTGCAAATAAGGCCTGAAATCGTTCGTAATCTTTTCTGGCATTGTTGTAGCCGGCATTCGCTTGCGCAATTCCTGCCTCTGCCTGTGCTTTTTTAGCGCTCAGGTCATTGCTGCTGATTCGAGCCAATAGTTGCCCTTGAGAAACCTTTTGTCCGGTTTTAACGGTGATATCAGTTACGAATCCCATTAAACGGGTGCTTATCATGGCGCTGTTCTCTGCTTCAATTTTACCGCTGGCGGTTACATATTTTCCTTGGTTTGTTCCTGCAGTCTGTCCTATAGTTGCAGCAATGGCAGGAAGTTCTACCTTCTTTGGCTCTGTTTGATTAGAGCAGGAAGAAAGGGAACCCAAAAGGGCTAAAAAGCTTATAGATGTTAATATTGTCTTCATTTTATGAGTTAATTTGATGGTTGAGTTAAAAACTTGATTTGTATGATGGAAAGGTTGTATTCTTTGATCGCTTCCAGCAATTCCACCTGTTTCTCGAAATCCTTTGCTTGGGCAACCAATAGGTCAGAGGTTTTTTCCAGACCTTGGCTGTAGCGGTTTTCCAAAATCCTTAAGGATTCGGAAGCCTGCTTTTGTGCAGTCTCCGTCAATCGGATCTTGGCTTGGTTGGCTACTAGATCACGTTTAGCTTTCTGCAATTCCAATTCATGTTTTTCAACATAGACCAGCATTTCAGATTCAGCTTTGGCATAGGAGATCTGACTTTGTTTGATTTTATTCTGGGTTTCATTTCCATTGAATACATCCCAAGAGAGCGAGATTCCAGCTAGGTAGCCATTTGCACCGAAGCCAACAATCTTCTTGTCGTTGAAATTATATTCTCCAAAGGCATTGATCCTAGGCAGAAGTTTTTTCCTGTTCATATCAATCATCTGTCCCTGAGCCGCTAGACCAGAAACCATGGCCCTGATATCTGCTCTTTCCTGTGAGAATGTCAATTGATCAGTAGCTAAGCTCATGCTAGCTAGAGGCGTGTCAGGTATGTAGATTTCATTGGCCGGCTTGCCCATTAACCAGTTGAGGTAATCGGAAAGGTTAGAGATATGGTTATCGACTTCAATACCTTTGTTCTGAACCTCGGATAATCCTACCTGCACCAAATAGACATCTGAAGTCTTGGCATATCCTTGTTGCTCCATGTTTTTGGTATTTCGCAATACCTCTTCGTAAGCAATCTGTCCCTTTTCTACAGCCTTCTTAGCTTCATATAAGAACTGAAGGTTGCTATATGCTTTTTCGATTTCCACAATCAGCATCTCCTCCGCAAATTTCTTTTGGTATTGATTGGCTGCAATTTTTTCTTTCAATGCTTTTCTTGCCGAATAGACATCGAAATTCAAAAGGGGTTGTTGAACGGCTAGTTTGGTATTGAAATGAGCCATATCATCAGGGTTATTCAACAGGTCTGGATTGAAGTCTGCTGCGGTCACCGTTTTTTGTTGAAGCTTAAACCCGAAAGAATTCAAGGGGTCATTGGTAAAAAACGCCGTGTGGCTCACAGAAACCTTCGGGAGAAATCCAGATTTCGTTCCTTCCAGTTCTGCATTTGAGAAATCAATATCTTTTTGTTGTACCCGAAGCTGCGAATTATTCTGCTTCATTTGGCTGATCGCTTCTTCTAAGCTTAGTGGCTGCTGTGCCAATAAATATGAGCTCCATGAAGAAAGGATAATAATTAGTACTATAAATCTTTTATACATACCTGATCGTATTTAATTAATAATGCAAAATTCAGATATGGCGAAGTGATTCTAGGTTACAGTAGTTACACAAGGAAAAAAAATAATGATTATTTTTTAAAGGGATAAAATGTAGCTGAGTTTAAAGAAAATGGGCATTTTTGATTAATAGAGCGTCTTTTTGAAAGTTTAATTTGCAGACTTTTAAACAATTACATACTTTTGCCCATAATTCTTTGATTTAATCATCCATTAATCTAAAGAAATCATGACAGAGCACAACAACATATCATCCCTTTCGCTCATTGCCTAAAAAGGCAGTCAAATCCCTTATATTTTAATATATAGTGAGTATTGTTTATCAACAATGCTGCTGCCTTAATATCCTTGGGTTTTCTGAGCACTTTCAAAAGGGTATATCCTGATCAGGGACGAACAGAATCAGAAAATCAAATTCAAAAACATGTAATTCATTGCGATGAGCAATTTGGATTGGTCGTGCGGTATGAAATCTGCACGACGCAAAAAGCAACTTGTCAGGAAAGACCGAGACAGAAGGTTGATTGCATTGTGGCGGCATTATAGCAAACTCAGTAAATACAAATGGAGCTTGCCTTTCGTCGAACTTGAACAGCCTTATCAACGTGGTTGGAAGCGATATTTTGTGTTGCAGGATGATTTAAGGTATAATCCGAAAAAGGATTTCTACGAAGCTTTATTGGAAAAGATCAACACGGTGGAATACCATCATGATAAGGATTTTAAGTATAAGAAACGAAAAAGAAAGCGGTCAGGTTATGAATATAGAAGACAATACCTTCGTGAGTTCGCTTCATATGAATGGCTTGAAAATAAAATGAAGTTGACTGAAGAAGAGAAAGCCTATTTCATGGAAGTGGAAACCTACAATGTATATGCAAAACGGACGAGTATCAGCTATGTGTTTACCGAACCATGGCGCTATAAGTTGAAAGTTTCTCCACATTTTGTGACGCATGCAAGAAAGCTCGATGTTGAAGTAGAGCAAGAGTTGGCATTAGTCAATAATCATATCAACAGGAATTTTCTATGGCCTAGGATCGATCGCTTGACTTCCGGTAAAGGCTATCGAGGTAATCGCTTTCTTGACGAGAAAACGAAGTATAAAAACAAGATTAAAAACATTCCTAGGTACAGTTCCAAAGAACGATTCCTGGAATTAGATATTTAGAGCCAATGGGCAATTTAAGAACAAAAGATTTAAGTAAGATAGGTTATCACAATGATCAGCTGAGAAGCTTGGTCATTAACATAGCCAGCAAAAATTTCAAGCATCACAGTAAACAAGAATTGCTTGATTTGCTTGTGGATATAAAAAATGATCCAGAGGCATTTTTAGAAAACGAAGAGACTCGTAAAATAGCAGAAAAGGTTATCGGAAAAGTGAAGGAGGTAAATTTTAAAGCTTATGAACTAAGAGAAGAACCAAGCTCCTGCAAGGTTTATGGTAGTAAGGGGATTGAGTCTTCTGCCAAACAGCAGATGGAGATAGCCTGCATGTTGCCAGTAAGTGTACAGGCTGCATTAATGCCGGATGCCCACATGGGTTTTGGTTTACCGATAGGTGGGGTTTTGGCAACAGATCAAGCCATTATTCCATACGCTGTGGGGATGGATATTGGATGCCGAATGGCACTCTCCATTTTAGATGCTGCAGAAGGATTTAGCAAAAGAAATGAGTTCCAGATCATGCAAGCCATGAAAAACCATACTCATTTTGGTATGGAAGGAGGCTTGGCAATCAGGCAGGATCATGAAATCCTTGACCATCCGCTATTCAATGAAATTCCTATTCTCAAGCCTTTGCGAGGAAAGGCCGCCAGACAATTGGGGACTTCAGGCAATGGCAACCATTTTGTGGAGTTTGGAGAAATCGAGTTATTGGAAAATAATAGTCTTGGCCTGGAGCCCAAGGTCTACACCGCTTTGCTAACGCATTCTGGTAGCCGAGGGCTAGGAGCTGCAATTGCCAAACAGTACACCCATATCGCTATGGAAACCTGTAAATTGCCTCGGCATGCACAGCAATTAGCTTGGTTGGATATAGATACTGAAGCAGGACAGGAATATTGGCTAGCCATGAATTTAGCCGGTGATTACGCCAAAGCTTGTCATGATCGAATCCATAAAAACCTGTTATCTGCCTTGGGACTGAAGGCGATGGCATTGGTGGAGAACCATCATAATTTTGCTTGGAAGGATAGTCTTTCTAATGGAAAGGAGATCATAGTACATCGAAAAGGTGCAACTCCTGCCCATCAAGGAGAATTAGGAATCATCCCTGGAAGTATGACAACCGCGGCATATTTAGTTTCGGGCAGAGGAAATGAGCATGCCTTAAATTCGGCTTCCCATGGAGCTGGTCGTGCAATGAGTCGCCAAAAAGCAAAGGATAATATGACAAATTCTGCTATGAAGAAGCTGATCTTCAATGCAAATGTTAAACTGATCGGGGGATCGGTGGAAGAGAATCCTTTGGCTTATAAGGATATTGAACAGGTTATGCTGGCACAAAAGGAACTAGTCGATATTCAAGGTAAGTTTATACCAAAGATTGTAAGAATGCACAAGGAGTAAAGTTTTAAAAAATAATTAAGGCGGCAAGAAATTGCCGTCTTATTTTTATTCGTTTGTTTTTAAAGGAACTAGTCCTAAAATTAACTTATATTTAAGAAGTGAAAAACACATTAATATCTTTAGGATCCATCTTTATTGCTTTTTCAGTCGGTTTCCTACAAGGCTGTTCGGAATCGAAACAAAAGGATTTAATTGAAAAAAAACTAATCTCTTATCAAGGTAGAGATACCGTCACGATTGATTTGATGCTACATCAGAAGCGTTTTGTAGGGAAGTATACTGTTACTGGTCCTGGTGAATATCTCGTAACTGGGGAGGTCGAGGGCGAGATCAAAGCGGATACATTGTTGGGAAGCCTCTATTATACCCCGTTTGGTTGGCGTGATAAAAAACGTAAAGCCTTTGCATTACTGGCCAAAAACGATCAATATCTTTCGGGTAAAGGCACTGAATTGATCTATATGGGCATTCCTTATTTTGTGCCGAATACAGTTAGCTTCGGTCCTGAAAAAGGAGTCTATCAAGTTGTTAAGTAAATTATAATTCTATTTGCAACTTATTTAAAATCAATATACTACCTCAGATTGATCTTAAATTTTAGTAACTTGGGTTAATAAACTCATTAAGATTATTTTGCATTGCTATGTAATAAATTGCATTGCTATTCTGTCTTTGAATTATGACCAAGACTAACATTATTATCCTAATCAGCTTTATTGTATTAAAGTTTATCCTGCAATATTCTTTGGTTCACCCAATCTATGACCTCCAACGTGACGAGTTTTTACATTTAGATCAAGCCAATCATCTGGCATGGGGTTTCCATTCTGTACCACCGATGACTTCTTGGATTTCCCTAATCATAAAGTTCTTGGGCAATGGAGTCTTTTGGGTTCGGTTCTTTCCTGTACTTTTTGGAGCATTGACGGTATTGGTAGTTTGGAAGGCCATAGAAGAATTAAAAGGAAATCTATTTGCATTGTTATTGGGCGGTACTTGTGTCACCTTCTCCGTTTACCTGCGATTGAATAGCCTTTATCAGCCTAATTCATTGGATGTGCTCTGTTGGACCTTGATGTTCTATTTCTTGATCAAATACCTGAACAGATATGAAAGCAAATGGCTTTTTTACCTATGCCTATCCTTTGCTGCAGGATTCTTGAACAAATACAATATCCTATTTCTTGTGCTGGGATTGATACCAGCCTTTATGCTTGTGCCAGAAAGGAGAATCTTTGGGAACCGTATTTTATATTTCGGTATCCTTGTGGCATTCCTCTTGGTCCTTCCCAATATCATTTGGCAATACAGTAATGATCTCCCTGTCTTGCGCCATATGAAGGAATTGTCCGAAACCCAACTCGTTCATGTGGACAGGTGGGGCTTTATCCGTTCTCAATTGATGTTCTTTCCAGGTACCTTTCTGTTGTTTTTTATTGGGCTTTATGGCCTGATGAAATATCCAGCGTTTAAAAAATACAAGGTTTTCTTTTGGACCTTTTTCTTTGTCCTCGCCATATTCCTGTTCTTAAAGGCCAAGGATTATTATGCATTAGGACTTTATCCTATTTATTTTGCCTTTGGAGCAGTATACTTATCGAATTTATTAGAAAAGAAAGTTTGGACAAAAGTGTTAAAGCCAGTCATCTTAGTTTTATGTCTTGTGCTATTCCTTCCTTTGTTTTTTATTGCCTTTCCGAATAAAACCCCTGAATATATAGTGAAACATCCAGAATATTACAGAAAGTTTGGAATGTTGCGATGGGAAGATGGACAAGAGCATCAATTGCCACAGGATTTTGCCGATATGCTGGGCTGGTCTGAATTAGCTCGTAAAGTAGACTCTTTGTATAAAACAATGCCTGAACCTCAAAATACCCTAGTATTATGCGATAATTATGGACAGGCCGGAGCAATAAATTATTATTCAAGGTTAGGCATCAAAGCCGTTTCTTTTAATGCCGACTATCTGAATTGGTTTGATTTGGATATCCCTTATAGAAACATCATACGTGTTAAGAATGCTTCCGAAGTTGAGAAAGAGTTAGCCGAAACTGGGGCCTTCTTTGAGAGGTCACAATTAGCTGCTTCAATTGACAACCCCTATGCAAGGGAATATGGAACAGGCATCTTTTCTTTTATAGGTGCAAAGCTGAATGTAAATGAACGTATTAGGAACGAAATCGAAGAGGAAAATACTTATTGATCTCTTTGATATAAGTTTTGTAGAATTATATTTACCTATTTATTAACAATGTAATAATAATTTAATTCTATTTCTATTGGGTTATATCTTTGTTGGTTGTATGATTTCATATCAAGCAGGCTTGATGGTTATTGGATTTTTATGGTTAAAAAAAGTGTATTAGAAAAGCTTTCAGACAAGGAGCTTGAAGGATTTATCCAACCTGGCTCGAGAAAGGTTCCTGAGGCAAAAAAGATGGCTTATGAAATTTTGGTTGAAAGAGGACGCATGTTTTCAGAGGAGGAGAAAATCAAGGTTGAAAGTTTAATCGAAGAGCAGATCCAAACTGAATACCAAGAAGATCTAACCAGAAGAAAAGCAATGGATATGCAGTTGACAGATGATCAAAGTGCTGTGGCACTGTATACCAATTTTTTCATCTTCGTCATCAGTATAATATTTGGTGTTTTATATGGCTTTATTCTGGCAATGATAAATTATATAATCCTGAATAAGTATGGTTTAGCTTTTCTGTTATTGGCAATCGGTATTACTGCATTTTCTATTTCTAGTTATTTTATTGGCTTACTCATGACAAAGGTCTCTTTGTCAAATGATATTTTAGGTTTTATTGTTGGGGTTTTTGTTTCTGCCTTCGGTTTGGCTATCATTTCCTTGTTCAATAAGAACTTTATTCCGAAAGACCTCGAGTACAGGACAAGATCAATCCTCATTCCAACAATTATTTGTATTGGTCTTTATATTCTAATCAATTTCTATAAATAAGTAAGGCTTGGTTTATATGCAAAAAAGAGTGAACATGGGATATATCCTTAATGTTCACTCTTTTTTTATGCTTTTTATTTCTTTTTCAGCAAGATGGTGAAATGTCTCAAGATCTCTGACTCCCACACGATTTCTAGACCTGATTTAATATCTTCTCTTCTTTCAAAGATGTTTTTTAGGGCCGCTGCGACGTAATCCAGATGTTTGTAGCTATAGGTCCTTCTTGGTATTGCCAATCGAAGTAATTCTAACTTTGGAAAACGATCCTTTCTTGTTTCCGGGTCTCGATCTGCAAGCAAGGTCCCAATTTCAACTCCGCGAACACCGGATTCCTTATAGAGCTCGATCGCTAGAGTTTGGGCAGGATATTCCTCGCGAGGTACATGGGTCAGGAAGTTTAAGGCATCCACAAATACAGCATGCCCTCCAATAGGTTTTTGGATCGGGATTCCGTATTCAATAAGTTTATTGCCTAGATACTCTACTTGGTCGATCCTAGCTTTTAAATAGGGGAGCTCGGTCGATTCCAAAAGCCCTTGTGCCAACGCTGCCAAGTCTCTTCCTGCAAGACCTCCGTAAGTGATAAATCCTTCGTAGATAATTCCCATATTGCCACAGGCACGGTAAAGCTGTTCGTTTCGCATCCCTAAAAGCCCACCTATATTCACCAAACCATCTTTTTTGGCAGACATCGTAAATCCATCCCCATAGGAGAACATTTCTTTCACGATTTCCTTGATAGTTCTGTCTTTGTATTCAGCTTCGCGCTCCTTGATGAAATATGCATTTTCGGCAAATCTAGCTGCATCAAAGAATACCGGGATTCCATATTGCTCAGATAGGGCCTTGACATCCTTAATGTTTTGCATAGATACCGGTTGACCCCCAGAAGAGTTACAGGTAACCGTAATCATGCAGAACGGAATGTTTTCTTTAGGATGGGCCTTATAGACTTCTTCGAGTTTTTGGAGGTCTATATTGCCTTTGAAAGGATGTAGATTATTGATGTCAAATGCTTCATCAATGGTGCAGTCAATTGCATGAGCCTTGCGGAATTCGATATGTCCTTTAGTCGTGTCGAAATGAGAGTTTCCAGGTACCACATTGTTTTCTTTCACGAGGATGCTGAAAAGTACATTCTCGGCAGCTCTTCCTTGGTGTGTTGGCAAGAAATAGGGAAATCCAAGTGTATGCCGTACGACTTCACGGAGCTTCAGATAGGATTGAGATCCAGCGTAGCTTTCATCACCCATCATGATTTCTGCCCATTGTCGGTCAGACATTGCTCCCGTTCCGGAGTCCGTTAATAGATCAATAAAAACACGGTCGCTTGCTAAGTTAAATAGATTGTTTCCTTCCTCTTCGATCCACTGTTCACGTTGTTCTCGGCTAGACATAAAGATTTCTTCAACCATCTTTACTTTATAGGGCTCTGCCCATGGTAGTTCCATAAAATTTATATTTGGTTCACTGTTGTTAAAGTTAAAAAATTAATCTAGGATATTTTAAGATTGCCACTCCCATGTTATGGAACAATTTTGTTATCAATGGATAAATATGAAATGGGTAGGGATTATTGTTGTTGATTTTATATAAATTAGATGGGAAATATTCGTCTCATAGACCATCACCTAAACTTTAGAAAACATGAAATCATTCTTGTTCAGTATTTTCATAATAGTTTGTACCACCCCATTATTTGCGCAAAAGCCATTAAAGTTGGCGGTAGCTGGATTGAGCCATGGACATGTGGATTGGGTATTCAATCGAAAGGATAAGCAGGATATGAAGGTTGTTGGGATCTATGAAACCAATCCGGAATTGGTTGAGCGATATATCAAACGTTATCAATTGGATAGATCCTTGTTCTTTACGAATTTGGACGAGATGTTGAACAAGGTCAAACCGGATGCGGTTTCGGCTTTTGGAGCGATCTCAGAGCATATCACGGTAGTAAGGGTCTGTGCACCCAAAAAAGTCCATGTTATGGTAGAGAAGCCTTTAGCGACCAACCTTGCCGATGCCAAAGAAATTGAAACCTTGGCAAAGGATAACAATATCCATGTCCTGACCAATTTTGAAACTTCTTGGTATGAAAGTAATCAAAGGATTAAAGGTCTTTTGACTGAAGGGAAATTAGGAGAGATCAGGAAAGTCATGGTTAATGATGGTCATCAGGGACCTAAAGAGATAGGAGTAAGCAAGGAGTTCTTCGAGATATTGACTGACCCTGCGAAAAATGGGGCAGGAGCCTTGGTTGATTTTGGTTGCTATGGTGCCAACTTGATGACTTGGTTGATGAATGGCGAAAGACCTACCTCAGTGACTGCGGTAGTGCAACAGAATAAGCCCGAGATATATAGAGAGGTAGATGATGAGGCAACCATCATTCTGCAATATCCCGAAGCCCAATGTGTCATTCAAGGATCTTGGAATTGGACCTATTCACGTAAGGATATGGAGGTTTATGGAAATAAAGGCTATGCCATAGCCACCGATGCAAAAACCTTAAAAACGCGCTTGCAAGAAAATCAACCTGAGGAGATAGAGAAATTAGATGCTCGACCAGCTCCATTCAATGACCCATTCTCCCTGCTTGCGGCAGTGGTGAACGATTCAGTTGTTTTGAATCCATTGGATCAATATGGTCTGCAAGTCAATGTTACCGCTGTTGAGATCTTGGATGCAGCAATGAAATCTGCGAAGGAGAAACGGACCATTGTTTTAGGGGATAAATAAGTGGGGAAGATATTGATGTTATTATTTTCAATTGCATTTGTAAACAGTTCTTTCAACTTTTCCCTTTTCCTTTCGTTTTGAGGAACGAAATATCTTCGAAGAATACATGCGAATCATTATTATTCAATGAAGATTGCATTGGCGTACAGTTCCTCTACCTTCGGTACAGAATGACAAGACCTGTTGGTGGAGAACCGTACAGATTCTTCAAAATCGTTCAGAATCACAATGTGCTAAGTGAATTTCGAACAAGGTTAATATGAAAATGTAAGATAAATCTCTAAGAGTTTCCTGTCAGGTAAATGGACAGTAAAGGTGGTCGTAATTCTTCCAACCACCTTTATAGAAATCCATTTTTTTCTTCGCTATGGCTGAGTTGGCTGATCTGTTGGTGTCTCATCCTTGACTTCATCCTTACCGGAAAACCACCATATTGCAGCTCCTACGAGTACGAATGCTATTTTAATTAACCATGCTGTTCCTTCTCCCCAATTGTAGATCCAAAGCAGGATGCGAGGTACTGCATTGAAGAAATTCATAATGATGGCCAATATGCCATAAATAAATAAAATTGAACCGATATTTTTCATGCTATTTTGATTTTGTTTATGATTGAAATTTGAACCTTTTAAGGCATATTAACCCGTGTGATTAAAGGTTAATCAAATGTAGGGATGTTTCATTTTTCGGAACATCCCTGAAATCAGGTATTTATCCAGTTGGGGTGGGGTCTTTCTGTTCTGTAACCTTTTCGTGTCACCCTGACCGTTTCCGGAAGGGTCTCGGAACTATACATTCATCATTTGAAATGGGTTCCTCATCTTACGTTAACAGAATGACAAACACCTCAAAAAAAATCAAAAAATAGATTCTTTGTTTCACTCTGAATCCCTCTTTAGCGCTTTTTCTTCTGAACTATTTTGAAGAATCACTACGGTTCTCCTCCAACAGGTCCTGCCACGCTGCACCTAAGGTGCAGGAACTGTACGCCATTGAAATCCTTATTGATTTATTAAAACAAAATGACTGTTAAGTTCCGAGATGTTTCGTGCCTCAACATGTCATCAAGGCAAAAAGTGCACAAACCTTTCGCCAATGCAAACCTTTATGATTAAAACTTGATTTTCGTATTATTCTGAGATCCTTTCTGCGTCAGGATTACAATGTGATAGTAAGAGAAATGCAGGAATCGTTCGCCCCCACGATCCTTATTAAGCATGTGTTATTTTGATGTTTGTCAATTATTTCTTAACTTATTTATAGA
Source organism: Sphingobacterium sp. NPDC055431 (assembly GCF_053644255.1). NCBI lineage: Bacteria > Pseudomonadati > Bacteroidota > Sphingobacteriia > Sphingobacteriales > Sphingobacteriaceae > Sphingobacterium > Sphingobacterium sp. NPDC055431. Next base: position 28,635 of record NZ_JBSHLH010000003.1, read on the forward strand.
CGGCTTAGGCTTAAATCTGATCCAATCGAAGTATTTGGACTATTTACAGAGCATAAAAGAAAGGAGTTTGGCTTTGAGTTTAAAGATAAAAAGGATAGATAGCATTCTTGAGACTATTAAGAAAAGTGAGATAGAAATAGTGAAGGACTATTATAGCAACGTGGATATCAACAAGCCCGATCGATTCAACCGGACCTTGTTGATGAATTCTATTTTGTACGGTGAAATGGAATTGGCTAAATGGGCCATTAACCGACATGCCGATGTCAACCATCAGGATAAAAAGGGTTTAAGTGCTTTGCATATCGCAGTTGAAAGAAATCAATACCAGTTAGTTTCCTTCATGTTGCAAAAGCGGGTAGCCGTTGATCTTCAGGATCATTTTGGAAATACCGCACTTTGGCGTGCGATGATGGACAATGTTGATGTCAATATTATTTACATTTTATTCCAATATCAAGCTGACCCAGACCTTAAGAATAATTATGGGATTTCGGCACGCGATCTCCTCAGTGAAGAGAATCGGAATTGGGAAATCCTCCATAAGATTTTTAATGAAGTCAGTCCAGCTAATTAAGGATTTAAAGCGTTACCGATTTATAAAAAGATTACCCTTTACGTGATCATGCCATTTCTTGATCACGGCACAGGTCTCGTATGCCTCCTGACGGACAAATTGTTGCAGAAGGGTTTCTAGGGTTAGGATGAATTCCTCGAGATGGATAAAATTGCCTTCTTCATCGCGATAGTCGGTAAGGATATCCAGTAGAAAACAATGGGTTTCGAACTCACGGAACTTGTTCTGATAGTTCTGATCTGCCCTCAACCAAAGTTTTTCCAATTGAAATCCCGACTTGATATGCATATGACAGGCGTCCTCATATTCTGACCGGTGCGTCTTGAGTTCCTTTTTCATTTTTTCGACACTGATTTGCAAATTATCATACATGGATGATAAATGAATCTGTACCTCTCGTTGTTTTGAAATAAGTGGCATAATGATGGAATTTGGATGCTCGCAAAATTTTCAACAAGTGTAACCCCAATTTTGTTTTAATAATTTATTGATTTATTGTGAATTAAAAAATCAACAGCTAATTACAGCAGCAAAAAGAATATATTTGAATATATGAACGAAGCTAGGATAAATGGAATTCAATTGGAGATATGCTCCAATTCGATATACTCGGCAAAGCAAGCCCAGGCCGGTGGTGCAAGTAGGGTAGAGCTGTGCCAAAATCTGGAAAATGGCGGTACAACGCCTTCATATGGGCAGATCAAATTGACCAGGGAGTCCCTAAAAATTGGAGTCCATGTATTGATCAGGCCGCGGTCAGGTGATTTTCTCTATACAGAGGAAGAGTTTCAGGAAATTGTTGAGGACCTCCGTTACTGTAAGGAGGTCGGTTGTGATGGGGTTGTTGTCGGGGTATTAAGGGCAGATGGTTCTGTAGACTTGGAAAGGATGAAGGTTTTAGTGGAGGAGGCCAAACCCATGTGTGTCGTGTTCCATAGGGCTTTCGACCGTTGCAAGGATCCTAAACAAGCATTGGAAGATATCATTGCCTTGGGCTGTGACCGAATATTGACTTCTGGCCTGCAAAATACAGCATGGCAAGGACGGGACCTTTTAAAAGAGTTGATAGTACAGGCTGCTGGCCGGATAGAGATTATGCCGGGGTCGGGGGTTGATGCAGGCAATGTGAAGGAAATATTGAAATACACAAAGGCGAATAGTATACATTCTTCAGCAAAGGTCGTGGTAAGATCAAAGATGGAATATAGATCGGACACGGTAACAGGGATGGACGAGGATGAAATCTATAGTTCGAAAGAGAAGGTCGAGCAGATCGTAGAGCAAATAAAAAGCCTGTAGAATGTCTACAGGCTTTTTAATATAATGTTTTCTAAACTTATTTAGCGTCTGCTGAAAGTTTATCTAAGATATCATTATTCTTAGTGATTTGGCTGTTCTTCGGCATTTTGCTTTTTGAACCTGGTTCAATATTACGGCCAAGTTTTAAAAACTGTACTTCAACGCGTGCAACAGTTTTATTTCTTCTATCTTTTCTTTTTAAACGTGTAACTCCCATTGTGATCAAATATTTTTAATTGTTATTAACGAGGTCGGAAGCGGATTCGAACCGCTGTAGGAGGTTTTGCAGACCTCAGCCTAGCCACTCGGCCATCCGACCCTTTTACCCTTACAGGCATGCAAAAATAGGATTAAATTTTAAAATAAAAAAACCTTTTTCGCTTTTTGTTTTTCTAATTGCTTTTAGCCCCCTTAAAGCCTTGATTTTGAATTTAATGCTTAAAAATTAGCTTTGGAGGAAATGGATGTTTCATAAATTTTTTAAAATTAATAGTTTGATTATTAATTATTTGCGCGAAATAAATTTGCTAAAATAGAGTTTGGTCTAAACTTTGCAAGACTTGGGTGTCTCTCGATAACATGTGTTAGGAGGAGCATAACAAAAAGATAAAATAATAAGACTATGAAAAAATTATTACTTTCATTTGGTGCTGCATTTTTATTAGCAGCTGGAGCTCAAGCTCAAACTAGTTATGGTTTAAAAGCTGGTGTGAACTTAGGTAAATTCTCTAATCAATCTGATCTAGCGAAAGACTACCAATCTAATAATGTTTCATTCTATGTAACTGGTTTTGCTGATCTACCTGTAGCTCCTCAGTTCTCCATTCAACCAGGAGTTTCCCTACAAGGAAAAGGAAATAAATACAAATTTGATGGTGATGGACTGGATGGTTCTTCAACTACGAATTTAATGTCAGTTGAGATTCCAGTAAATGCAGTTTACTATATTCCTGCAGGTTCAGGTAATGTATTCTTAGGTGCTGGTCCTTATGTAGGATTCAACGTTTCTGGAAAAGCTAAAAACAAAGGTAATTTAGGTGATTTTGGTGCTGAAGGAGAACGTGATCTGAAATTCTCTGGTGATAACAAAGACATGAACCTAATTGATGCTGGTGCTAACTTTATGGCTGGTTACAAATTCAACAACGGTTTATTGGTTAACGCTGGATATGGTTTAGGATTAACTAATCTTAACCCTAATTCGAATGGAGATAAATTCTCTACTCGTACATTATCATTTGGATTAGGTTTCCAATTCTAGTCGAAATTGAAAAGGCTTAACAGCCTTAGTGAATAAATTATTGGGCAGTCCTGTTGGGCTGCCTTTTTTTGTTGTATCATTTGGGTTGATATTTAATTTAAAATGGAGCCTATTATTTTGGTTTAAATTCTTGTATGAAGAAAATAATGTAATTGTGAAATAATGTTAATTAACTAAACGATAACAATTAACTTGGTCGATGCTGTTTAGTTTTGGTTCATAAACTAAAAATATTAAGTATGAAAACATTTTTATCCTTACTTGGCATCGCTGGATTGTCAATCTGTGCAGCAAATGCCCAAACTTCCTATGGCCTTAAGGCCGGAATGAACCTTGGGAAAATCACGAGCTATGATTCCCAAAAATTTAATCCTTCCTATTTTGTGACAGGTTTCGCAGATATACCGTTATCTGGTAGATTTTCTATCCAACCCGGGATTTCCCTACAAAGCAAAGGGACTAAATTTGTAGACGCCATTCCCAATTGGGATCAAACCGCAACTGACCTCAATACCTCTAGTCTCAATGTGATGTCCATCGAAATCCCAGTCAATGCAGTTTATTACATTCCTGTTGGGACTGGCGATGTTTTCCTTTCTGCAGGTCCTTATTTAGGCTATAACCTCAGTGGAAAATTGAAAAATTCAACGCGTAATTCAAAGACAGCCAGTTCACGGGATGTAGAGTTCAGCGGAAATAATAAAATGATGAATCGTTGGGACGCTGGGGTAAATTTTGCAGTAGGGTATAAGCTTTCCAATGGATTCTTGATCCAAACTGGCTATGGACTAGGTTTGAGCAACCTGAATGCAGCAAGTAAATCCAAAGATTTCTCAGGCAGAACGTTGAACTTTGGTGTAGGATTTCAGTTTTAGCTTTCATAGTATTGAGATTTGAGATTTGAGATGTGAGATATTAAGGGTAAAATCCTTTTGCTTATTAGCTATTGTTTTGTTGTATGCTATGCTTCAGATTGGTGTCTAAAAATTCTTTCAAATTTCTCATGTCTCATATCTCAAATCTTGAAAAAAACAAAAGCCCATTTTTCAATGGGCTTTCTTGTTTTTTTCAAAAGAAATCTATCACACTTTGATTTCAACTTCAACACCTGAAGGTAATTCTAATTTCATCAACGCATCAACTGTTTTTGAGTTAGATGAGTAGATGTCTAACAATCTCTTGTAAGAACATAATTGGAATTGCTCACGTGCTTTTTTGTTAACGTGTGGAGAACGTAAAACGGTATAGATTTTTTTCTCAGTAGGCAATGGAATAGGACCACTAACAACTGCACCTGTAGGTTTTACTGTTTTTACGATTTTCTCAGCTGACTTGTCAACCAAGTTGTAATCGTATGATTTCAATTTGATTCTGATTCTTTGGCTCATTATATGAATTTGTTTTTAAGATGACCCCTGGTTAGAGCTATTTGCAACCAGGGATCGGTTTGTTTTTATTCGTATGAATTAGTCTTCGATACCTTTAACTTTTCCTTTAGACTTCGCGATTACGTCATCTTGAACGTTACGAGGTGCATCAGAATAGTGATCGAATTCCATTGTAGAAGTAGCACGTCCTGAAGTGATGGTACGTAATTGCGTTACATATCCGAACATTTCAGAAAGAGGTACTAATGCTTTGATTACTTGAGCACCATTACGTGAATCCAAACCTTGCATTTGACCACGACGACGGTTCAAGTCACCCATTACATCACCCATGTTTTCTTCTGGAGTCAATACTTCCACTTTCATGATAGGCTCCATCAATACTGGAGAACATTTAGGAAGTGCTTGACGGTAGGCCATCTTCGCTGCTAATTCGAAAGATAGAGAGTCTGAATCGACTGCGTGGAATGAACCATCAATCAAACGAACTTTCATACCTGACAATTGGTAACCAGCTAAAACACCATTTTTCATGGAAACTTCAAATCCTTTTTGAACTGAAGGGATATATTCCTTAGGAATAGAACCACCAACGATCTCATTAACGAATTGAAGAGGGTTTTTAACTACATCCCAATCCTCATCTGCAGGAGAGATAACAACTTTGATATCCGCGAATTTACCACGACCACCTGATTGTTTTTTGTAAACTTCACGGTGTTCAGTAGTTCCGTTGATAGACTCTTTGTAAGCTACTTGAGGAGCACCTTGGTTAACCTCTACTTTGAACTCACGTCTCAAACGGTCGATCAAGATATCTAAGTGAAGCTCACCCATACCTGAAATAACTGTTTGACCAGTATCTTCATCAGTTTTAACTACGAAGGTTGGATCCTCTTCCGCTAATTTGTTAAGTCCGATACCTAATTTATCAACGTCAGCTTGAGTTTTAGGCTCGATCGCCAAACCAATAACTGGCTCAGGGAATACCATAGACTCAAGAACGATTGGGTTTTTCTCATCACAAAGGGTGTCACCAGTTTTGATATCTTTGAAACCAACAACAGCACCGATATCACCAGCTCCGATTCTTTCGATCGGGTTTTGTTTGTTCGCGTGCATCTGGAAGATACGAGAGATACGCTCTTTGTTTCCTGAACGAGTGTTCAATACATAAGAACCAGCATCTAAGAATCCTGAATATACACGAGTGAAACACAAACGACCTACGAATGGGTCAGTAGCGATTTTGAAACCTAATGCAGCGAATGGTTCAGCTTCAGAAGGTTTACGGGTAATCTCTTCACCAGTACGTGGGTCAGTACCTTTAACAGCTTCTTGATCCAATGGAGAAGGCAATAACTCCATAACGAAGTCAAGCATTGTTTGAACACCTTTGTTTTTGAAAGATGAACCACAAACCATAGGAACGATAGCGTTATCCAATACTGCTTTACGTAAAGCGTCTAAGATTTCACGTTCTGTTAATGAATCTGGATCATCGAAGAATTTCTCCATCAATGACTCATCATATCCAGCAACAGCTTCTAATAATTTTTCACGGTATTCAGCAACCTCTTCAAGCATATCGTCAGGGATTGGAACTTCAGTAAAGGTCATACCTTTATCAGCTTCATTCCAAACGATACCACGGTTGTTGATCAAGTCAACAACACCAGTGAAGTTGTCTTCAGCACCGATAGGCAATTGAAGCGCTACAGCTTCAGAACCTAACATATCTTTAACTTGCTTAACTACTTTTAAGAAGTCAGCACCAGAACGGTCCATTTTATTGACGAAACCAATACGAGGAACTTTGTATCCGTCAGCTAAACGCCAGTTAGTCTCTGATTGAGGCTCAACACCATCAACAGCAGAAAACAAGAATACTAATCCGTCTAATACACGTAATGAACGGTTTACTTCTACAGTAAAGTCAACGTGTCCCGGTGTATCAATTACGTTTACTTGGTATTTTTTGTTACGGTAGTTCCAGAATACTGTTACAGCAGCAGAGGTAATGGTGATACCACGCTCTTGCTCTTGTGCCATCCAGTCAGTTGTAGCAGAACCTTCGTGAGTTTCTCCTAACTTGTGGTTAACACCTGAGTAGAATAAAATACGCTCTGTAGTTGTAGTTTTACCAGCATCGATGTGTGCAGCGATACCAATATTTCTTACTAATTTTAAATCTTTTGCCATGTTTTTTATTGCAGTTTGCCTATTGGCTGATTGTTATTTCCTTTGAAATAAATACACCGACTTTGATAATTGAAAATTCCATTATCTAAAGTCGGTGTAAACATATTTGATTCTTTTTGTTCAAAATTAGAATCTGAAGTGTGAGAACGCTTTGTTAGCTTCCGCCATCTTGTGCGTATCTTCTTTCTTCTTAACAGCAGCACCTTCACCTTTAGAAGCTGAAATGATCTCTCCTGCCAATTTCTCAAACATAGTTTTTTCACCACGTTTGCGAGCATAAGAAATTAACCATTTCATACCTAAAGCGATCTTGCGCTCAGGACGAACTTCCATAGGTACTTGGAAGTTTGCACCACCAACACGACGAGATTTAACCTCTACGGCTGGCATTACATTGTTAAGAGCTTTTTTCCAAGTCTCAAGACCATTCTCTTGAGTCTTTTGCTCTACTAATTCAACTGCATCGTAAAAAATTGAATAGGCGATAGATTTCTTACCGTCTACCATCATGTTGTTTACGAAACGAGTTACCTGAACATCGTTAAACTTTGGATCAGGTAAAATGATTCTCTTTTTTGGTTTTGCTTTTCTCATTTTCTTTTCCTCCGTTTATTTTTTCTTACCTTTTGCTGGTGCAGCAGCTGCTTGTCCTGGTTTAGGACGTTTTGTTCCGTATTTAGAACGACGTTGGTTACGACCGGCAACACCTGAAGTGTCTAAAGCACCACGAATGATGTGGTAACGAACTCCTGGTAAATCTTTAACACGACCGCCACGAATTAATACGATCGAGTGCTCTTGTAAGTTGTGGCCTTCTCCTGGGATGTAAGCATTCACCTCTTTACCGTTTGTTAAACGAACACGAGCTACTTTACGCATTGCTGAGTTTGGTTTTTTAGGGGTAGTAGTGTATACACGTGTACACACACCTCTTCGCTGTGGACATGAGTCCAACGCTGGTGACTTACTCTTGTCTACCAGAGCTACTCTACCTTTTCTAACTAGTTGTTGAATAGTAGGCATTTACCTGTTTTTCTTTTTTGTTTTTGTTAAAAAATGTTTTTAAGTCCGCAAAGATATAAAGAATAATCTAAACTGTAAAGAGTTGTGTGCTAAGTTTTTTGAAATAAATGCCTATTTGTCAAAAATTTATTGTTAAATCTCCGTAACCCCGTCTGAGCCAAATAAAAATGCCCTTTAGAAAACTAAAGGGCAAGTATTTTATTTTGATAGGATATTCCTAAGGTCTAGCTCAATAACGTGAAGTCAATCTGTCTTTTTTCAAGATCCACTTTCTTGACCTTGATCTGAACCTCATCCCCCAATTGGTAGACTTTTTTCTTTCGCTGACCAATGATGGCGAAATTCTTTTCGTCCAAGGTGTAAAAATCGTCAGTGATATCTCTCAAACGTACCATCCCTTCGCATTTGTTCTCTTCGATCTCTACGTACATACCCCACTCGGTCACGCCAGAGACGATTCCGGTGTATTCTATGCCGATCTGATCCTGTAAGAACTCGGCTTGTTTGTACTTGATGGAAGCTCTCTCTGCCTCTGCAGCTTTCTTTTCCATTTGCGAGGAATGTTCAGACATTTTTTCATAATGTTCCGCATTCACGTTTTTACCACCGTCCAGATAGAATTGAAGCAGTCTGTGTACCATCACGTCTGGATATCGACGGATAGGGGAGGTAAAGTGGGTGTAATAATCAAATGCCAGCCCGTAGTGAGAAGTCTTCTTGGTGGTGTAGATGGCCTTCGCCATCGATCGGATCGCCAATGAGGTCAGAAGGTTCTGTTCTTTGGAGCCTTCGATTTTTGTCAACAGCGCGTTTAAGGACTTTGCGGTCTCTTTGTCGGTCTTGATGCTCAGGCGGTGCCCAAACCTAGAGGCAAACAGAGAAAAGCTGGTCAGGGTCTCCGGATTGGGTACATCGTGGAATCTGTAAACGAAAGGAAGCTTGTTCTTTCCTTTTCCCATTCTCCCGATGAATTCAGCGACCTTGCGGTTGGCCAACAACATGAAGTCTTCGATCAACTTGTGGGCTTCTTTTCTCACTTTGGTGTAAACGCCAAGAGGTTTTCCGTTTTCGTCGAGATTGAATTTTACCTCTTCGGATTCAAAGCTGATCGCTCCAGCCTTAAATTTACGGTCTCGTAGGATAAAGGCGAGTTCGTTCAGCTTTATGATTGCTCCTGATAATTCGTCTTCTTTTCCTTCGATGATCTCTTGCGCTTCTTCATAACTGAATCTTCTGTCTGAATGTATAACTGTTCTTCCGAACCATTGGTCGATCACATTTGCTTTCTCGTCCATTTCAAATACGGCTGAGAAACATAGCTTGTCCTCATTAGGGCGCAATGAACAAAGGTTGTTAGAAAGTCTCTCTGGAAGCATAGGGATTACGCGGTCAACCAAGTAAACCGAAGTTCCGCGTTCAAATGCTTCTTTGTCCAAAGTGGAGTCAGGAGTCACGTAGTGCGAAACGTCAGCGATGTGTATGCCGACCTCATAGTTTCCGTTTTCCAGTTTCTTGAATGAAATCGCATCGTCAAAATCTTTTGCATCCGCAGGGTCGATCGTAAAGGTGGTCGTCGACCTGAAGTCGTGACGCTTTGAGATTTCCTCTGCAGAGATGGAGTCCGAAATTGAATTCGCTGCGTCTTCTACTGCTTTAGGGAATTCGAGCGGGAATCCAAAGTCGGCTAAGATCGCGTTCATCTCGGTGTTGTTCTCGCCTTTTTTACCAAGGACGCTTTTTACAATACCGATAGGGTTTTTTGCATTCTTTGGCCACTCCAAAATAGACACCAAAACTTTCTCTCCGTTTTTCGCCCCGTTCAGGTTGTCCAGTGGGATGAAAATATCGTGCAGCATTTTTCGGTCGTCCGGTTGGAAGAAGGCATAGGATTTTGAAATGTCTATGGTACCGGTAAAGTCTGTCTTTGCACGTTGCAAGATTTCCACCACTTCGCCTTCTCGTTTTCTTCCTTTCTTCCTTTCGTAGACATGGACTTTCACGATGTCATTGTGCAGTGCTTGTCTCAGTTTTCGAGGGGCTACATAGATGTCGCTTTCACTGTCGTCATCAGGTACGATATAGGCTGATCCATCGGCAGTCATGTCAACCTTTCCAGTGACATAAACATGCAGTTGTTTAAGTTGGAATTTTCCTCTCTCAGGTTGGTGGAAAAGACCTAGTCTTGAACCATCCGAAAGGATGTCTGAAATGGTGGCTTTCGAGTCGCTGTCGGTTATGTTAAGTTTGGCAGCTACTTGCTTATAGTTAAGTGAGGTGTTTCCGGATTTTTCAAAAATGTCTACGATCAGTTGGGTTAAAACTTCTTTGTAAGGATTCTCTTTTTTTGATTTCATAGTCTGTCGTTTTGTCTGTTCCTTCCGTTGAAAATCTTTAAGGGAAGGAGAGGGGAGAGGGTGGAACTAAATGGTTTGCCAGTCAGTATTTTTTGTACTCCTCTGAAACCCGAATCTAATATACTGAAAACTGTCGGTTATTGGTTCATAGGGTTGAAAATGGCTGTTTGATTTTTGATCCCATTTGTAGATTAATTTAATGTGTATTTTAGCTATAATAAATATCTGATAAATAACATGATAAATGAATTTTGCTAAAATATATTTGACGAGTTGTATTCGTAAGTTGTTGTTTATTAGGTGTAAATGGGTTTTGGAGGGTAAAACCTTGTTTTATGCTAAAATGAATGTATTAAACTGTTATAGAGTTTTTGAATACGTAAGTTCTTATAAAATAAACATCTATAAAATTAAATACTAAATATTAGCAAGATGTAAAAAAGTGATTTAGCTTAAGGTTTTGGGGCAAAAAAAATACTCTTGAAATTTCATAGGGTCATGAAATTTCAAGAGCAATTTATAAAAAAATCATGAATATTTACGAGGATTTCTCGTTACAAATGTCGCAGATTCCTACAGCGTTTATGGCAATGGAGTGTAAAGAAAAATCAGTAGGAAGGTTGATTTTGGGTAAGGCAATCTCCTCCAGACAGTAGACAGAATTGCAGACTGAACAGATGAAATGAACGTGCTGATCATGGTGATGGTCCGCTGAGCACTTCGTCGAACAGAAGGCATAAGTCGCAGTTCCATTCAGGTCGAAAACCTTATGGAGGATACCCTTTTCTTCAAAGCTTGCCAAGATTCTATAGAGGGTTACACGGTCTATTTCAGACCCTAAAATCTTCTCCAATTCGGGTTGTGAAATTGCTGAAAGTTTGGTGGAAATAATATCCAAAACCCTTAGTCTCGGTTGGGTGATTTTAAGTTGATTTGCCTTTAATACCTGGCTGAATTCTTCTAATTTTTCCGGATCCAATTCCGTGCTCATATCCGCTTTCATGGTATAAATTTACACAATTAAATTGGGTATAAAAAAAGCCCCCAATTTCACATTGGAGGCCTTATATTTTATCAGCAAATAGTAGACTATTTACCTGCTGCTTTTGCGTGGTCAGCTAAGAATTGAGCCAATCCGCTATCAGTTAATGGATGCTTCAATAAAGCTAAAATAGCTGATAAAGGACCAGTCATAACGTCTGCACCGATCTTAGCACAACCTAAAATATGTGCACTATGGCGAACTGATGCCGCTAAAATCTGTGTTTCAAATCCGTAATTATCGTAGATTTCACGGATTTCTTCGATTAATCCTAAGCCATCAACAGAAATATCATCTAGACGACCAATGAATGGAGATACATAAGTAGCGCCTGCTTTAGCCGCCAATAGCGCCTGACCAGCAGAGAAAACTAACGTACAGTTGGTTTTGATGCCTTTTTTACTGAAATATTTAATCGCTTTAATACCGTCTTTGATCATCGGAACTTTAACAACAATCTTGCTGTCTAACGCTGCTAATGCCTCGCCTTCCTTGATCATGCCTTCGTAATCTGTAGAAATTACCTCTGCACTTACGTCTCCATCAACGATATCGCAAATAGCTTTGTAGTGATTGATTACATTTTCTTCCCCAGAAATACCTTCTTTAGCCATTAAGCTAGGGTTGGTGGTTACTCCGTCTAAAACGCCAAGATCTTGAGCTTCTTTGATTTGTTCAAGGTTTGCGGTATCAATAAAAAATTTCATGATAGTATTTGAATTAATTTGTTTTGTAGAACTTTTGATTATCCTTTAGGATAGGCAAAGGTAATTATATTGTTTCAAGATTTGAAGTTATTGGCTTCATATCCAAGATATTTATTACGTTTCAACGCATTTTTAATATCAAATGCAACAATTTCCAGCCTTCTCCTGTTAATATTGGAAAGCTATTGTAATAATTCATTCACTTGCAATAGGTATTTCCGTTTTGGGTTTCAATCCTTTATCTTTAAAAAGCTGTAACAACAATACGCATTTCATGCAAATATTTAGATCTCTCCAATACCCCAACTATCGATTACATGTTATAGGGCAATCAATTTCCCTTTTAGGTACTTGGATGCAACGGATAGCCATCAGCTGGCTGGTCTATCAACTGACAAATTCCGTCTTTTGGCTAGGTTTTGTTTCCTTTATTTCCTTACTTCCATCGCTTGTTTTATCTCCCTTTATTGGTGCTTTCGTCGATAGACATAAAAAATATAAACTTGTTCTGATTACCCAGATCGGCCTGATGGTTCAAGCCGGCTTATTAGCCTTATTGGTTTATTTAAAGCTGGAATCCGTACTGTATTTGTCCATTTTAGGCTTTATTCAAGGCGTTGTGAATGCATTTGATGTATTGGGAAGACAGGCTTTGCTGGTGAATTTGGTCGATAACCGTAAGGATTTGCCCAATGCTATTGCCTTAAACAGTTCAATATTCAATGCCGCGAGGATGGTCGGGCCAGCAATAGGAGGGATTTTACTCTCAACTTATGGAGAATTAGCTTGTTTTACACTGAATTTTTTGAGTTTTATCCCGGTAATTATCTGTCTATTGCTGATGAAAGTTACGGAACACGTCATTGTAATTCCAAATGAAACCTCCTTCCAAGGCCTCGTACATGGTTTTAATTATCTCAAGAGATCGCCGCATATTGCTTCTTTGATCGTGATTTTAAGCATATCTAGCTTATTGGTTATTCCATATACCTCACTTTTACCTGCAGTGGCGAGGGAATTATTTCAGGGAAATGAACGTACTTTCTCCTGGTTTGAAAGTGCTGCTGGATTAGGAGCTATGATCGGAGCGATCAATATGGCAAGGTTAAAAACTGGGGAAAACCTCAGGTATAGGATTATGTTTGCAGCCTTTTTTATGGGTATTTCTTTGGTCTTATTGGCTTTTGCCCATTATCTACCGTCTGCATTACTGTTCACAGGGGCGGTTTCATTTTCCATGATGATGCAGAATTCATCCATAAATACCTATATACAAACCCACGCAATGCCTGCATACAGAGCTAGGGCCATGTCTTATTATGTGATGGCATTTCAAGGGATCTTCCCTGTCGGAAGTTTATTGACAGGGGCTATAGCTGAAATTGTAGGTATTAAAAACACCCTTTATATTATGGGTGGATGTGGAATTCTATTGGCCATAGGGTTCTATATTTACCTAAGGCTTCATATTCAACGCCGGTTGTTTAAGTTCAATTTACGCTGATTTAAGGTCAATATATTCTTTTTGTAGTCTATTTTAGCTCCATATAATTTTAAGATATCGCCTCCTAAAACTCCGATTACCGGATCTAAACCTATCTGACTATAGGCATAATTAATGGAACTCAGGTCTAAAACAGCCGCTGTAAAGTTTTTGGTGGACCAATCTGCCATTTTTATTTGGGGAATGGTGATCATGAAACTCTGCATATTGTTGGTTCCAAGTCCAGTGGATAAGATATCGGTGTTAAGGAACTCCTCCTCGTTTATTCCTGAATTCAAAAGGGTTTCCTTGTCCAACACGGTTTTTGAAGCACCTGTGTCGATGACCATTTTAAAATTCTTGTCAAAAATCTCGATCTCTGTAATAATATGAAAGCCATCGGCTTGCAGGCCGATGACTTCAAATGGAATATTTTGCATTTAAATGAAATTCTGAAATAATATTGAGTTATTTTTTGAGTACCCCTTCGGCATAAAGAACATCGTTCATTTTGCGTACAGCCTCTGCACTTGCCTTAAACAGTTCTTCTTCCTCTGCGGATAAATTCATCGGCACTATTCTGTCCCAACCTTTATTATTGATGATAACGGGAACACCGATATTGATGTCTTCCTGTCCATATTCTCCCTCTAGGTATACGGAAGCCGTGAATAATTTATTCTGGTTGTGGACTATACTCTCAACCATCGCTGCTGCTGCTGCGCCTGGTGCATACCAAGCAGAAGTACCGATTAAAGCAGTTAATGTTGCGCCTCCAACCATGGTTTTCTTCACGATTTCTTGCTCTTCTTCCTCAGTTAGGAAATCGGCAACCGGTACGCTGTTCCAAGTCGCATGTTTGATCAGTGGAATCATCGTGGTATCGCCATGACCACCAATTACGATGGCATTCAGGTCATTGGCTGATGCATTTAATTTATCACTGATTTGATATTTAAAGCGTGCAGAATCCAATGCGCCGCCCATACCGATGATTCGGTTTTTAGGCAATCCACTAGATTTTAAAGCTAAATAAGTCATTGTATCCATTGGATTGGAAACAATCAGTATGATGATATCTGGAGAATGTTTGATTAGATTTTCAACTACAGTCTTTACGATATTTGCGTTCGTACCGATCAATTCCTCTCTGGTCATACCTGGTTTCCTAGGAATTCCAGAAGTAATCACGGCCACTGCTGAACCTGCTGTTGCTAAATAATCATTGGTAACACCTTTTATCTTTGAATCAAATCCTAAAAGGGCAGAAGTTTGCATCATGTCTTGGGCTTTCCCCTCTGCAAATCCTTCTTTAATGTCTAACAAGATGATTTCTTCTGCTACATTTTTTCTTACCAGATTATCAGCGGTCGTTGCTCCAACTGCCCCTGCTCCAACTACGGTTATTTTCATATAGTTAAGGGTTATGTTTATTTCCACTAAATCTAACAAAAATAATCGTCAATCGCAGGCTAAATAGCGTCAATTTAATGTAAATCAATAATTACAATGCAATTTACCCGAAAGGGAATCAGAAAAAATCAAAGGGATAAACCAGCCTAATTTTTATTAAAAGTGGATAATTCAGGCAAAATAAAAGAGCTGGTTATTAAACAGCTCTTTTTTCTAGAATGGATAACCTATCGCTAGGTTAAACACCAGATTATCTCTTCTCCAATCTCTGTCCCGTATGTCGATATATTTAAATACCCAACGGTCATCTTTAGGACGATATGGAACTCTAAATGGAATGGCAAAGTCTGTACGGATAATCAAGAAATCTAAATCTAACCTTAATCCTAAACCACCACCAACAGCTAACTCACTTAAGAAAGCCTTACTGAAACGACCTCCAGGTTTATTTTCATCTTTGTTTTGCAACCATACGTTACCCGCATCGATAAAAGCGGCCCAATGTAGCATTCCTGCAATCTTGGCTCTATATTCCGTGTTCAATTCTAGTTTATAGTCACCAGTTTGGTCAGCAAAAAAGTTTTCCTCTCCCAAGTTTTCCGGTAGGGATGAACCCGGTCCGACCGCACGTGCCCTGAAAGCCCTTAAACCATTGGGACCTCCAGTGAAATATTGCTTTAAATAAGGTAGAGAACGCGAGTTTCCGTAGGAATAACTCGTTCCGATCATTATCCTGGATGCCAAGGTTGAAGTAGGAGTAATCTTTAAATAATGCCTTAAATCAGCCTCTGCTTTAATAAATTGCGAATATGGAGTGCCAAATAGTTCCTTGATTTTTCCTTCATTATAGTTCGCCCCTTGAATCAGACCCAGGATATTTCCTGAGGTGTTCAACCCTGCTTTAGCATAGAAAGTATGCTTTTTGTTTTCCATCGTATTCGTAAAAGTGTACACGTAATTTGGACCAAAGGAGAATTGCGGGTCAACAATATGACGTAGGGTAGGAACGGTGTCCATCTGTGCCCTATATTCATCTGAAATACCACGAGGTTGAACATAGATGATCTCGGCAAGCGTTAGATTATGGTCTTTCTGCTGGTTTTCCTTCCATGCATAACCATAGTTTAAGGTCATTGAATTCAAGGTGTAGGCGGTCCTACGGTTCAGGAATTCATAACCCGCTTTTAAGAATGTCTTAGGGATATATTGTTTCCCTGGAGTCCATTTATAAGGAGAAAGCAAGCGCGGCCAGGTAATCCCTACTTCGGCACCATAACGGATATAGGAAGAATTTAAGTTTACATTTCCACCTGTTTGGGTCTCATACCCCCCAAAAACAGATACGGTTAAGTTCTCGAATCCTTTAAAAGCATTCTTTAGGGTCCAGTTGGCAGTTACTTCCGTACCATTATAAACGGCGGCAGTTTTACCCACCAGCTCCAAACGAATGGATTTTTTCTCCATTGGTGTCAAATAATAGTACACATCCAAATGATCGGTAGAATCAGGGCTATCCACAAATTCATTCTTTACGAATTTGAAAGTATTCAGGTTCACCAAATGATTGATGGTCATGTTATGGTTCCAACGGTTGTACATCTGTTCTGGTTCCAAAAAGAGGTGGTTGGCCAAAACTTTTTTACGGTATTTGTTCTGCGGGTCTATGATATAGAACTTATCATCATATTTCTCCACGCTCCTGGGAACCCTTCTTCTATTGGATCCAGCAGTTTCTTTATAATCTGCAAAAACATATACATTACCAATATGTTGCGGCTCCTTTGCTTGTCTAGGAGTTTCCGGTTTTACGGTCATGAACATGTCGACTTTATTGTCTCCAATTGTACTGTCCACTTCAACCAATAAATTATCGGGACTAAAATAATAATAACCCTGTTCCTTCAATTTATTGTCAATCCGGTCTCTTTCGTTCAAGATAACATCCAGGTTATAGTTGTTTCCAGGCTGCAACAAGGTCTGGTCTTTGGTACCGATGATGGATTTTCCCAAACGGCTATTGCTATCCACGTCAAATTTAACCTCATTGATCCTGTAGATCGGTCCTGGAAAGGCATCATATTGAATAGTGGCCATTTTACCATCGATAAGCGTGTCTGAGGTCACTCTCGCGGTAAAGAAACCCAGGTTTTCCATCTTATTCCTTAGCAGGTTTTCGTTGTATTCACGATTAACATCACTTAATAGGACAGGGGCTTCACCTTGTTTTTTCAACCAACGTCTCACGAAGTTATTGCTGGTATCTGGGCCGCCACCCATATTCCAAAGGCCAACCTTAAAGTAAACCCCTAATAGTTTACTGTTTGGCTTGGGCAATAAAGAGTTTTCCAAGAAAGTCTCAAAACCTTCTTTTCGCTCTTTAGGAATGGTATCATTATGGATGACAACATCACCTTCCTTATAGAATTTGTCCCCTTCAGCAATGTATTTTGTAGGATTACAGCTTGCGACAAGCAATAGTCCAAAGGAGTATGCAAATAGGTGCTTAATTTTCATTATTACCCCCTTCCTCTTCTTCATTTTTAATGGCAGACTTATTTGGTTCAATGGTATTTGTTGAAGTATCTCTATGTGTGCTATCTATAGGAAGGCCAGTGCTATCCGGCTGTGTTTTCAACTCTTCCTGTTTTCTCTCTTTTTCCCGTTCTTCCATGCGTTTTCTGAATTCAGGGCTATGGATCATCAAACTATCACGGATGACCATGCGAACAGAATCACGGTACACCGAATCAGTTTCCATCCTTTCCACATCAAATCTTCTTCTGAACCCACGGCTGTCGGTATTATAATATTCCTGTAGCGCTTTGGAATTCATAAACAATTCCCTGAATCTGTTGTAGCTCATATTGATGATAAAACCTATACCAGTCTCAACAAATTGCCCTTGTAGGGTGGCCTGATATTGATTTTTGCGGTAAACTCTCGCAAAGTAACGTCCATCTTTCGATAATTGATAATCTAGGGAAATATCACCTGCAATATTCGAAGCTTTTTCGCCTGGACGTGTATTTCCTTCTACCTCAAAGTTAGAACCTATCGTGATTTTCAAACGATCATCAAATAGCATCTTAGAGATACCAACATTGAGGTCGGTCCTTGTTTCCGCATTTCCGGTCAAGTAATCCTCTTCAGAATTCAAGTTGAAATCAAGCTCCACGCCCTTGATCAGGTCAGAGGCCAAATTGTTCAATTGACCCGTCAAGAATGAACTTACCGTACTTCTCACCATCGCTTCTGTTCCTCCTCCAGACAAACTTTCAAATGGATTAGCCGACATAAATCGACCCAAAGCAATCAAGGAGAAAACCTGTTTGTTTAATTCTGCAGGATCCTCACGCATATTTGAAAGGGCAATATTTACCTTACTTACCACATCTTGGGAAACTATGGCATTCTTTTCATCCAAATCGATATCGAAATTGATCTGCGGTTTAAACAGTTCGCCGGTCAATTTCAATAATACATTGAATGGAACCCTTTGTTTATAAAGGTTTTGGCTCTCAGAACCAATTTGGTTCTGTACCAATTCCAGTGTAGCGAATTTACCGGAGTAAAGAGCTGTAATGTCTAATCTGGCATCCAATGGATCTCCATTCCATGTAATGGTACTTCCTTTTTGGAAACTGAAATCCTTTGAAATAGGGCCGAAGGAGAAGGTATAGTCACCTTTTTCCACCGTAAAGGTTCCAGACATGGTGATTTTCTCATTGGCATCAATACTGGTATTGATTTCTGCAACCCCTTGAATATTTAATGCATCTTGCGTTCCTTCATCCAAGATTACCTTGAATTTTGCATCAGGGTCTGTGCTCAGGTTCAAGGCGATATCATATCCTGATAATTGACTTGATACCGTAGTCAAGGAATCGAGTTGAGCAAATACATTGGCTCTTGCAGTATCACTCTTATCCACGAATTTTACGACACCTTCGCGTTGAGCCACACCTGGATCGTCATTAGGCACAATAAAGTTGAAATCCGTCCGGTCATTGGCCTTGACATTACCGTCGATTCTTGGTTTATCCAAATCGCCTGTAATACGCAGGTTTGAAGTCACATACATCTTTCCAAAGAATAGATCATTGTCCAGACGTGTAGAGTTCATGACCTCGAAATCATCGGTAGTCAAGTTCAGGTTAAAGATAAAATCTGTATAGGTTGTCGTTTTGATAGTACCATTTAAGCGAGCAACATTGTTCTTGGAATCTACCAAATTAAACTGACGGAATGAAATCCCTTGATCATTAAAATAGATCTTTTGGTTATCCGCGCGCATATTGGAGTTCAACATAGATGCATTGATTATGGCATCATGGAAAGTCAGCTCACCATTGATCCTTGGCGCAGAAGTAGTTCCGGTTATTTTCAGCGCACCTGATAAATCCCCTTGAGCATCCCTCAGATTACCCAAACTGAAGGCTTGGATAGTTTGCATGCGCATTGGGTTAAGGTTCAGTGTAGCATCGATCTGCATATCTCCTTCTGGAGGAGAGATAACATCACCCACCAAATGAACGTCATTTCCGTTTTCCGTAATTCTGACATCGGCTGAATACGTATTTTCTTTGATGTTGTTCACCTTTAAGGCGACATTACCAATGGTATCTGTGCCAAAGAAGAATTTATCGATTGTCAAGTCGGAAACAAATACTGGAGAAGACTCAAACCTAGATACCGTTGCGTTTCCATTGATACCTCCACCAACTTTTAGCGTTTCAGATTGAAGCATCTCGGTGATGGTTTCAATTCTAAAATTGTTGAAGCTAAGGTCAATAGGGGCGTTGTAAGTGGAATCCTGCGATTGAATACGCAATTCCTGACCTTCATTGGACAGAACAAAGCCAGAAGCGCGAACACCTCTCTGTCCAAAACTGATAACATTGTTCGGTTCGATATCCCAGTCCTCATAGTTCAACATCAGTCCATCTTCTTTCAGGGAAAGATTATAGCTATTGTTGCCAACCAACATGGTCGCACCTAAATGATACTGTTCCTTATCTTCCTTGTCTTTGATCCACAGACCGAAATCAACATTGTTTTCTACCACACTACCACTGATAACCGTATTTCTAAGCTCAATATTGCTAACTAAGATATGGCCAATCAAGGCATTGTAATATAAAGTGCTGTCGGCTGTAATGATATCCACACCCACATTTTCTATCTCAGTACCGGCATAAGTGACCTTCGGTGCCAAGAGCTTGGCCATCAATGTCCGGTCTGTACTGTTGAAAGTTCCATCTAAGGTTACATCCTGAAGTTCTTCCAATTCAGGAAGGAAATCCCTAACGATCCTAGAACGATATAAGCGTGCTGAAAATTCAAATTGCTGTGGTGAATATTCATATTTCTGATGTATCCCCGAAGGATTATAGTAAGTCTGTATAATATCTGAAATGGAAGATCCCAGTTCAGTCAGTTTATAACTGCCCGTCAAATGGGCACTCATAAACTCTGAGTTTAATATCAAAGTATTTTTACCGGTATCAGCCTGGGCCGTCAGTGAAATCGTATCCAATGCATAGCGGTCCTTCTCATAGGCAATCGAAGAATTGGTTACCAATAATGCCCCGTTCAGATTATCCAAATCTAGGCTTTCAAAATCGGCCACAATCTTTCCATGGTATCGGACATCTTGATCCATTAATTTCAAATTCTTGAAATTAATGCTGTCAATCATCATTTCAGCATATAGTTTCGGAAATTGACCTCGCATATCTGCTTGTATATTGGCATCGAGATCAATGTTAGGGTCGGGACTGTTTATAGTACCTGCAATATCCCCTGAGCGCGCCGTGAGGTCAAAATCAATGTCCTTATAGCTATAGCCCATCGCATCAAATCGGTTCAGCGTACCTAATATATCGGCCTGCATGGTCTTTGGATCAAGGCCTGTTCCATTTACTTGGGCTTGTGCAGATACATAGCCTAAAACAGAATCCTGTTTCAGGAATTCGCCCAGGTTAAAATTGTCAACCGTCACAAAGGCATTATAGGTAGTATCTCTACCCATGTTCAACTTTCCATTAACCGTGGCATTTCCTTGCTCCGTAATCAATTTCATGTCGGTGTCAAAACCGTTCATGCCTCCTTTAAAGGTACCTGTCAAACTGATGTTCCTAGGTAATTGTATGCTATCAGGCAATAGGGAAGGAGCGATTAATTGATTGAGGTCGTTTCGGCCGGTAACCAATTTTTTCAGGTTCAGGTCAAGATACATTTTATCTACATCCGGAAGCCCCTTAATATGGGCGGTAGCTATTACATGGGTATTGTTCAAAGTTTTGAACTCAAAACGAGGAATGCGAAGGTCGTTCAATTTACCCATCACTTTACCATCAATATAAAAGCGCTTGTTCATTAAAGGCTTCATAACTTCCTCTTTTTCAAGGTCAGGAGCTAATAACCTAATGTCTTTCATATCAATATGACTCTTTTTGATATTGGCATTGATACTCATGGTCGCTGGATTGTTTGAAACAGCATCCAATGATGGATATGAAATGACAATTTCATCCTGAATCAGGGTATTTGGGGTTTCAAGCAATAGATCCTTGATGGTTGCTCCGGTATTGGTATAGACGAAATCACCCTTCAACATTTTTAGGTCAAAACCAGAATGGTCCTTTACCGTGAATCCTTTTAAATCACCTGAAATAGAGTCAGATGAATAATAGAGCCCATCTAATGCTCCGGCAATATCGGTAAGCTTAAGGTTAAAATAATCAATTCCCTTGGTCCTGGCTTCATTGTCATCCTTGAACCAGAAATTCGTCTTTTCAATGGCCAGTTTATCAACAGATACCTTCCAGTTGACTGAGGAGGTTGTGGTATCAGCCTTATCGTCAAAAGTGTGTTCTGTTGTTGTTTTTCCAAATAGAACCTCAGAATCGGATTGCGAAAGCTTGATTTCTTTCAGCTTTACGATTTCTTTGTTCAGGTCAATCTGATCAATATTACCAGCAAGGTTCTTAATGTCGAATTTGCTCTGCATATTGATCGCCTTATCATCATATCGGATAAAGATATTCTTCAGGTCTACCGTCTTGATATCTATATTTGGAAGTAGGGAGCTTTGTTCTACACTCTGATCGGTAATACCAAAATCTGATGCTTTAACGGAATCTTGCGAGCTGATTACTGCCCATTGCTTGATATCAGCAGATAAACCATCGATTTTTACATTTGGCATGCCAAATGCCATATTATTCGTCAGGTCAAATTTAGATACCCGAGTATCAAACTTATTTAAGTAAATATCTGCAGAAGTACCGATCACATCATCCTTATAGACAAATTTAATCCTTTCAAAAAGGACTTTGTCAATATCAAAGGTTAGGGCAGAAGAAGAGTCAGCGGTAGGTGTACTTTCCTTTTCTGAAGAAAACGCAGCTACAATATAATCAAAGTTAAAAGTACTATCAGGAAGCTTTCTGTTGATTTTGGCAGTAATCCCTTTTAACTGAAGTTCGTTGATTTCAACAGTGTTCTTTAATAATTTGAACATATTGATGTCGACCATCAGGGATTCTCCCGCGATGAGCGTGTCCTTCGATTCATCCGCAAAAAAGACATCGTTCAACTCCAGCTTTTTAGGGAAGTTGATATAGATATGGCCAATATCTACCTGAGTTCCAAGCTTGTTCTCTAAATAATTCGAAACCTTGCCAACCACATAGTTTTGAACTGAGGGAAGACGGATCAGAAAAATTAGAAGTAAAATTAAAGCTATTATGGACCCTATGATCCACAAGACCGTTTTTAATACAATTCGACCAAATCTATTCAAAGCCTGAAAAATATCCTTTTATAATTAATATTGTATCTCTTACTAACACCTATTAGCTGCATTTGTTTAATAATAAATCATTTTAATTGCAGCATAATTTTCCTGCAAATATATAGTTTGAAAAGGAAAATACCCTAGATTTCTTTATTGTCTTTCGGTGAATTAAAGCAAGGAATGTGCTGTATATTCTATTAATAATCAATTTGTTTACACTAAGTATTTTCATTTATGAATATTGAAATAACATTAAACTATTGTTTAAAAATTTTGAATTATTGATGTCTTATATTTCAGATTCCAAGTTCTATAATAAAAATAGCTTAGCCACTTTTGTAAAATTATAATATCGCTGTAGCGTTTCTCCTTCCATTTGTGAAACCTGTGCAATTTTTTCTTTTTACAGGGTTCATCAAGTGAATAAAAAGAAAGAATTCTTATATTTATATACCTACATCAATCTAAATTTTAAACATGAAAAGAAAAAACTTTATCACAACAATTCTAGTCGGAGCAAGTTCAGGAGCATTATTGAATTC
The DNA here is from genome assembly GCF_053644255.1 of Sphingobacterium sp. NPDC055431. Classification (NCBI taxonomy): domain Bacteria; kingdom Pseudomonadati; phylum Bacteroidota; class Sphingobacteriia; order Sphingobacteriales; family Sphingobacteriaceae; genus Sphingobacterium; species Sphingobacterium sp. NPDC055431. The sequence goes on from NZ_JBSHLH010000003.1 coordinate 51,727, forward strand.
TTGCGCAAATGAAGCATCTAATGCCAACAAAAGTTCAAATGCAGACTCTACTTCAGCGGCTACCACTTCAACGGCAGCAGCTACGCAACAGGATGAGCTGGGGTCGGGACTGATTGTACATAATGTGTATTTTTGGCTTAAAGAAGGGATCACTGCTGAGGAGGAGAAAGATTTCATGAACTTTTTTGAAGAACTAAAGAAAGTTCCAGGACCTAAAGCCTTGAGGTTCGGAAAACCTGCGCCTACAACAGCTCGCGATGTCGTAGACAACTCCTTTTCCTACTATTTATTGGTGACTTTCAATACCATGGATGATATCAATACGTACGAACATCACCCAATACATCTTGGAGCGGTTGATAAATTCAGTAAATATTGGACCAAAGTTCAGGTAAAGGATGCTATCCTGATGTAATCTTGACCGATAAAAATATAAAAGAGGCCGCTGGATTTCCCAACGGCCTCTTTCGTTCAGTAAAAAATCTAAGAAATTAGTGGACTTCAATATCCGTACTTTGTGTGTTTTCTTCTGTTTTTGCGGCCTCATTAGGGTCTTTATCTTCTGGTTTATCACTGCGTTCTACAGTAATTTTGCATTCAGTTAACAAAGCTGCTATCGCGCCTACTGCTGCAAAGATCGGAGCCAATACAACTCCAATTACACCTAAGGTTACTGGAAAGCTCATAATGTCTTTTCCGTGCTTATCAGCAATGCTGATCTTCGTAACGTTTCCTTCAGCGATTAAATCCTTGATTCTTTTTAATAAGTTCTCCCCAGTTACTGAGAATGTTTCTTTAATTGACATAGTTGTTCGTTTTTATTTGATATACAATTTGTTGCTAAGTTATTTTTGTTACTCAAAGATAAGACTTGTACAACTTTCTCTACTACGAGATTAGGTCAATCAATATATATTTTCGGTAATTGCCAATAAATAATCGGTGAAAATTCCATTCTTGGACTTACTTGCTTATTTCCTGGATGATGACCACAATCCCCATCAATAAAACAAACCAACCGAATGCAGGTTTCAATTTTTTTCCATCAATCTTTTGGCTCAGTTTTGAACCGATCAATATGCCTGCAATAGCAATTCCGGAAATGGTTAATAGGAAAGTCCAATTGATCAAATGGAAGTCTAATTTTCCAATGAAACCAAAAAGTGAATTCGCCGCAATGATCAATAGGGAAGTGCCTACAGCTTTTTTCATCGGCATTTGATTAAAGATGATCAATGCTGGAATAATCAAAAAACCTCCTCCAGCACCAACTAATCCGCTGATAAACCCTACAGCAGAACCTTGAAACAGCAATGGCAGGATACTTCGTCGACTTAATTTCTTAGACTCCTCTTCCTGGTTTCCTTTTATCATTTTCAACGCCGCAAACAACATCAGGACAGCAAATAGGAGCATGATTCCCATATTTTTGCTTACTGCAAAGCTGCCAACCTGAAACAAATGATTTGGGATAGACTCTATGACATATAACCGGGTCAAAAACACCGTAATAATGGAAGGTAGACCAAAATATAATGCCGTTTGAAAATCAACTAAATTATTTCGGAAATAGGGAATTGCTCCAACTGCAGAGGTAGATCCCACAATAAATAGGGAATAAGAAGTGGCCAATAATGGATCTATATGAAAAAGGTAAACCAAAACAGGTACAGTTAAAATACTGCCTCCACCACCAATCAATCCAAGGGAAATTCCAATTCCAATCGACGCAAAATATCCTAAATACTCCATAAATAAATTTTTCTTCCGCAAAGTTCAGGGAAAGATTTTTTGGAGTTAGTTACATTAGTTACATAGCTATGAAGCAGTTTTGCTCAGGATATGAGTAACTTTGGTTACTGAAAGACTTTTTTAAAGACCGTACTTTTGCACAAAATTTATTTAACGACTATGGATTTATTAATGGGGCCTTGGCCCTGGTACGTCGGCGGCTCATTGGTCGCCCTTATTATGCTGGCTTTAATTTTACTAGGTAGAACTTTTGGATTTTCATCCAATTTCAGAAACATCTGCGCCGTCTTAGGGGCAGGCAATTCCTGTAGCTTTTTTAAATTTGATTGGAAAAAACAGATCTGGAACCTGTTGTTCCTGCTAGGATCTGTGATTGGTGGCTTTCTTGCCGCACATTTTCTTTCCGACAATCAAATTCCTCAAATTTCCGAACAGACAGTTTCTGATCTGAAGGAATTAGGAATTGAAAGCGCCGGAAAAGCCTACTCCCCAACAGAAATCTTCGAAACCATAAGCGCTAAAAACATTGCCATCCTTGCAATTGGTGGTTTGCTGATCGGTTTCGGAACTCGATATGCTGGTGGATGTACTTCTGGACATGCAATCTCTGGATTGAGTGACTTACAATGGCCTTCACTGATTGCTGTTGTCGGATTTTTTATCGGTGGACTTGCCATGGTTCATTTATTCTTCCCCCTTATTTTTTAAGACATGAAAAAATTGATTTATATATTATTAGGCGTGGCTTTTGGTATTGTCATGTATAAAGCTGAAGCGGCATCATGGTTTCGCATCTATGAAATGTTCAGCTTTCAATCCTTTCACATGTTTGGATTTATGGCAACTGCTTTATTGATTGGCGTTCCTGCAGTACAATATTTGAAACGCAAAAAAGTGAAAAATGTCAATGGCGATGCAGTTTGCATTTCTCCGAAGGCTAAATCAATCCCTAGGTACCTCATTGGAGGAATTCTGTTTGGACTTGGATGGGCATTGGTGGGTGCATGTCCTGGGCCAGTTTTTGTGTTGATCGGTTCAGGTTTGTACAGCATGTTGATCGTTGCGGGTTTTGCAATCCTGGGAACCTATCTATATGGTCTTGTGAAAGATAAATTGCCTCATTAACAAATTGATGTGTAACAAAAGTAGCGGATACTGATTATTGATAGACCTAACTTTGTTGTATAAAATTTGTGATATGATAAAATTATTGACAGTACCAGAGTTTAAGGCTCAAATAAAAAATAATGACGTTCAACTCATCGATGTGAGAACTGAAATGGAATATTCATTAGGTAAGATTGATGGCTCTACGTTGATTAATGTCCAATCTTCTGATTTTATGGATCAGGCTAAAGAATACATTGATTTTAAAAAGCCAATCTTTATCTATTGCCGTTCTGGAGCTCGATCACATATGGCAGCCAAGATCTTGGAAAACATGGGGGCAAAAGAAATTTTCGATCTACAAGGAGGATTTTTATCTTGGAGCCAAAACAATAAGTAAGAAACATTAACTTAACAGAATTATAAATTTAATATTTTAAAGGAATACTATGTTTTTTCAACAAGTTTATGATAAAACCTTAGCTCAAGCCAGTTTTTTTATTGGCTGCCAAGCTAAAAATGAAGCAATTGTAATTGATGCAAAAAGGGATATAGATACCTATTTGGAAATTGCAAAGCAAAATAACATGAAGATTACGCACATTGCTGAAACACATATTCATGCTGATTTCCTTGCTGGTTCTCGCGAACTGGCAGAAGTAACCGGTGCTAAATTATATCTTTCTGATGAAGGTGGTGAGAATTGGCAATATGAATTCCCTCATGAAGGGCTGAAAGAAGGCGATGTCATCAAAGTGGGTAACCTAAGTTTAGAGGTTATGCATACCCCAGGTCATACACCTGAAAGCATCAGCTTTTTGTTAAGGGATCATCCTGCTTCCGAAGAGCCTGTAATGATTTTTACCGGAGACTTCGTCTTCGTAGGTGATATCGGTAGACCTGACCTGTTGGAGGAAGCTGCTGGTCTGGTTGGTACCAAGGAAATTGGCGCCCAGCAAATGTTTGAATCATTGAAAAAGTTTGCTGCTTTACCTGATTACGTGCAAGTATGGCCAGGCCATGGTGCCGGATCAGCTTGTGGTAAAGCCTTAGGTGCGGTTCCCAGCAGTACTGTGGGCTATGAAAAAATCAGAAACTGGGCTTTCCAATTCGGAGATGACTACGAAGGATTTAAGAACTACCTATTGAGTGACCAACCTGAAGCCCCTGTTTACTTTGCCATGATGAAGAAATTGAACAAGGTAGACAGACCTCTGTTGGTTGAAGTTCCTGAGCATCCTACCTTATCGGTAGAAGAAGTTGAAAAAATGGAAGATATCACCTTAATCGATACTCGCCATAAAACCGAATTTGCAAAAGGACACTTAAAGGACTCCATCAATATTCAAAACAATAATTCCTTGGCAAATTGGGCCGGATGGATGATTGACTATGATGAAAACATGGTCATGATAGCTGACGAAGGCAACCAAGAAGAGATTACAAGAAAATTGATGCGAATCGGTTTAGATAACATCAAAGGTTTTGTGACTGACTTGGAAACAGCAGAACTGGAAAAAACCAAGCTTGTCGATGCGGATACGGTTGAAGCGATGAAAGATAATGCCGACACGGTATTACTGGACGTACGCGGTTCCTCTGAATTCAAAGCTGAACATATCCCTGGAGCAGAACATCGTTTTGTGGGCTCTTTTAGAAAGAAATTGCCTACAGATATCAAAGATAAAAAGATCATTATTCAATGTCAATCTGGAGACAGAGCTACTATTGCAGCTTCTTACCTAGAAAAAAATGGTTTCGATCAAGTTTATAATTACGCCGGTAGTTTTATTGACTGGAAAAACCAAGGTAAAGAAACAACAAAATAGTATATTTGAGTATGAGTCTAATAGAAAACGCTTATACCGGAATATTAGAACCCGCCTTAATTGAAGAAATTGAGGCGGTTGCTACTTTAAAGACCTTTCAGTCTGGTGATATTATCATTGATATCGGTCAATATATCCGTTCCATGCCATTGCTGTTGACAGGTGCGATTAAGATCATGAGGGAGGATGAAAAGGAAGGGGAGCTGTTACTTTATTATTTAGCAAAGGGTGAAACTTGCACCATGTCGATTGCCTGTTGTTTAGGTAACAAAAAAAGTGAAATCAGGGCTCAAGCTGAAATGGAAACAGCGGTAGCCATGATCCCTAATCAATACCTCAATGAATGGCTTGTCAAATATAGTTCTTGGAGAAGCTTTATCCTCAATAGTTACTCCTCCAGAATGAATGAAATGCTTGGTGCTATCGATAACCTGGCATTTTCTAAAATGGAAGATCGCATCATGAACTATCTAAAAGAGAAAGTAAAACTTACTGAAGATAGAATTCTAACAGTTACTCACCAGGATATAGCTTTAGACCTAAATACTTCACGTGTGGTGGTCTCAAGGATCCTTAAGAAGCTGGAAAATGAAGATAAGATCGTGTTACTTCGGAATGAAATAAGGGTGTTAGTATAAAAGCTAGCGCTCTATTAAGAATAATAATAGGGACAAGTGATAATAGGAAATGTTTTTATGTTTGAATACCTTTTTCAACGTAGAGATTGCCTTAGATCTTGAAAAATAAACATTACTGGCAGTTGTCCCTAATTCCTCACAGATCTCTGCCGTTTCCTTACCCTCCAATACCGATAACTGAATTATTTTTCCCTGCTGTTTCGGTAATTTCTCAATCTCTTTTACAATCAATTCAATCAACTCGGTATAGATGATCTTGCTCAGGATGCTTTCCTCACCTGATTCTAAGTCAATCAACCATTCTTCATCATGCTGAAGTTGATTTCTTTTCAATTTCAAATGGTCCAAACATTCGTTCCTTGTAACAAGGTAGAGGAAGGATTTAATGCTTTCCTCGGCATGAAAGTTCTCCTTCTTTTCCCATAACTTAAAAAATGCCTCAGAAACAATCTCTCTAGCAATGTCCCTGTCCTTGATAATTTTGAAGGCATAGAAGTGCAAGGCATGGCTGTATTGATCCATGAAGTAGCATAAAGAAGATTCTTTACCCTGCTGTAAGCCATTGACTTCCTTGTCAAAATTATTCATGTTGTGATTTGATAGGCAATATTAAAATGGTCAATATAAATTTAATGTTAATTTGACAAATAAAAAAGTTTAAAGCAATTTTTTAAGCAATAAAATAGAAAGAAATTAGCCTATTTTAAATTATTTACAAAAACTATCCATAAACAGTAACGGGAATCACTGAGGTTTTAGGATAAAAAATCGAGATCTGCTTCCGCAGACCTCGATTCCTCAATTATAATATAATGACTCTAACAAAACTTACTCATTTTCAATTTTAGACAACCCAAAATTCTCAAGTCTGTCGTCTACTGTCTTATGTCTATTGTCTTTTGTCTTTAAATAGCTTTAAAGTTCCAGAACCATGCAGTTCCCCATGCACCTACGCCAGGTTCAGGATAGCTTAATACAATTTCTGAATCATTAATGATCAAGATGTCATATTCATAGACAGGTGCATTTCCCTCATTTGGGGATTTACCACAAAGGACAGTCACCCCTTTGGTGGTTAATTTTCCTTTGGCCCAAACGGTTCCATCGTCCAAGGTTACTTTCTTGCCCATGTCAAAAGAAAAACTTCCCACTTCTTGTTGCCCTGTAGATTTTACTTTGGTCAATTTCGCTCCACGAAGGGAAAAGATCATTTTTGCGCCTTTTCCCTCTCCAGGAGCCTGACCATCTATATCGGCCTCTTTCAAGGTCCACCATGCTGGACCATTGCTGCCCATATAACCTCCATTTCCCCAAACTGCAGGTTTGGTCGTATCCCATACCCAAGTCTTGTCCTTACCATCGGTTAGCATTCCCCATTCCAAAGGAACAGCAAATGACAACTCATCAACAGTGACTTTCAGGGACTTACTGATCTTACTGCCATCAGGGTTTAGACCTGTAAAGATGATTTCATTTTCTCCGGTAGAAACTAGAAGAACTGTATCCGTTTTCTTTTGTGTTACGCCGGTTCCATAATCCCAGGAGGATAGGACCGGACTATTGTTGTTGACTACTACCTTATTGCTCTTTTTACCATTTACGGTCAGAACAGTGGCAGAGATATCCAGTTGCTCAGCTGCAATGGCCGAACCCAATTCCATTCGATCTTCTATAGGTTCACAACCCAATAACAAGGCAAATGAAATCGAAAATATGATGATATTGATTAAATTTCTCATTTGTTTAAGTTTATTGATTACCAACCTGGGAACTCATTGCTTGAATCTCCCCAACCTTTATTTTGAACCAATACGCCTTCTGAAAGCGCAATCTGCGAACTTGGAATTGGCCAAAAACCGCCCGTAGCATCAAAACGCGCCTTATATCCACCGCCAAATCCCTTCATTTTCGTATCGATCCCTTTGTTTTTGATGTCCACACCTTCTTGTTTTGCCAAGGCAGTACTAGCATCATTCCAACGCATCAAATCAAAATAGCGTAAGCCTTCAAATGATAGCTCCCAACGACGTTCTTTTTTTAGGGCAGCCAATGAATAAGCTACTGGTGTCAATTTTGCCCTCGCTCTTACTCGGTTTAGGTTAGTTGCGGTCTCCGTCAACTCAGCATGCATTAGCAATACATCTGCAAACCTGATTAATGCCAGGTCCTGGGTATGCGCAAGTTGCATTTCAGATTGTGCGGCATTGGCCAAGATAGCATAGGATGGGAGTAGTGCGCCGCTTTCCTTGTCATAGGCTGTAATGGATATGTATTTCTTCTGCCAAAAACCCGTTTCTTCCATTTGGTTGTCGGCCCCAAAGATATAGGAGTCCACATCAGCTGTCGCATTGATGATGGAACCTTCACGTCTTACATCAGTTGGTTCGGCCTGTTTCCATTCGTTCCATAGGTTGCTGTTCACTGGTCCTGCTCCCCAGCCTTGGCCAAATGGGAATGTTCCAGCTAAACCGTTGTTAGAACGCAATCCAAAGTGTAAGTTGTATTGATTGGAATAACCCAAATTGTACTGATCTCCCCAATCAACCAAGGTGCCGAATTTCACTGCAAATACAGTTTCCTTATGGCCTTCGCCTTCATACTTAAGGTTGTTATCCTTTGCGTATTTATAGTCCAACTTGGTGAACTCATTGGAATACGGCCACAGATTCCTGAAATCACTTACCAGGTCATGACCGCTGTTTTTGATACAATCATCTAACCATTGAATGACCTGTGCTTTGGTTACCGATCCACCAGATGCTAAAGGAAGATCTGCTTTTTTATAATATCCAGTGTAAAAAAGGAAAACTCTAGCCATCAATGCTTCTGCTGCCCATTTGGTCGCATGACCCGAAGGGATTGAATTATAGGGCGTTGCTGGCATCAAGCTGATCGCGGTCTTCAAATCCTCAGCAATCAATGCATAAGTCTCTGCTGCTGGGTTTTTAGGGATATTGGTAACTTGAGTACTGGTCACTAAAGGAACCTCACCAAACATTTGGGAGAGTTCGAAATAATATAAGGCCCTTAAAAAATGAACCTCACCAAGAACTTGATTCTTCTGTCCTTCGTTGGTCCAACCTTGAACCTGATCCAATGTTTCCAATGCCGTATTGGCCCTGAAGATCCCTTGGTATCTTGCAGTCCAAAACGTCAAGAAACGGTCGGGCTGGGTATTCATCAGATGATCTAAACCTTGCATATCGCGGTCATTCTCACCACCACCGCCAAAACGGTCGTCTGAAGCCAGTTCAGCCATATAGAAATGTGTATTCGCTACATTCGAAATTGCTGCACTTAAACTGGAGTAAATGCCTGTAAGCATGGAGTTTGCGTCCGATACATTGACCGGAAAATTCGCTGTATTTTTCTTATCGTAACTCTCAGAATCTAGAAACTTTTCACAAGAACTAAGAAATCCTACAGCCATCAATAATAATATCGTCTTTTTCATGATTGCAATTAAAATTTAAGGTTTAAACCAAACATTATAGTTCTAGGCTGTGGATAGAATCCTAAATCAATTCCAGTAACCCATGATTTATCATATCCATAACCAATTTCTGGATCCATTCCGCTGTATTTGGTAAATGTATACAGGTTCTGAACCGTTCCATATAAACGGATCTGGCTGAATGGTGATTTATTCCATAATTTGGAGAAATCATAGCCTACAGTAATGTTTTGGATCTTCACAAAATCGGCATCTTCGATATAGATATCAGAAATATATTGGTTATTGGTATGGCTACCACTGGTTAAGCGTGGTAATTTGTTGGAGGTTCCTTCTCCATGCCATCTTTCAAAAATCTCAGTCGTATAGTTCTGTAATGGACTGTCAGCAAATGAACGGTAAGATTTTGCAATCTGATGTCCAAATGAACCATGAGCAGTAATGCCCAAATCAAATCCCTTGTAACCCAAGCTGATGTTCATACCACCACTAAAGTCAGGATGTGGGTTACCGATCATCATTTTATCCTCATCAGTAATTGCACCGTCCATGTTTGCATCAACAAAAGCCACATCGCCAGGTTGTGCGGTAGGTAATACGCCTTTTCCAGCAGCACGCCATGCATCAATCTGATCTTGGTTTTGGAAGATACCATCAGTCTTGAATCCATAGAAATAGCCTATTGGAAAACCGACTTGAGCACGGTACATCTCTTTTGTTCCTTGACTCAGTACATTTTCTTCACCGTGGATAATTCCTTCTGAATTGGCGATACGAACAACTTCATTTTTGTTATAGGCACCATTCAATCCGATGCTATAATTGAAATTATCATTTCTATCTGACCAGTTCAATCCAAGTTCAAATCCTTTGTTAACGATGTCACCACCATTGATAAATGGGGCAGAGGTTCCATAGATCGCTAGTACCGGAGCTTGAACTAACCAATCCACCGTTGATTTTTTATACCAATCGAAGACTACCGATAATTTGTTGTCTACAAACCTGGAATCTAAACCTACGTTGATCTGTTCGGAAGTTTCCCAACTCACATCTGGATTAGGAAGAATATCTGGATATGCTCCGCGAAGAAGCGTATTCATGTTATTGCCAAAGTAATAGCCGTTTTTATTGTTAATGGCAATGGTAGCCAAGTATTGAAACGGTGAAATGCTTGCATTACCATTTTGTCCCCAGCTTGCTCTCAATTTGAAGAAATTGATGCTTTCATTTCCTTTTAGGAAATCTTCATTGCTCACTACCCAACCCACAGATGCCGATGGGAAATATCCCCAACGCTTTCCAGGAGCGAAATTAGATGAACCATCCGCTCTTAGGGTTAAAGTAGCCATATAGGTCTCATTGTAGTTGTAGTTGATACGTCCAAAAACAGAGGCAATGGAACCCATTGGCCAATGAACACCATTCACGGTTGGAATAAATCCATCGTATCCTTGTCCATTGCTGACCCATGCTTTATCCCATTGGCCAGGGAATGAGGAGTTAGAGGTCGATACACTTAGGTCTTCCCCAATACCACTTTTCTCCATGGATTGACCGGCTACAACATCAAATTGATGACCTGTAATCGGTTCAAAATGGTAGCTTAAAGTGTTTTCTAAAACCCAATTATATCCTACAGATTGGTTCTGACTGATGTCATCTACCGCATTTTGAACCGTGGTAGATAGGTTATAAACATCCGTATATTGCCTGTAGGTCGATGCACTCATTCTATATCCAAAATTTGACTTGAATATCAAGTTCTTGATAGGCTGGACCTCTATATAGGCATTGGCAAATAAGCTATGGCTTTTTGCTTTATTCTGACCTCTACGGAAGACCATCTCCGCCATAGGGTTGGAAATAGCTCCATCCAATGCCCATTTATCTGCTACTTTGCTCGGTTGATCATAATATCCCCCATTTTCATTGAATGCAGGCAATAATGGATTGCCTACAAGCATGTTATGAACGTCATTCCAATAGATGTTACCAATACCGATTCCTGAGCGGTTGTTGTAACCGTAATTAATGTTCTCTCCAATTTTGATGATATTGAATTCATCATTTTTCAATAGGATATGGTCTGAATTAATCCGAACGGTATGTCTTTGGAAATCAGGTTGAACTGGTTTTCCAATGATCCCTTCACGATTGGTTATGGAATATCCCATAGAGAATTTTGACTGTTCATTTCCTCCCATGAGGTTTAAGGATGTATTCTGTAAAATAGCATTGTCATTATGGATCTCTTTCATCCAGTTGGTGCCATTCCAGGTTCCATCTTGAATTTGTTGATATTGTTTAGGAATAAGGTTTGCCCAGTCATAAGGAGCTCCACCCTCATTAAAGCGACGTTCATCTTGGATCGTCATATATTCTTTTGCTGTTAATAGGGAAGGCAGTTTATAGGCATTTTGGAAACCTAAATAGTTATCAATATGCAAGGACATTTTTCCATCCTTACCTTGCTTGGTAGTGACCAAAACAACCCCATTTGCAGCTCTTGCTCCATAAATGGCTGCAGAGGCAGCGTCTTTTAATACGTCGATACGCTCAATATCCGAAGGGTTCAGCATATTGATGTCTCCACCGGCAATTCCGTCAATGACATATAAAGGGCTTGAGTTACCAATGGTTCCTAGACCGCGGATCGTTACTTTGAAGCTTTCACCCGGCATCCCTGAACTTTGGGTAATCTGCACTCCCGGAGATTGACTTTGTAGGGCCTCCAAGATACTTGGGGTGCTTAATTTCTCAAGATCTTCTCCTTTTACCTCAATGGTTGCTCCTGTAGTCAATTTCTTCTTTTGGGTACCATATCCAACAACCACAATCTCATCTAAGTCACCTAATTCTTCTTTTAGGATGATATTGATGTTCTGTTGATTGCCAATACTAACTTCTGATTTCAAGAAACCTATGTAGCTCACGATCAAGGTTATATTGTTACCATTAACCTCTAAGGAGAAGTTTCCGTTTGCATCCGTCGATGTGCCGTTGTTGCTGCCTTTTACGACTACGGAGGCACCTTGAATAGCATTTCCAGACTCATCGCTTACCTTTCCGCTGATGCGTCTCTGTTGGGCGGATCTGTTTTCTGCCGTAGAAACTTGGTTTCCTAAGGTTGGTTTTTCTGATCGACGTAGGATGATCGTGCCATCAACCAATTCCCAGGAAATAGGTTTCCCGGTAAATAGATTCGTCAAGGCCGTTTCAAGTTTTTCATCCTTGATGTCTGCATTGATCTTGGTATTTGCAATGTCTTTGCCGTTCAAGAAAAATGGAATGCCACTCTGTTTCTGAATGGATTGCATTACTTGAACCAATGGTGAGTTCTTTGCTTTTATGCTGACATGCTGTGCATAGCTGCTCGCATATACTTGAACTACACTTAGGACAGTCAATAAAAAGGTTAATTTCATGGTCAATACCCAGTGTTTTAATTTAGGTATGGCAGACCTACTGCCATAATCAAATTGTTGTATAAAAATCATATTTTTGTACAATTAGGATTTTAAATGATTAAGGTTTACTATCAGTTTACTGTATTCTTGAGATCCTCATTTATAGCCGAACATTGGTGTGAGAGACCATGTTCGGTTTTTTATGATGATCACCCTAAATGGGAATTGTGTAATGGTTTCTTTTCATAATTTGTTTAGTTTATTAAATGATGATTAGTTTATAAGTACTTCCTTTTTGTTTCAATTTGAATTTCACGCCACTCTTCTCAATCAAGCGAATGACCTCAGCCAAGTTTTTGTCCCGACCGATTTCTCCATAGAAATAGGTAGCAGGGATATTTCCTTGGTACTCCACCTGTATGTCATACCAGCGGCTCAAGCCTTTCATCACATCCCTCAACTCCGTTTCATAGAACATGAATTTATTGTTCTTCCAGGCAATAAAGCTCTCAACATCCACCGTTCTTTTGCTTAGACCACTTGCTGTATTGATCGCTTGTTGATTGGGCGTCAGGCTTACTTTGCCAGAGGCGGAATGGATATTGATGGAACCTTCTACCAAGGTAGAAATGGTTTGGGCCTCATCTGGGTATGCCGAAACATTGAATTGTGTTCCCGTTACTTCAATGGTCTGCGCACTACTGATTACCTCAAAGGGGACTCTTTTGTTGTTCTTGTTCAGCTTCGCAACTTCAAAATAACCTTCACCTTCAAGTTTTACCGTCCTTCGATTTGGCTCAAATGCCAAAGGATATTCCAATTTGGACATGGAGTTTAACCATACCTTGCTGCCATCTGGCAATACAATCTGATATTTACCTCCTTTAGGAACATTGATCGTCGCCATGATCTTGCTGAGGTCTTTTTTATCTACAGCAAGGAGTGGGGTGCCATCAGAATATTCCAAATCCTGGTCTATTACTATCCCATCTTTGTCACTTCGTAGGTTTATCGTCCTTCCATCAGATAACTTTAATTCTGCTTTATTGGAACCTGGTAATACGGACGATAGTTCTGCATCGATTTCTGTAAAATCAGGCGTACGATAATGATAAAAAGAATATCCTATTCCCAGCATCAGGACAATGGCGGCAGCATAATACAACCAGGTCCGTTTCTTATAACGGATAGGTTTTGCTTCGGCATTCCTGATTTTTTGTAAGGTATCGGACTTCATGTCTTCCAGCCATTCTGCATGGTCTGATTGGTTTAGGTTTACCCATACCAAAGCATCCTCAAACAATTCATCATCGGTCAATAGTTTTTTGAAGAATGCTTCATGTTCTGGCTTTTCCTTTATCCATTGGTCTAATCGGACACTCTCAAGCGAACTGATATTCCCCTCAATGTATTTTTTGATTAATGCAGCTACTTCTCTGGAAGTTTTCATTTTGTTTATAATGGTCGTTGGAGCTAAAACGAACATCTAGGTCAAACCTTAGTAACTTTTTTAAAATATTTTTTATTTCCTCCCAGAAGCCATAACTTTGCACCTATGCTTAACACAACAATCGGGTTCAATCAGCAATTCCCCCTTATCGCTAAGGTATTAGGGATAGTATTGCTGTTTGTATTAACCTCCTGTCCGATTAAGGCATCAATCAAGCAAAATCTGTATCAGGATACCAAAACTGAAAGCAGAAGCAACAAATCAGCAAAGCCTGATTCTTGGATTGACTACGAAACGGTAGATTGTAGCGTTGCGAATGAGCAAATCAAAGCTCATGATCTCGTGGTTAAAGATTTTCAAGTACAGCCCGCTGTATTTGCTTTGTTTAGCCTTGCCTTAATCCTTTTTTCTTTCCTGCCTAGGAAAGAAGTAAAAAACTACCATTGGAATTCCCAAAAGACAAATTCCAATGACCTATTCCTTCAATTCCGTCGATTAAACTTATAGAATTGCTATCCTGACATCTGTTTGTCATTCTGACAAATGTATGTTGGCCTGGAAATGGACTGTCTTGTCCTTTCCTAAATTTTCTGTGCAGTGGCATGGCCAAGCCATTCAATCAATTCAAATTTTAATATTTAATATGGGTTTAAAATTAAATAGCCTATTGATCCTGCTGGGGATGTTTTTTGCCATGGATAGCCATGCCCAAAACCTGCAAGATCTCTGGGACAAAACAAGGAATTATTACAAAGGATTTGAAGTTCAGAAACAACAGATCCTATTGGCAAAACAGGATAGTATTGCCCAACAGATAAAATACAAACCGCAAGTTCAAGCGCAATTCCAACAAGGGTTTAGCTCCGTAGAAGGGACTTCAGGTGCTTTTCTTCCGCTACCCGGAATTATGAATATTTCCGGTCCTAATCAATTGGATGGAGCTTCCGCCACCTTTAATCATTTCCTTTCCGGTAGTATGAACTGGGATTTGATCAACTTCGGAAGAAAAGCGCTTGACAAGGACATATCCAGTACCAAGGTTGACTATTCCAAACTGAAAGAACAGGATTTCTCTTACAACGTCCAACAAAAGTTGAGCAGACGCTATATCGAATTCCTGTTTTTCCAGGTAATGGATGATTGGTACAAAAAACATAGCGAACGCTATCAGTCTATTTTGGAGATTACCAAAGGCCTTGCGCGTGCAGGAATTGTTCCTGGAGCAGATACCTTATTGGCTACCTCATCGCTAAAGAATGTAGAAAGTAACTTGCTTCAAATCCAAGGGAAATTAAATGGCGCCAAGATCTTGTTGAAAGAATTTACCAACGAAGAGGTAGTAAGTGTCGGAAATTCCAGTCCGGAAGCTTTTTTACAGGTAATAGGGAGTCAACAAACCAATGCGGTTGAACATCCATTGCTGATGATGAAAAAGAAAGAAGAGGAATCATTGACCCTCTTGGAAAAAAAACAGGGAAAAGAACTTTTTCCTCGAGTGATGTTATTGGGAGGATTGGCCAATAGGAGCTCAGGTATTACAGCCAATGGATATGTGAATGCCAACTACAGTGAAATCTATAATGATTTTGCCAATAATTATTTTGTAGGTGTTGGTGTAACCTGGAATCTTCAGGATATGTTTAGATCCAAATCGGATAAGAAGCAATTCAACATAAAACTTCAGAACAATCTATATGAACAGGAACTGCTACAGAATGAAATAAGCAGCAACCTCAATCAGCTGAATGCCGAAATATCAGCGGCTGCTGAGGGCATTGAAGAATCAAATATCAGTAGACAACAGGCAGAAGATGCCTATCAGCTCTATAAGGCACGCTATGAAGGTGGATTAATAAACCTTTCGGAGCTCTTGCAAGTTCAGGAAATCCTGCTTCAGACAGAAAGACAGAACCTGACGGCTTATTTGAATTACTGGAACCTGATGGTCAATAAAAGCTATCAACAAGCGGATTTCAGTCAGTTGTTTACTCACTTTTAAAGAATACTATGAATTTAATACGTTTTGCTTTAAGAAAACCGATCGCCATCATCATGGTCATCTTCGCGATTGCCTATTTTTCATGGCCGGTTATCAAAAAGATTAAAGTCGATATATTTCCGGAGATCGAATCTCCAGCCATGTACATTGCCATGCCTTACGGTGGACTTTCACCGGCCTATATGGATGGCTTTATGGCCAATGAATTCCAGAAAGTACTACTCTTTGTAAACGGTGTCAAAGAGCTGGATTTCAAAAGTGTACAGGGTCTTTCCTTAATGAAATTGACCTTCTATCCCGGAACGGATATGTCCCAGGCATCTGCAGAAATCAGTATGCAGGTTTCTAGGGCAATGGGTTTCCTGCCTTCCGGAGCGGTACCTCCCATGGTTGTACGCTTCGATGGTAGTTCACTGCCGGTTGGTCAATTGGTATTCGACTCAGATCAACATTCGGTCACCGAACTTCAGACCATGGCAGTTACGAAAGTACGGCCAATGTTCGTGAATATCCCGGGGATAACGGCTCCTGCACCTTTCGGTGGTAATATGCGAAGCTTGGTGGTCAATATTGATCCCCAGAAGATGAAAGCCCATGGCTTGAGTCCAGAGGAAGTGACCCTTGCTGTCACTAAAAACTCCATGCCTTCACCCGCAGGAAATGTACGGATCGGCGATAAGAACCTGATGGCGCCTATTAATTCTATTTCCAATGGAGTGGATGAGTTTTTACAGACGCCTATTAAATCTTTGAATGGACGAACCATATTGATCGGAGACGTGGCAACCGTCATGGATGCGGCGGATCAAACCGTAGGTTATGCCATCATCAATGGAAAACGATCGGTATACCTACCGATTATCAAAAAGCCCGATGCATCCACTTTAGATGCGGTAGATAACCTGAAGAAAGCTTTGCCCATGTTGGAAAGCCTTCTTCCTGAAGGGGTGAAGATTACCTATGCCTTCGACCAATCTGTTTATATCTCCCGGTCACTTTCCAATTTGATTTTTGAAGGTGCTTTGGGAGCCTTATTGACGGGCTTGATGGTATTTCTCTTCCTTCGAGATCCAAGGGGTGCCCTTATTGTAATCCTGACGATTCCGATTGCCATTATTACTGCTGTGATTACCCTGCATATGATGGGGCAGAGTATCAATATCATGACCCTTTCGGGATTGGCACTTTCTATCGGTATTCTCGTCGACGAGGCCACGGTGACCATTGAGAATATCCATCAGCACATGGAGCTAGGGAAGAAAAAATCACGGGCCATTCTGGATGCTCTGTTAGAAATATCAGCTCCAAAATTGCTGATCCTACTCAGTATTTTGGCAGTACTGACCCCAGCATTTATGATGGAAGGGATACCGCGAGATATGTTTATGCCATTGTCCATGGCCGTAGCCTTTGCCATGATCGCTTCTTTTATATCTTCCCAAACCTTCGTGCCCATCATGGCCAATTGGATCATGAAGACCAAGAAGCATCATGCTGGGAAATATAAACGTTCTTTTGTGGACAAAGTAGGGGTGAAATACGTATATAGATTGCGCTCGTATTTTGCGAAATCAAAATTGATTTCCGTTCTATATGTTGCGGTAGCTCTGTTGTTAGTTTTTGGAGCCGTGAATATCTTAGGTACGGATATCATGCCCAAATCAGAAGGCGGTGACTTTCAAGTCAGGCTGCGCATGCCTGATGGTACCAGATTGGAGCGTACGGAAGAGGCGGTAAAATCGATGACCAAAAGTATAGTTGCCGAGTTGCCTGAAAACAGTCTGAAGATTTCATCTTCTTTTGTCGGTATGCATCCATCAGCAAATCCAATCAACCCTATTTTCTTGTTTACGAGTTCAACTGGAGAGGCTGTCATGCAATTCTCCTTGGACAAGAAGAAATTAGGGATGAAAACAGATCAGTTCAAGGAGTTTGTTCGGAACCATGTCAAGGAGAAATATCCAGAAGCAAGGATAAATTTCGAACCGATCGAACTGATGGAAAAAATTATTGGACAGGGGTCCATGACTCCGGTGGAGGTGAAAGTAAGCTCTGCGCAATTGAAGAACGCCGAAGCTTTTGCCGAAAAAATTAAAAAGGAATTGGCAAACTATCCTTTCTTAAAGGATGTGCAGCTAGCCGAACCCTTACATTATCCAACCATTGATATCAAGATTGATCGCAGAAGGTTAGCGGAATTTGGTCTAACGGTTCAGGAAGTTTCCCGAAACTTGGCTGCAACAACTTCATCGACCCGATTTACGGATAAGAACCTATGGGTGGATCCTAAATCAGGTTTGGTTTTCCAAGTGCAGGTTCAGGTACCTGAAAATATGATCCAGACGCTTCAAGATTTGAGGTCTATTCCGGTTAAAGCTGGCTCATCAACGCCTTTATTGGAAGATATTGCAACTATTACCGCCAATGAGGTTCCCGCACAGGTAAACCGTAGAGGACCAAATAGGTATGTGAGCATTATTGCAGACATCCATGAAAAAGACCTTGGTGCTGCCAACAAAGCGGTCAATGAATCCTTGGAAAAGGTAGGAGAGGCTCCACGCGGTACCCGAATCTGGAAAGAAGGTAACCTAACTTTATTAGAGGACACCTTGGCTGGATTACTTTCAGGACTATCCATTGCCATTGTCGTCATCTTCTTTATGATGTCGGCTTATTACCAATCTGTTCGTGTAAGTCTGGTTATCCTTTCTGTAGTTCCTGCAGTGATTGCCGGGTCTTCCATTATGATCTGGATCTCTGGAAGTACCTTGAACCTACAATCCTATATGGGTATCATTATGTCCATCGGTGTGTCGGTTTCCAATGCGGTCTTGTTGATCAATCAAGCAGAATGGTATAGAAAGAAACTGAATCTAACAGCTTCTCGATCTGCATTATTAGCTGCCAAATCTAGGTTCCGTCCTATTCTGATGACCGCCCTGGCCATGCTTGCGGGAATGACGCCAATGGCATTGGGAATGGGAGATGGTGGTGAACAGGTTGCTCCATTAGGTCAAGCTGTTATTGGTGGGCTGCTTAGCTCTACCTTAACTATCTTATTGATTATTCCATTGATTTTCAGTCTTATCATGAACAAAGCATCTTATGGATCACCTTCATTGGATCCTGATGATTCAAACAGTAAATTTTATTTAGAGAAATAAACCATGAAAAAACTTAGCATATTCGGACTTGTCTTATTATTAGCTGGTTGCCAGGCAAACAGCAAAGAGGCAGATACTAAAAAGGAGGGTCCATCCAATAATACGGTTTCGGTTAAGGTTACCCAACCCATCGAACAACAACCTTCGTACAGCTTGAAGTTGCCAGCTGAATTGCATCCCTATGAATCGGTGGATGTCTTTGCAAAGATCAAAGGCTTTGTCCGAAAGATCAATGTTGATGTGGGCGATCAAGTGAGCAAAGGTCAGATCCTTGCGGTTTTGGAAGCTCCTGAAATGGATATCCAATCCACAGCGGACCGAGCTAAATCCCAGCAATTGAGTGCAAATTTCGAAGTCAGCAAAAGCCGGTTCGATCGCTTGAAAAAGGTAAAGAACCAAAGTTCAGGCGCTGTTTCAGACCTTGAATACGAGCAAGCCTATGGTTCGATGTTGAGGGATAGCGCCGCATTGGAAGAGAGTAACTTCTCTTACAAGAAATCAAACCAAATGCGTGAGTATTTGGTCGTAAGGGCTCCATTCTCCGGTGTGATTACCCAAAGGAACTTTTCCGTAGGTGCATTGATGGGCGATACGGGAATGCCATTCTTTAAATTGGTAGATAACAATAATTTAAAGTTAAAGGTGGTCGTGCCTGAATTACATGCGCAGTCTATCTCAGACAGTACCGTGGCAAGATTCAAGGTGCTGAGCAAACCTGATACGGTATTTACTGCCCAGTTGAAAAGGAATGCTTTGGTAATAGATCCTGTTTCTAGGTCCTTGGCCTTAGAATTTGATGTGCCGAATAAGAGCAGGGCCTTGAATGGCGGTGATTATACGGATGTCCAATTAAACCTTAAGCGAAAAAGACCTACGGTATTTGTACCCCAATCTTCTGTGGTGAATTCCCAGTCAGGAATATTTGTCCTTAAACTTGCTGATGGAAACAAGGTAGAACGCGTTCCTGTGGTTTTAGGTCAAGCTCAAGATAAGATGATGGAAGTGTTTGGTGATCTAAAACCAACAGATCAGATCATTGAAAAGGGTTCAGAAGAAATTAATTCTGGACAAATAGTTCAAATAATAAAATAATCTAAGCAAATTTAAATATGAAAACGAAGCAAATGATTTTGGGAATCTCTATGTTGGCTCTATTGGCAGTTGGATGTAGTTCCGGGACTAAAAAGGAAGGTTCTGCTGATTCAACGGTTCAAGTTGATAACACAGAAGAAGTCCAAGAAGCGAAAATGGTCGGCAAACAAAATGACCTGAAAGCAAGTTTTACCAATATCAACGGTGAAACTGTTGCATTGAGCGATCTTAAGGGAAAGGTTGTTGTCATGAACTTCTGGGCAACATGGTGTCCGCCATGCATTGCAGAAATGCCTTCCCTGCAAAAATTGCATGAGGAATTGAAATCTGAAAAGGATATCGTCTTTATGGCCATTGAAGTAGATCAGGATATTGATAAGGCGGCCAAATTTATGGCCAAGAACAAATATACCTTGCCCTTGTACACCGTTGGGTCGGAACTCCCAGAGGAGTTAATGTCCAATTCCATTCCAATGACTGTAATCCTAGCCAAAAATGGAGACATTATCGGCAAGCAGGTCGGTATGATGGATTTCAAGTCCGAGAAACTTAAACAAGGATTAATCGACCTTACAAAAGAAAACGAAAGATAATATCAATGAAATACATAATAATTATGGTGCTACTCGCTGGATTACATGCAGATGATGCCTTCGCGCAATCACGTGAAGAACTGATCGCAAAAAATCAACAATATACAGGTGCAGATACTCAAAAAGAGCAATATAAAGCCGTGTATCAATTGGATACCGATAATCCTGATATCGTAAAGAAAGCGTTCAGAAACATCAATAACCTTCTCAAAGATCCACGTTTAAGTGGCAAACTGGAAGTCGAACTGGTGACCTTTTCCGGAGGTACGGAAGTAATGCGCAAAGACAATCAATACGAAGAACAGCTCTTGGGACTTATTGAAAAAGGAGTACGGGTGGTTCAATGCCTGAATTCTCTTGAAGAAAGAGGGTATAAAAAGGACGAACTCTTTGACTTTATTGGATACACCCCAAGTGGCAATGGAGAACTCGTGATCTTAAATAATGAGGGCTGGACAGTGATCAAGCCTTAAAGATCTTAGCAGATAATAAAAAAAGCAACCCTTTCTGGGTTGCTTTTTTTGAATCAGGATGGAAAGGATTGGAGGATAGGCCAAGATTTACAATTCTAAAAGAATACTAGCTAACTTCCAATTCTGAACGAATAGTGAGGAATCTGTACGGTGGTCCTCCCAAACAGCCTGTCATCTTCAATCGAAGATTGAAGAATTGTACGCCATTGTTTCCCAGATCTTGGTCTATCCTTTCATCCCTTTCATCCTGGTTCAATATAGCTAACAGTTCCTGTACCGAAGGTGCAGGATGACATGATCTTCAAAAACAGTAAATAGATTCCTCACTGATCGTTCAGAATAGCAGTGTGCTAAAGAAATTTTCTTTTGGTGCTTTAATCTTGTTTCATCCTCTCATCCTTTTCATCCTGGTTCCTTCCCAGTTCTTGGTCTATCCTCTTATCCTTTTAATCCTGGTTCAACCAATCCATCCCTTTAATCCCACTAAAATTCTACAAATTATGATGGATATTTTTCGAACATTCTTTTGGTCTCATTCGAGACATATTCGGAAAATTCGGAATGTGTCTCGAATAAGGTCAATCCAAAACCCAACAAGAATTCTCAAACGAAATGCAGGTCGGCTCATTCAAATTTCCTTAAAAAAGTGATAGAAAAAAATGTAAAACACTTTTATTTTCTTAATTAATCGACAACACAATGTTAATATTCACTTAATAAAGCTTTGCTATTTTCGTGACCATAACTTAAGCTGATTAAACTATGAAAATCAAATCTACTCTTTTGGGAGCATTGCTTCTTTCAGTAGTTGTTACACAAGGCCAAACTGATAACGGCATTATGGAATTATCGGAGTTTGCATATCCAGTCAAACGCAAGAACTTAAATATTCCCAATGTCAATGGTTTCCAGGTTTTGAAATGTGATTTTCATATGCATACGGTCTTTACCGATGGTCATGTTTGGCCTAATGTCCGTGTTCAGGAAGCTTGGCGTGAAGGATTGGACGCTATTTCATATACCGAACACATGGAATATAACCCGCACAGTGCGGATGTGAAGGTAGACCATAACCGTTCCCATGATTTAGCCGTAGAACTAGCAAAAGAAAACAATATCCTTTTGGTGAAAGGTACTGAAATTACCCGTCAAACTCCTCCAGGCCATTTCAATGCGCTATTTATTCAAGATGCCAATACCTTAGTTTCCGATAATAATGCAAGCCTGGACCAAGAAGCGATCGATAAGGTTTATGCCCAGAAAGCCTTTATCTTCTGGAACCATCCTGGTTGGCAGGTAAATAACATACCTGGCTCTTATGAATGGATCGATTTTGTGGAAAAGATGTACCAAGAGAAAAAGCTGCATGGCATCGAAGTGGTTAATGGACTTGGATTCCATAAAAAAGCGTTTGACTGGGCATTGGACCGAAATCTGACCATTATTGGAAATACAGATATCCATAACCTGATTGCCCATGATTATGATATGGAAAAACCAGGGGTTCATAGAACTATGACATTGGTCATGTCAAAAGACCGTTCAGCAGCTGGAATACGTGAAGCTTTGGAAGCAGGGCGTACCGTAGTTTGGTCAAGTAACTATCTTTTTGGAAAGGAAGAACATGTTAGGGAATTAGTGAATGCCTGTGTTTCGGTCTCAGCATCCTATCATGAAAAAATCAATGGCAAAACAAAAGTGAAGACCAGATATTATGAAATCAAGAACAATAGTGACCTATACTTTGAATTGGAACTAAAAGAAGGAAAGGGAACAAAGCGATTGGTCCTTTATCCAGAATCCACTCAAATCTTGACTGCCGAAGATGGCCAATCCAGACTGTCCTATGAAATTATTTCCACTTATATCAGAAGTGACAAACATTTGCAGTTTGAAGTCAATCTTAAATAAATAAGCATACAACCAACAAGTTAATATTAAAAAACCGCCCCAGAAATTCTGTGGGCGGTTTTTGTTAAAGATCGTATTTTGGATTAATGGATCAGCAGCAGAGAAATGCTTACCAAGATCATCAATAGGATTGAAAAAGCAAATGAATTGACAATGAATACTAATATTCCTATCAGAATACTCCTTCTTTTCCTAGTCGCATAGAAACGGTGATGTGCGATAAAGAAATACAGGCCTGCATATATCATGGCAATGCCGTAAATCCATGTGGAAAGATGGTTGAACCAGGCATAGGCGTGAAGGCTCGGTTCAATCAGGTTCATGATCAGGAATAAGGTAGCGATCATGAGCAAGAAAGAAAAATAATGTAGGGTAAATACGCCATGGTCGTAATACCACCATTTTTTCTTGTCATGGAAGAGGTACAGGATCATTGCAAATATTGGCAGGTAGAAGAATAAGGCTTTCGGGAAGGTATGCATAAAAACAGTCACAAAGCTCTGTACTATATCATTCAATGGAACCTGATGGTCCTTCAGTTCAAAATATTTATTCACATAAGGCCTGAAAATCTTTCTGATTATGGATGGATTTACTTGGGAGATGGAGTCGTATTCAGCTAAGGAATTAAAACTGAACAGCTTTGTGTTGCTTAAATCGGCATCATCTTCATGCTGTAAGCTATCCAGATTAAATACTTGGTCTATTTTTGAATTTAATTCCGCAGAATCTAAAACCCCAATGCTTCCATTGGCCAAAAGATCCTGATTTAGTTCCTTCCGTAGGATTTCCTTTTGCAAGGAATCCAGGGAAACATTTCCTGAATTGTCAGCATGATTGTTAGTGCCTACGAAAGACGCAATAAAGAAGGTTACAAAGGAAATGAAGATATACAGTTTGACAGGGGGCACATATCCTTGCCTTTTACCGGAAAGGTAGATTTTGGTCAGCTTTCCTGGAAAGAACAAAAGATACTTCATGGTTTTCCAGAACTGACCATCATAGTGGGTGAAGTCTTCAAAAAAGTGGGTAAAGAGATAATGAAAAGGCTGTCTGTTTTCCGTGTTTTCCTGTCCGCAATGGGGGCAGAACCTTTCCTCGACGAAGTGACCGCAGTTTAAGCAGTTTTTTTCTTCACGTAGTTTTCCGTGGCTCATTAATTTGGTTAGTATTTTAATGCAAAATATTAAATATTATTAAAAAACTAAGGCTTTAATCCGACAAAAAATATTAACCATGTAGGCCTTGTATGAACGCTAGGGTTCTTGTTTAATTTTTCTAATTAATAAAAAATAGAAAGTAATTGAATAAATATTTAACATTACACTGCGTACTGAAGCCTTGTCTTAATGTATATTTTACAATTCCTTTACACAAAAACATCAATATGCATATTCGTTAATATTGGCTTAATAATTTGTTAATTCTTAATCTTCATTTTTGTGGGGATGAGAAATAGTATAATTCGCTTTTTTCCAATCCTAACTTTGTTAGGTACTACGTTTTTCTATTCATGTAGTAATAATTCCAATTCCATCAAGATGAAGGGGTCTGATACGGAAGTAAATTTGGCGGTCAATTTGGCTGAGAAATTCACCAAGTTGGACCCGACTTTCAGCATTGCCATTTCTGGTGGTGGATCGGGATTAGGGATCACTTCTTTGATGAATGGACAGGCAGACATTGCCAATTCCTCGAGGCCACTTTCCGAGGAGGAGGTTCAGCAATTCCAAGATAAGAACATCGATATCAAAACGGTTGTTTTTGCCGAGGATGCAACAGCCTTTATTGTTCATAAGGATTTGCCAATTGATTCCATTGATGTAGAAACCTTGGCGAAAATTATGGATGGAAGCATTAAAAATTGGTCGGAGGTTAATGCAATCAATTCTCCGGTCAACATTTATGGTCGTCAGAGCAGCTCTGGTACGCATTCCTTTGTAAAAAAGAAACTGAAGATTGAATTTGCCAACACGGCAAAGGAGATGACTGGGAATGCCCAGATTATCGAGGGCGTCAAGGCGGATAAGACTGGGATTGGTTATGTAGGAGCGGGTTATGTTTCTCCAGATCCGCAAGAAGCGCAAGGCATAAAAATACTAAAGATCAAAAAGGATAAAACCAGCCATTCAATTTCACCATTGGATCAGGATGCGATCAATAATGGTACATACTTCTTCCAAAGACCGCTGTACCAATTTATCCTGGCAAAATCTTGGGAAAAGGTTCGCCCATTTATCAATTTCGAACGCAGCCCTGCGGGAAGAATATTAATTGAAGACCATGGTTATTATATCTTAGAAAATCAAAAAAATGAAATATAGAGCAAGATTATCCTTGGACGTTTTTTTCAAATTCGTTTTCAAGGCCACAGGATTTTTGGTACTGGCTTTACTGGGCGGAATATTAGCCATGTTGATTTACAATTCCTTTTCATTTTTCTTGGATGTCAGACCCTTGGATTTTATTACAGGGATGGAGTGGAACCCTACCGGGAAGAATCCTAAATACGGGATGCTTCCATTAATCATTAGTACCACGATCGTCACCTTCGGGGCGATGTTGATCGCTATTCCCTTAGGGATTGGAACAGCTGCATTTATTGCAGAATATGCAAGTCCGAGGTTGAAGAATTTTTTGAAACCGGCGATTGAAATGCTTGCTGCAATTCCTTCCGTGGTGATCGGTTTCTTAGGTATTGTGGTGGTAAGCCCAGGGATTGCGAGCTTAGCTGATCTTTCAAATGGCTTAAATGCCTTGAATGGCGCCATATTGTTGGCTGTAATGGCTTTGCCAACAATCATTACGGTCGCTGAAGATGCCATCCATGCTGTTCCAAAGACATATAAGGAAGCAAGTTATGGAGTAGGGGCGACTAAATGGCAAACACTTTGTAAAGTTGTGATTCCAGCAGCGGCGCCGGGTATTATTGCTGCGGTGATGCTAGGGGTTGGCCGTGCAATCGGTGAAACCATGACCGTATTGATGGCGACCGGAAATGCATCCATCTTACCGACAAGTATGTTTGACTCCGTAAAAACCATGACAGCGACCATCGCTATTGAAATGGGTGAAGTTCCATATCAAACAACACATTATTTCGCACTATATGCCATTGCAACCGTATTGTTCATCATGACATTAGCGGCAAATATGTTGGGCGAGTATTTTATTAACCGATTCAGAAAATATCATGCAGCGTAGAACACATAGATTATCAAGTATCATTGAGTGGGGTACTTTATTGACCAGTACCTTATTGGTGTGTTTTTTTCTGGTGGTTGTGATTTGGGAAATTGTTTCCAAAGGTTCTAGTCAACTTTCTTGGGAATTTGTTTCTAAAGTTCCATCCGATGGAATGACCAAAGGAGGGATCCTGACGCCTATCATTGGAACCGTTTTGCTTACTTTGATTACGGCATTGTTTTCCATTCCATTTGGCGTTGCCTGTGCCATCTATCTCCAAGAATATGCAGAGGATAGCTGGTTGACCAGGACCATTCGTGCTTCCATCCGTAACCTTTCTGGGGTACCTTCCATAATCTATGGGCTTTTTGGATTGGCATTATTTGTACAGGCCATGCATTTTGGAACATCATTAATTGCTGCCGGCTTAACCTTAGGGCTCCTGTCCTTACCGTATATCATTACGACAACGGAGGAAGCACTGATGCGAATCCCGAATTCAACCCGAGAAGCAGCGTTAGCGGTTGGAGCAACAAAATTTGAGACCATTAAAGATGTGATCATTCCATCAGCCATGTCAGGGATTTTGACAGGTGTTGTACTGACATTGTCACGGGCAGCCGGAGAAACAGCTCCCATACTATTTACAGGTGCCGCATTTTACATCAATGGTACCAGTGCATTTATCAATCAAGAATTTATGGCCTTGCCATATCACTTATATATGTTGTCAACACAGCATCAATCCATCGATGAAGTCCGTCCGATCGCTTATGGTACGGCTCTCGTATTAATCATTGTTGTGTTCTTACTAAACCTGACCGCATTTTATATTCGTTATAAGTACAGAAAAAATGAAAACTAAGTTATCCGCAGAAAATCTAAACATCAGTTTCGGTACCAAGCATGTGCTGAATAATGTGAACGTGGAGTTTGCAGAAAATGAAATTACAGCCTTGATTGGACCCTCAGGATGCGGAAAGAGTACGTTGTTGCGTTCTTTCAATAGAATGCATGACCTTTCAGCAGATGCCAAAATAACAGGCTCCTTGAAGTTGGAGGATCTTGATCTTTATTCCAAATCCGTTCCTGTTACGGAAATCAGAAAGCGAATTGGCATGGTTTTCCAAAAAGCCAATCCATTTCCGAAGAGTATCTATGAGAATATCGCTTATGGCTTAAAGATCAACAATTTACCACATGATAAAGCTATCATTGAAAAGGCTTTGCGTGAGGCATTCCTATGGGAAGAGGTAAAGAACGATTTGAAAATGCCTGCTACCCGTTTATCTGGTGGTCAGCAACAGCGTTTATGTATAGCACGTGCGGTTGCCCTGAGACCTGAAGTTATTTTGATGGATGAGCCCTGTTCGGCTCTGGATCCTGTGAGTACCTTGAAAATCGAAGAGCTGATCATGCACCTGAAAGAGAAATACACGATCGTTATTGTTACCCATAATATGCAACAGGCGCAGCGTATTGCTGATAAAACAGTCTTTATGTATTTAGGAGAGGTAAAAGAAGAGGGCTTGACCCAGCAAATATTTGGAAATCCGCTGAACGAAGTTACCGCAAATTACATTACTGGCCAGTTTGGCTAATCAAAAGAGATATTTTTCCGTTCCGTTTATATATTATATTATCCTTGTGAGAACCTTGAGATTACTTCGGTAAAACAAGGTTCTCTTATTTTAGGTTACCTCCCTCATCTTCAAATCCTTATTAATATTATGCTAAAAACATTTATGTTAGGTTTTTGTTAAACTATTAAAACTTTCTTTGAGTTATTAGAATTTAAACTATATTTAACCGTTAAAATAATTAAGTTATGAGAAAATTAATCGTTTTTTGTGGCCTTTGTGCTTTGTTCCTGAGCAGTTGCGGACTTAAGGGATCTGGTGAAGCCGTAAAAGGGCCTCAATTGTTGACCGTGGAGTTTGTAGGTCAACAAGATTCTGTCCTTCAGAATAGCAAAGGAAAAGTGAAATTATTTGCCGTACCAGCAAATGTAGCCGATGTATCAGCTACCATGATAGATGAAGTAGACTTTGAGGCAGCACAAGTGCCCTTTACCGTGGATTTTGAAATCCCAATGGACCATTTAACATTGATCAAACCAGAAGTACAAGAAGGAGATTCCATTAAATATTATGTTTCAATGGATTGGGATTCCAATGGCGATGGCCAAATTGATTCGATGGATATGTCAATTGATTTTGATAGACAGTTCCCTGATATCGATATCAACCAATTACACCAACAAGTCTTTCTTAAATAAGGGTTGTTGCATTCAAGAATTTTAGTTGTTTTTTAAATTTTTTAGTTAAGGATTTCCGAAAGGGAATCCTTTTTTTGAACCAGGATGGGAAGGATGGGGGGATTGACCAAGATCTGGGAATAAACCAGGATGGAAAGGATGGGTGGATTGACCAAGATCTAAGGATCCGCAGGAAGTTTCTTTAGCGCACTGCTATTCTGAACGATCAGTGAAGAATCTGTAGACTGTTTTTTTTAAAAGATGCTGTCATTCTGCACCGAAGGTGCAGGAACTGTAGGCTATGTTGACCCAGGATCCCCTTCGACGCAACTCAG
The DNA here is from genome assembly GCF_053644255.1 of Sphingobacterium sp. NPDC055431. NCBI lineage: Bacteria > Pseudomonadati > Bacteroidota > Sphingobacteriia > Sphingobacteriales > Sphingobacteriaceae > Sphingobacterium > Sphingobacterium sp. NPDC055431. The sequence goes on from NZ_JBSHLH010000003.1 coordinate 80,377, forward strand.
GCTTCGGATGGGGGTTCGACAGGCTCACCCACCGGATTGACCAAGATCTAAGGTTCCGCAGGAAGTTTCTTTAGCACACTGCTATTCTGAACGATCAGTGAAGAATCTGTAGGCTTTTTTTTAAAAGATGCTGTCATTCTGCACCGAAGGTGCAGGAACTGTAGGCTATGTTGACCCAGGATGCCCTTCGACGCCACTCACCCAACGAGGATTAGAAGATGGGCCAAGATCATGGATAACTTATGCTCTTTGCCCATATACCCTATAATATACCTTTTAAATGCGCCCAGACGTTTTCTGCTAAGATTTGTTGTCCTTCCTTAGTGGGATGTACGCCATCACCTTGGTTCAGGGTTTGGATTCCGGCAACTTTGTCCAATAGGAAAGGTACTAAGGTCATATTCTGCTCTTTGGCCAGTTTCGGGAATATTGCTGCGAAATCCTTGAAATATTGATCACCCATGCTTGGCGGAACCATCATCCCTGCAAGAACAAGCTTGCAATCTGGATATGCTTTTTTGACTTTGTTAACAATTTCGTTTAGGTTTTGGTAAGTGGCATCTGGTGAGATCCCACGTAGTCCATCATTGGCACCTAATTCAAGGACGAATACATCAATCTTATCTTTCAATAACCAATCAACCCTATCTTTTCCACCGGCTGAAGTTTCGCCGCTCAGACCTGCATTTATACAGGTATACCCTAAATTCAAAGAGTCAATTTTGCCTTGTATCAAGGCCGGAAATGCTTCCGACTGATCATCTAACCCTAATCCTGCTGTCAAACTATTGCCGAAAAACAGGATGCGCTTGCTGCTTTCTGTTTTGGTCGTATCGAGCGTTGTACTATCAGAAGATGATGGAGATTTCTGCTGTGGGTTGGAGTTATTGCAAGATGCAAGTAAAAAAACAACGGAAACGGCTGATATTATAGATTTGATGTGATTCATAAGGCTAATTTAATTAAAAATAATATATAAATTTATTAGATATGTCATCTACTATGATCCTACAAGTTCAGCATGTCTTCAAGAATTACCAAATTGGAGACCATAAAATCCCAGTCTTAAATGATATCAATTTTGAAATAGAAGAAGGTTCCACCGTTTCTATTGTGGGACCCTCAGGCAGCGGCAAGACCACCTTGTTAGGTTTGTGCGCGGGTCTGGACCAAAGTTCGGAAGGGGATATCCTCCTAAATGGAATAAAATTAACCGGGCTGAGCGAGGATAAATTGGCTCAGGTAAGAAATGAACATGTTGGTTTTGTATTCCAAAATTTCCAATTGTTGCCTACGCTTACAGCATTGGAAAATGTATTGGTTCCGATGGAATTGCGGGGAATGAAGAATAAACAAAAGGATGCTTTGGAACTGTTGGACAAGGTAGGTCTATCTTCTCGTGCAGACCATTACCCTTCCCAGCTATCGGGTGGTGAACAACAACGGGTTTCCTTGGCGCGGGCATTTGCCAATAAACCTAAGATATTATTTGCAGACGAACCCACTGGAAACCTGGATGCAGAAACCAGCGCGATCATTGAAGACATGTTGTTTCAGTTGAATAAAGAATCTGGGACTACTTTGGTTATCGTGACCCATGATCTGGACCTAGCGGCCAAAACACAAAAGATAATTCCAATTAAGGGAGGAAGGATCCAATGAATTGGCGCTGGATACTCTTAATGGCATGGCGGGATAGCCGGAAAAATAGATCGCGGTTATTCCTCTTTATATCTTCCATTATATTGGGGATAGCGGCCTTGGTTGCAATGAATTCCTTTAATGAAAATCTGAGAAAGGACATTGATTCGCAAGCTGCGGAATTGATCGGTGCGGATCTGGAACTGGAAAGCCGCAGGGAGCCTTCTGCAGAAGCCATGAAATTTATTGATTCCCTTAAGGGTATGAGTGAGGATTTTGCCAAGGAAGAAAGATTTATGTCCATGATCCGTTTTCCAAAGGCGGAGGGCTCCAGATTGGTGCAAGTACGTGCCATTGAAGGTCATTATCCTTTTTATGGTGAAGTGGAAACTAATCCTTCCGACAGCTATCGGGATTTTGGTACCAAGGCCGGGGTATATGTGGAGAATTCACTTTTGTTGCAATTTAACGCTGTGGTAAATGATTCCGTCCAACTTGGGAACAACAGTTATCCAATCTTAGGGAATGTGCTTTCCCAGCCTGGACAGGCTGCTATAGCAGGAGCCATGGCACCTTCGGTTTTTGTACCGATTGCCCAATTGAAGAATTCGGGCCTGCAACAGCAGGGAAGTCGAATTGAATACCATTATTATTTTAAATTGCCTAAAGGATTTGCTGTTGATAAGGAGGTTGAAAAATTAGATAAAAAGATTGAGGAGCTGCAGTTGAGGGCATCAACCATACAGACTACAAAAGAAAATACCGGTAGGTCTTTTGCCGACATGGCTAGCTTCATGGAATTGGTAGGATTTGTGGCCCTGTTGCTAGGCTGTATTGGCGTATCAAGTTCCGTTCAGATCTATGTTCGCGAAAAACTGCTTTCTGTTGCTGTGTTGAGATGTTTGGGTACAACAGCGAAGCAGGCCTTTTATATCTTTTTGGTTCAATTTGCAGGTATAGGGCTAATCGGAGGTATCATTGGAGCAGTTTTAGGCTCCTTGATCCAATATTTAATTCCCGTGGTCATGCAAGATGTCATACCAGTGAGCTTGACGACTGGTGTGTCCTGGCTTGCCATCTTAGAAGGCATTGGTTTAGGTGTCGTTATAGCAGTTTTATTTGCGCTGTTGCCACTATTGGCCGTACGAAATATTTCTCCGCTGAACTCTATTCGGATTTCAGATAAAGAGGAAAGCATGTTTAAGGATAAGATGAGCTGGTGGGTGTACCTTTTGATCTTGATCTTTATTACCGGATTTGCCAGGCTTCAAATGGCAGATTGGATACAGACTTTAGTTTTTGTTGCAGGAGTAGGTATTACCTTTTTATTGCTTTACGGTGTAGCAAAGGCTTTCACATATCTTATCAGGAAATTCTTTCCGAAGGGATGGCCTTATCTCTGGCGGCAGGGCTTGTCCAATCTTTACCGCCCTAATAACCAAACGGTGATCTTGATGATATCCATCGGTCTGGGAACGGCTCTGATCTCTACCATGTTTTTGGTGCAGGATCTATTGATCAATCGGGTGAAAATCTCTTCAGAACAGAGTCAGGCCAATATGCTGATGTTTGATATTCAACCTTCGCAGCATGAATCGCTTTCTAAAATGGCGAAAGAGGAGGGCTATCCCATATTAGAAGCAGTACCTGTTGTTACCATGCAATTGCAGAGTGTCAATGGCGTGACTTTAAAGGATGTGGTTGCAGATACCAGCAGTGAAGTTTCTTCAAGAGCGTTTCGCGGGGAAATCCGTGCGACCTATCGCGATTCTTTGACCAAAACGGAAAGCATTATTTCTGGTAAATGGGTAGGGGTTGTGGGAAATAAGGATACCGCTTCGGTTTCTTTGGACCAGAATTATGCCGATAACATCAAGGTAAAGATTGGAGATAGGTTGTCTTTCAATGTTCAGGGATTGATCATTCCTGCAAAGGTCAGTAGCATCAGACAAGTAGATTGGAATCGCTTCCAATCTAATTTTAGGGTTGTCTTTGCTAAGGGAAGCATCGATCAAGCACCCCAGTTTTATCTGATGATGACTAAGGTGCCTACAGAAATAGAATCCAGTAAATTTCAACAGAAGATCGTCAATAATTTCCCGAATGTTTCCGTAATCGATATGAATGCTGTTTTAACTGTACTGCAGGAAATTCTAGATAAAATTGGGTTTATCATCCAATTTATGGGGGCTTTCAGTATCCTGACAGGAATCATCGTTTTGATATCTTCGGTGCGGATCAGCAAGTTTCAGCGGATTCGCGAAAATGTGCTTTTGCGTACATTAGGCGCAAGCAGAAAGCAGATCTATCTCATTACCATCAGTGAGTACCTGTTTTTAGGATTGCTTTCTGCCTTAACGGGTATAATAATTTCACTTCTGGCGAGTTATTTATTAGCTATTTTTGTTTTTGAAAGTGTATTTGTGCCATCTATTGGTATGATCGCTTTGTTGTTGGTGCTGATTGTGGGATTGACTGTTCTGATCGGATTGATCAACAGCTTATCAGTCATCAATCGTTCTCCTTTAGAAGCTTTGCGAAAAGAATAAGGTATTTATCGAAAATATTGTAACAATATGTTAAATTTATACACTAACAAATTGAATTTAGATTATGAAAAAATTATTCACAATGCTGTTTGTACTTTTGGGTATGATAAGTACTAAAGCTCAGGTTGCTGGTGATTGGAAGGGAGAACTTGAGGTCCAAGGGGCCAAAATGGAGTTAATCTTTCACATCAGTGACAAAGACGGAAATTTAGCGGCAACCATGGATGTCCCTGCTCAAGGAGCATCAGGATTGCCCATGTCGACCGTAAAGTTCGAGAACAATAAGCTTAATCTGGCGATGGAGCAACCAGCTTTATCCTATGAAGGAGAACTTAAAGGGGAATATCTCGAAGGAATATTTAAGCAATCAGGAATGGAATTTCCATTGAAATTGGCTAAGACCAAGATCAGCAAACCCGGAGATCCAAGTTTAGTTTCAACAGACGCTGAATTGGCGAAATTGATAGAACTGGGGAATGGTAATTACAAGTACAAGGTAGAAGATTATTTTGCCAAACCAAAATCCTCTAGTTTTGCCTTGTCGCCGAATGGAAAATACATCTCTTATCGCGAAAAAGACGCCAACAACAAACGCCATGTAATGGTAAAGGAGGTCGCTACTGGTAAAGTGGTCAGAGCGATAGAAGAGAAAGATGAATTGATCCGTGGTATGGGCTGGGTGAATGATGAACGTTTGGTCTACATTATGGATCAAGGAGGAAATGAGAATTACCATCTGTATGCTGTCAATATTGATGGTACGAAGAATATTGACCTTACACCATTTGAAGGCGTTCAAGCGGGAATCCTGAATATGCTGAAGGAGCAAAAGGATGTAATCATTATCCAAATGAACAAGGATAACAAGCAAGTTTTTGAACCGTACAAGGTCAATGTGCAGACCGGTGAAATGGAAAAGCTTTTTACCAATACGGATCCTGAGAATGCTATTGTAGGTTATGAATTTGATAAAGATGGAAACTTACGCGGCTATGCCAAGATGCAAAATGGAGTAAATACCCAATTTTTCTATAAACCTCAGGGAAAAACGGAGTTTGAATTGTTTGGCACAACGAAATGGTATGATACTTTTTCAGTATTGTCGTTTAATTATGCCTCTAAAAATCCAGACGAGGCCTATGTGTTAACTAATTTGGATTCGGACAAGGCTAGGATCGTCCTGTATGATCTAGGTCAGAAAAAGTTGATCATGGAAGTGTATTCCAATCCAGATTATGATGCTACCATACTAGGGCTATCCAGGAATAGAAATTGGGAGTTGGACTATGTGGGTTATGAGGGAGAGAAAGTGGAGATTGAACCCAAGAGTGAAACTTTCAAAGGGATCTATTCCCTGTTCCAGAAGGAATTCCCGAATTATGAATATTCCATAGTTGGGAAGACAGATAAGGAGGATCAATATTTAGTGGTTGTGCAGAGCGATAAGCTGTACGGAAAATACTACCATTTAGATGCCGGAACTAAAAAGATCACTTTACTTTATGATCTGATGCCGCAATTGAAGGAAGCAGATATGGCTGAGATGCGTCCGATTTCTTTTAAATCAAGGGATGGGCTGACATTGCACGGTTATCTAACCTTACCTAAAGAAGCCTTGGATGGAAAGAAAGTTCCATTGATCGTCAATCCACATGGAGGGCCACAAGGAGTTCGTGATAGTTGGGGATTCAATCCGGAAGCACAATTATTTGCTGCTCATGGATTTGCGACATTGCAAGTCAACTTCCGGGTGTCAGGAGGCTACGGTAAGGATTTTTTAAAGGCCGGTTTCAAGGAAATTGGTAGAAAAGCTATGGATGATGTGGAAGATGGTATTAAATACGTCATTGATCAGGGCCAGATTGATAAGGATAATGTGGCTATCTATGGTGGTTCGCATGGAGGATATGCCGTATTAAGAGGACTGACCAAGACACCGGATCTATATAAAGCGGGAGTTGATTATGTCGGGGTGTCCAATATCTTTACCTTAATGAATTCCATTCCAGAATATTGGAAACCTTATAAAGAAATGCTCTACCAGGTTTGGTATGATCTTGATGATCCAAAAGAAGCGGAAATTGCTAAAGAAGTTTCTCCAATATTCCATGTAGATAAAATAAAGGCCCCATTATTTGTGGTTCAGGGAGCGAATGACCCGAGGGTGAAAATTGCGGAGGCGGATCAAATTGTAAAGGCTTTGCGTGAAAAGGGTGTTGATGTACCTTATATGGTGAAGTATGATGAAGGTCATGGGTTTGGAAAAGAGGAAAATCAGATAGAATTCTATAAAGCCATGATGGGCTTTTTCCACAAACATTTAAATTAATCTGTTGTTATATAAGCGTATAGCTCCTAAATTTAGGAGCTATACTTATTTTATTCGGTTATGAAAATCCTAAACGCTGATCAGTTGAAAATTGTAGACCAGGAAACCATCCAAAATGAAGGGATCAATTCTTGGGAACTCATGGAGCGTGCTTCTAGCATAGTCAGCACGGCAATCTTGGATGATTATTTTGATGTCATCAAGGAACTGCCCATTGCCATCGTTTGTGGAAAGGGCAATAATGGTGGTGATGGATTAGCTATTGCGAGGCAATTGATGGATTCAGGCTACGATGTAGAAGTTCGGTTATTGAAGTCGGATCATTATACGGCCGACAATCAGTTGAACCAAGATAAATTGGACAACATACAGTATTTCGATTTAGATGATGACCTCGATCTTCCCATAGAAGGGTTTTTAATAGACTGTTTATTTGGGTATGGATTGAATGCAACTCTTTCTGATGAATGGCGAGGAGTCATTGAACAGATGAATGATTTTCAAGGCAGGATAATATCGGTTGATATGCCCTCTGGCTTAATGCTGGATGCTGTTGGTCAATTTGAAGACCTTATTGTCCGTGCCAGCAAGGTCTACACCTTCCAGTTTCCTAAATTGGCACTGTTACTTCCTCAGAATTCCATTTTTGTAGGAGAATTCGAAGTCCTGGACATCGGCTTGGATGAGAATTCTATCCTGAAGCAAAGTACATCAAATCGCTATGTTGAAGTAGGAATGCTTGATATCTTATTGCGTTCCAGGTCAAGGTATTCGCATAAGGGTACCTTTGGGCATGTAGCAATTGTTGGAGGAAGTTTAGGGAAAATGGGAGCAGTTTTAATGGCTACAAAGGCTGCCCTAAAATCTGGTTGCGGTCTGGTAACTGCTTATATCCCGAAATGTGGCTACAATGTTTTGCAGATCGGTTTTCCAGAAGCTATGGTCTTATTGGATTCATCGGAAGAAAAGTTAGTTGACTTCCAAGTTCAGGGTGAGTTTTCTGCATATGGGGTTGGTATTGGGATGGGAAAGGATGAAGAAACCGTTCGCGGTTTTGGAATATGGTTGCAATCACTTGCTGAGGACAGTAAAATGGTTTTGGATGCGGATGCCCTAAACATCATCGCTGAAAATGAACATCTGTTAAAGCACCTACCTATTAATACTATTCTGACCCCGCACCCTAAGGAATTAAGACGCTTGATTGGGGAATGGGAGAATGATTTGGAGAAATTGGATAAAGTGAAAGCATTTTGCAGTGAAAACCAAGTGATTTTGGTCATCAAAGGAGCAAACACGGCTATTGTGAATCCTGCTGCTGAGGTTTATTTCAATTCTACCGGTAATCCTGGTATGGCAACTGGAGGAACTGGTGATGTATTGACCGGTATTATCAGTAGTTTACTTGCCCAAGGTTATAATGCCTTAGATGCAGCTGTTCTCGGGGTTTATATTCATGGTTCTGCAGGTGATTTTGCGAAAGATTGGGTAGGTGAGACCAGTTTGATTGCATCTGATCTGATCGATCATTTGGCCTCTGCCTTTATGAATCTCTTGAATGAAAGCGAGTAAATATGAAATTCAAATGATAGCATTGGACTAGAGGCTAATTTAGGTCCGGTAAAATATCCTTATCTTTATCCAATGCAAGTTCACATCAAAAATATGGTATGTCCTCGCTGCGTTATGGCAGTTGAACAGATCTTGAAAAGGATGGATGTTCCATTTGGTGATGTGAGTATTGGTTCCATTAACTTATGCAGACCCTTTACAGACGCAGAACGTATTCTATTTGACCAAGAGCTCAAGTTGATTGGATTTGAAGTATTAAAGGATAGGAAGCAGATTTTAGTCGAAGAGATAAAAATAGCGCTCTCAGAGATGTTGAAGGCGGAGGAGTCAATGTCAATCAAAACGTCGAGTTATCTATCAGAAAGGTTCAATCTGGAATATTCCTATCTGAGTAGTGCGTTTTCCGAAGTCCAAGGGGAGAGTATCGAAAAATATTTAATCAACCTAAAGGTTGAAAAGGTTAAAGAGCTGTTGAGCTATGATGCCACTTTGGCGGAGATAGCGGCACAACTGCAATACAGCAGTATCGCTCATTTGAGCAACCAATTTAAAAAGACGACCGGGGTTAGCCCTTCTGTTTATAAGAAACAGTTGATCTAATCTTGAAATTTAAATAAAACAGAAAAGCCCGCAAATTGCGGGCTTTCTGTTTTTGTTCAATTGTTATTTAAGGTTATCACGGTAAACTGTAGCTTTTTTAACTTCAGTTTGGATGTCTTTACGAGAAGCATCGTAAGTCAATACTTTCTCATAGTCTGTAATAGCTTTGTTGTACGCGTCAGTAGCTGTTGCTTTATTGTAGTTAGCCGCACCTTTAGTACCTGTAAGGATTCCTAGATCGCGGTAAGCAATAGCACGGTTTTGATATAATTTTGCGTCATTTGCATTGATAGCGATTGCTTTAGTATAGTCAGCTGTAGCAGATTTCAATAAAGCTTCACGTTCTTGGTTGCTCAATTTCAACTCTTTGTTTACTGCCATGTTGTTGTTCGCTTTTGCTTTGTAGTAGTAAGCAGAAGTGTTTTTGGCATCCAAGGAGATTACTTTGTTGAAATTAGCGATAGCTTTTTTGTAATCACCATTTTGGAATTGAGAGTAACCTAATAAATACACAACTTCAGGTTCGTTTCCAGCATTAGGTAATGCCTTTTCGAATTGAGTTGCTGCAGTTTTAAAATCACCGTCCAATAATGCTTTTTCACCAGCACGTACATTTGGATCGCTGTGTTGTTTTTCTTGTGCTTGTGCACCCATTGTAGCTAATGCCAAAGCAACAGTAGCTAACCCAATCTTAATCGTCTTCATCTGTGTATTCAAGTTATTTAATTTCATGTCTGAATTTTTATGTTGTTTTCCCTGTAAATTTCTATACTCCTACTAATAGAGTAAAAATCTGTTAAATAGTTTAACGCCGCAATCAATAGTTATAAACATTTCCACATTTTGTAACTTGCTTCTAAATATTGCAGAAATCTATACACAAAGGTGACAAAGAATGTGCTGATTACTGACGATTTAACAGATACAAATCAATAATAGCATAAAATGTACCAAATTTCGGACTTGGCACTTTGCTTGCACTATATGAGTTCATTAATTTTAAAATAAAAAATAGCTGATCGTCTGACAAGATGTCGGCAAGCTGGACATGTACATATGAACAAATTTGATTCATTCAATTTTAATCAAACGTTACCTATCATAAACGAAGAAACTGAATTCTTTCCCTTATTGACTCAACAGGATGAGGATGAAATGAGGAATGCAGAAATTCCCGATCAACTCCCGATTCTACCCCTTAGGAACACGGTTCTTTTTCCGGGTGTGGTGATCCCTATTACGGTTGGTCGAGATAAGTCTATTAAATTGGTAAAGGATGCCTATAAGGGTGATCGCACTATTGCTGTAGTATCGCAGAAAGATATGACGGTTGAGGATCCTACTTTTGAACAATTGAACAAAGTAGGGACCGTAGCCCATATCATCAAGATCCTTCAGATGCCTGATGGTAACACAACGGTGATCATTCAGGGTAAGCAGCGTGTGAAACTAAAGGAATTGGTTCAGACTGAGCCTTACCTGATCGCTCGTGTAGAGAAATTTCCGGAGGATAAACCAAAAACGAGCAGTAAAGAATTCAAGGCTTTGATCTCTTCTGTGAAGGAAATGGCTTTGCAGATCATTCAACTTTCGCCAAACCTACCAAGTGAGGCAGGAATTGCTATCAAGAATATCGAAAGTCCTACTTTCCTGGTGAACTTTATCTCTTCAAATCTTTCATTGGAGCTGGAGCAGAAACAGGACTTATTGGAAATCAAGGATTTTGTGAAGCGTGCTAAACAATTGTTGGAGCATTTGACGACTGAAATCCAGATGTTGGAGCTGAAGAATCAAATCCAAAATAAGGTGAGGATTGATTTAGATAAGCAACAACGCGATTATTTCTTGAGCCAACAACTGAAGACCATTCAGGAGGAATTGGGAGGGAATACCCCGGACCTTGAAATCGAAGAACTGAAGAAAAGGGCAAAAGCGAAAAAATGGAGAGAGGATGTGGGCAAACATTTCCAAAAGGAATTGGAGAAATTGGCCCGTATCAATCCCGCTGCTGCTGATTATTCGGTGCAGTTGAACTATTTGGAATTGTTGTTGGATTTGCCATGGGGTGAATTTACCAAGGACAATTTCGATTTGGCTCGAGCAGAAAAGGTTTTGAACAAAGACCATTATGGTCTGGAAAAAGTGAAGCAACGTATCATTGAATATTTGGCTGTCTTGAAGCTGAAAAATGATATGAAAGCTCCAATCTTATGTTTGGTAGGGCCTCCAGGAGTTGGTAAGACTTCGTTGGGGAAATCTATTGCTAAAGCTTTAGGAAGAAAATATACCCGTATGGCCTTGGGAGGTATCCGTGATGAAGCGGAAATCAGGGGGCATCGAAAAACTTATATCGGCGCCATGCCTGGGCGTATCATTCAATCCTTGAAAAAAGCAGGTGCTTCAAATCCTGTGTTTGTTTTGGATGAGATTGATAAAATAGGTTCTGATTTTAAAGGTGATCCTTCTTCAGCTTTGTTGGAGGTTTTGGATCCTGAACAAAATACCCACTTCTACGATCATTATGTGGAAATGGAATATGATCTATCCAAAGTGATGTTCATAGCCACTGCCAATTCATTGAGCGGTGTGCAGCCTGCACTCTTGGACCGTATGGAGATTATTGAAGTCAATGGTTACACCATTGAGGAGAAGATTGAGATCGCCAAGAAACACTTGTTGCCTAAGCAGCGTGAAATGCACGGTATCCAAGCAAAAGACATTGCTCTGAAACCTAAGATGATTGAGAAAATCATTGAAGAATATACCCGTGAATCTGGTGTCCGTGGTCTGGAAAAGAAAATCGGTTCGATCGTACGCGGTATTGCAACGAGGATCGTGATGGAAAAACCGTATGATCATAACCTTTCGGCAGAGGATGTGGAGGAAATCTTAGGTCCACCAATCTTTGACAAGGACCTGTATGAGAACAATGATATCGCTGGGGTTGTAACTGGTTTAGCCTGGACTTCGGTTGGCGGTGATATCCTATTTATTGAATCTAGCTTGAGCCCGGGAAAAGGGAAGCTGAGCTTGACGGGTAACTTAGGTGACGTGATGAAAGAATCTGCTGCCATTGCAATGGCCTACCTACGCTCTCATGCTGATGAGTTTGGAATTGATTTTAAAGTCTTTGATCAATGGGATGTGAATATTCACGTGCCTGCCGGTGCTACACCTAAAGATGGACCATCTGCCGGCATCACCATGTTGACTGCCTTGGCATCCTTGTTTACCCAACATAAGGTAAAACCTAAATTGGCCATGACCGGTGAGATCACTCTTCGTGGCAAGGTATTGCCAGTAGGAGGGATCAAGGAGAAAATATTAGCGGCTAAGCGCGCAAACATCAAGGATATCATCTTGAGTAAGTCCAACCAAAAGGATATTTTGGAGATCAAGGAAGATTATATCAAAGACTTGAATTTCCATTATGTAAGCGAGATGCGTGAAGTGGTTAAATTGGCGCTACTGGATGAAAAAGTTAAGAACGCAAAACAATTAAATCGAGAGAATTACTAATTTATATTGCATAATATCTAAGGCACAATTAATTCAAAATTGTGCCTTTTTTATTGTGTGTAGGATCGACGGTTTCCTTGTTAAGGGCTGATTTCCAAATCGGTTTGTCAGGGTCATTCAATCTTATGAGGTTAATTTTAATTATAATTTAATAAACAGTATTTTTGCGGCAATGAATCTCAACAGTAATACAGCGAGGTTTGTCAAGCGGGTCATTACCTCACCTCTATTAATTTATATCATCCGGTGTCTGATTGGTTTTGTTATTGGATACTTATTGTATCTAAGGTTTAAACAGTTTGAGGTCTTCTGGGCATTATTATCCATTATTTTAGTTATTTCTCCTGAGGAAAAGGATTCGAAAAGGCTTTCAATTGAGCGATTCAAGTCGAATTTTGTAGGGTCGGTCGTAGCCATGGGCTGTGTTTGGCTGTTGCCAAAGTCGGTATATTCTATTATGACAGGTATCGTGCTGACCATTTTCCTATGTTGGGGATTCAAGATCCTGAACATGGCAAGGGTAGCAATCGTGGCCTTATTGATCATAATGATAGAACCTCACCATACACAGATTGCCTATACGCCAATCTATCGTGCACTATCGACGGGTATTGGCTGTATTATAGGGTTGACGATCGTGATTGTATCTTCAGGAGTGATTCAATTCATGCGGGAAAAATACAAGATATTTACGGAGCCTGCCTAACAGCGAGTTACAATATAAATCCATCACTTACAATTAAATCGTTATTTTTACGGCAATGATTGAATTATATACTGACGGCGCATCCAGCGGAAATCCTGGTCCTGGTGGTTATGGAACTATCCTAAGGGCAATTTATCAAGGGGCAAATCCTGAATTTCAAGGTAAACTAATCGAAAAGGAATTTTCTGGAGGCTTTAGGAAAACGACCAATAACCGAATGGAATTATTGGCAGTTATCATTGGTCTAGAAGCCTTGAAGAACCTCAATCAGCAAGTGACCGTATTTTCGGATTCGAAATATGTCATCGATGCCATTGATAAAAAATGGGTATATGGCTGGATTCAGAAAGGATTTCAAGGAAAGAAGAATAAAGACCTTTGGATGCGGTTGATGAATGTATATAAACTGCATAAGGTCAAGTTGGTATGGGTAAAAGGCCATGCTGGGCATCCGCTAAACGAGCGATGTGACCAATTGGCTGTTAAGGCATCAAAAGATAAGTCCACCTGGAAAATAGATTCTGTGTTTGAATCAGAATTGCAAAAAGGCTTAGATATTTAATCTAAGCCTTTTTCATTTATGTTCGAGATGGATTAGATCAATCCAGCACGTTTCAATAGAGGGTCAACGGAAGGTTCTTTTCCACGGAACTGTTTATAGAGTTTCATTGGATGTTCCGTACCGCCTTTTGAAAGAATATTGTCCTTGAATTTTTTTGCAACCTCCCGATTGAAGATACCTTCCTGTTGGAAATAATCGAAAGCATCTGCATCCAGGACCTCTGCCCATTTATAGGAGTAATATCCTGAAGAGTAACCGCCATCAAAGATATGGGAGAAAGATGTTGACATGACATTCTCCTTGACATCGGGATAGATCGCTGTTTCCGCGAACTGTTGAGTTTCAAAATCTTTCACCTTGCTGATAGCACTTGGGTCCTGTCCATGCCAACCCATATCTAAAAGGCCGAAGCTCAACTGTCTGACCGTTGCCAGCCCTTCCAAGAAGGAAGCAGAATCTTTGATTTTTTGGATGTATTCCATGGGAATGGTTTCGCCAGTTTCATAATGCTTGGCAAAAAGTTTTAAAGCTTCCTCTTCATAGCACCAGTTTTCCATAATTTGACTTGGAAGTTCGACGAAATCCCAAAAGACGGAAGTTCCGGAAAGGGTAGGATAGGTCGTGTCTGCCAACATGCCATGTAAGGCATGGCCAAATTCATGGAACAGGGTGGTAACCTCGTTGAATGTTAACAAAGAGGGCTTACTTGAAGTAGGTCGAGTAAAGTTGCAGACGATCGAAACATGAGGTCTCTCATTGTGATCATCTTTAATATATTGCGATTTGTAGGAGGTCATCCATGCGCCATTTCTCTTGCCCTTACGGGGGAAGAAGTCTGCATAGAAAACCGCGACTAAATCACCCTCATCTGTACTTACCTCATAGGTCTGTACTTCTGGATGATATTTGTCTATATTCTGGATTTCCTTAAAATTCAAGCCATAGAGACGGTGGGCAATTTCAAATACACCATTTAAGACATTGTCTAATTTGAAATATGGCCTTAACTTTTCATCATCCAGATTGAAACGTTCTTGTTTCAGTTTTTCTGAATAATAACTGCCATCCCATTTTTCTAAATGGTCTAAACCATCCTTTTCTTTTGCATATTGGCTCAATTCGGCAAATTCCTTTAATGCTGCTGGTTTGCCTTTTGCAAGGAGGTCATTCAAAAATGAAGTAACGGTATTGGGGTTTTGAGCCATACGTTCTTCTAATTTGAAGTGTGCGTGGGAATCATAACCTAATAATTTAGCCCGTTGATGTCTCAGTTTGGCAATTTTTAGGATTATTTCTTCATTGTTGTTTGCATTGTCCTGAAAGCCTTTTTTACCAGCAGCGATTGCCAATTCTTTTCGCAATTCGCGGTTGCTGGCATAGGTCATAAATGGGATGTAGCTAGGATAGTCTAAGGTGAAAATCCAGCCTTCTTTGCCTTCTTCTTTTGCGAGTTCATGTGCTGCCTCGATCACAGAATCAGGAAGGCCATGAAGCTCCTCTTTTTTCAAGATATGTAATTGATAGGCATTGGTATCCGCCAATACATGTTCTGCGAAGTTTAATTTCAATACCGACATTTCCTGGTCGATTCCCCTGAGTTCTTTTTTCTTTTCGTCCGCTAGCAAGGCGCCATTGCGAACGAAATCTCTATAGTTTTTGGTCAATAAAGTTTCTTGTTCAGGGCTAAGATTTAGGTTGTCTTTTTGATCATATACCTCCTTGATCTTTAGGAATAACTCATAGTTCAAGGTGATGTCGGAGCTTAATTCTGCCAACATGGGAGCTACCTGTACAGCAATCTTTTCTAATTCATCATTCGTTTCTGCAGAATGGAGATTGAAAAATATATTGGAAATCCGATCTAATTGCATTCCAGAGAAGGATAGTGCCTCGATCGTATTTTCAAAGGTTGCTGCTTGAGAGTTTGTTGCAATCTGTTCAATTTCCCCTTTAGTTTCAGCTATTGCTTCCTGAAAGGCTGGAACGTAATCTTCGTTTTTGATTTGGGAAAAGGGAGCTGTATTATAATTCGTCTCGAAAGACTTTGTAAGAATATTCATAGTATATAAAGTTACAAATATAAATCTACTGGAAATGGGTCTGGAATATAGATTTATCAAGATTTTACGGAAACATTACGTATCATTATACGTTATAACAATAAAAAAAGATAAACATGAGAAATATTGCTAAGTCATTATTTGTTGTCCCGGTTTTGGTATTAAGTATGAGTGCTTGTAATAATTCTGGACAGGAGGCTAAAGACAACAAAGAAAATGATGCTGTGGCAGATGAATGGACCGCTTCAGAATTGGCCGGAAAATATGTGTTTGATGAAAATGGAGATACGATTTTATTGGATCTGAAAAGTCAAAACGACTCCCTTATTGGGCCATTAAGCTATAATTTTCAAGAAAAAGACAAGAACCATGGAGAATTCCGAGGAGTAATCAAGGATTCTTTATTGGTGGGTGAATATAGTTTTATGTCAGAAGGGGTAAACTCTGTTAGGGAGACAGTTTTTGGAATTGTTCCAGAAGGGTTGATTGAAGGATTTGGCGATGTGGAAGAGATCGATTCGAAGTTTGTTTTCAAAAATATGGACAGTTTGAGGTTTGATCATGGGATGATTTTACATAAAAAATAAGCTTCCATTGGGTGTTTAGTTCATTTTCTTTAAAAAGTTTGGTCATTTGATTAAAATATTTGTTTAATTCTCTTAAATGTTCTTACCTTTGGGCAATCTCAAGTGAAAAGCCAAAAGATGAATAAGAAGGAAGAGAAGGAATTAGATACATCAACCGAAGACAAAATAAAAGAAGCAGCGCGCATTGTATTTCATAAGAAAGGATATGCAGCGACTAGGACCAGAGATATTGCTGATGAAGCAGGAATCAACCTATCCCTTTTAAATTATTATTTCAGAAGTAAGGAAAAGCTTTTCGAACTCATTATGCTGGAAACACTAGGTGAGTTTATGAAAGGCTTGGTCTTGGTATTAAATGACCATGAGTCTACCTTATTGGAGAAAGTCAGTGCCATTGCTGAGCATTATATCGATTCGATAAAGAATAAACCCGAGATTCCTGGATTTATCGTGAGTGAGATCCGATCCAATGTCAATAATATTCTCGAGAAAATTCCTGTCCGTGAAATCTTAGGTGAATCATTCTTTGTCCAACAATTGGATGAGGAAATAAAGAATGGAACCCTGAAGGAGGTTAGTCCTATTCAATTTATTATGAACGTTTTGGGTATGGTCCTGTTTCCTTTTATTGCTCAACCTATGATCATGAACGGAACGGGGCTCAACAACAATGAATTTTTTGCCTTGATGGAAGAACGTAAGAAGTTGATTCCCATTTGGGTGCAGGCTATGTTTAAAGCATAGTCTATTTTTTTGTCTATAAATTGGTCAATTGTTTAAATCAATATATTAAAATATATGATTAAGGTAAATATCTTTACGAAAGTTTTAAGTTTTATTCTTTTTATGGGAATAGGGAATAGCTTCGCTATTGCGCAAAGTGAGATAGGGAAACTGAGTTTGGAGGATTGCTACACTTTAGCTCGCTCCAATTACCCACTAATCAAGCAACAAGGTCTCATATCAAGGACGAATGAGTTTTCCTTGGATAATGCTCAAAAGGCTGTCATGCCACAGTTGTCTGTGGCCGGTCAGGCAACACATCAATCTGATGTGACATCGATGCCTATTAAGCTTCCCAATATGGATATCCCAAGCATAAGCAAGAGTCAATATAAGGTTTATGCTGAGCTGACTCAATCCTTGACTGGTCTTTTGAATCTCAAGGACCAAAAGGAAAACCTAAATGCCAGTTCTGCCGTCGAAAACCAAAAAGTTGAGGTGGAAATGTACAAGCTGAAAGAAAGGATCAATAACCTTTATTTTGCCGTATTGCTTTTGGATAGACAAAAAGAACAGATTAATCTGAGTGTCCAAGACCTACAGAGCGGCATTGAAAAAATGGAAACTGCGGTTGCCAATGGTGTTGCGCTTAGGAGTTCTGCTAGTAATCTGAAGGCGGAAAAATTGAAAGCTGAGCAAAGAATTACAGAATTGGATTTCAACAAGAAAGCTTATCTGGAAGTTCTAGGTGTAATGATTGGAGAAAAGCTAGGTCCTGACACCAAATTACAGACTCCAGCTGCCTTGCAATGGAATAATGAAATCCATAGGCCGGAACAGACCTTATTTTCTTTACAAAGGAAATCTCTTGATGTTCAGAATAAATTGATTGATAATAAGTCTTTGCCACAATTTAGCCTATTTGTTCAAGGTGGTGTTGGGCAGCCGGCATTGAATATGCTGAATCCCGAAACGCAAGGCTTTTATATTGCCGGATTGCGTTTGGCTTGGAACCTGAACAGTTTCTATACCCAGAAAAATGAAAAGAATATCATAAAGAACAACCAACGGATATTGGAGGTGCAAGAGGAAACTTTCCTATTCAATACAAAAATGAGCCTTTCGCAACAGAAAACAGAACTGTCTAAGTTTCAAGAATTGCTGAAAACCGATCAAGAGATAATCGACCTTCGGGAGCAAGTAAAGAATTCTACATTGAACCAGTTGAATTATGGCACTGCCAGCAGCAACGATTACCTTATTTCGGTGAATGTGGTGGAACAGGCAAAACAGAACCTCGCCTTGCATGAAGTTCAACTCTTAATGGCTCAATATAACTTACAAACAACATCTGGAAAAGCAGAAAACTAATCATAATGAAAAGACTGAAAATATATTTGTTCCTAAGTACTGGAATACTGGCTTTGGGATCCTGTAAAAATGATAAAGATACCTTCGATGCCTCAGGGAGTTTTGAGGCAATAGAGACCATAATTTCTGCTGAGGCGAATGGGACTATCAAAGAGTTTAATCTAGAAGAAGGGGACCAGTTAGCTGTGGGGCAACAAATTGGCTATATAGATACGGTGCAGACCTATCTAAAGAAGCGCCAATTAGAGGCTCAGGTTGGTGCTGGATTAAGTAGGAAACCGAATATACCTGTCCAGCTATCTGCCATTAAAGAACAAATCCAGCACTTAGAAAGGGAGAGAATTAGGACCCAAAACCTGATCGCTGGTGACGCAGCGACCCCTAAGCAGTTAGATGATATCAATGCGCAGATAAAATTGCTCAATAGACAGTTAGAAGCCCAACAATCCAGCCTTTCGATTTCAAATCAAAGTATAGGGAAGGAAGTCGTGCCTTTGGAAGTGCAGATCTATCAAT
Source organism: Sphingobacterium sp. NPDC055431 (assembly GCF_053644255.1). Classification (NCBI taxonomy): domain Bacteria; kingdom Pseudomonadati; phylum Bacteroidota; class Sphingobacteriia; order Sphingobacteriales; family Sphingobacteriaceae; genus Sphingobacterium; species Sphingobacterium sp. NPDC055431. The sequence goes on from NZ_JBSHLH010000003.1 coordinate 99,112, forward strand.
TGGAAGATCAATTAAAGAAATCTAAAATCGTGAATCCTGTCCAAGGGACGGTCTTGACTAAATATGCCGAAGTGAACGAATCTGCAGGTATGGGAAAACCACTGTATAAGATTGCCGACCTGTCCAGCATGATATTGAGGGCATATATTACCGGCAATCAGCTTCCAAATGTCAAGTTGAACCAAAAGGTTCAGGTGTTGACTGATGATGGAAACGATGGATACCATACTACTGAAGGGATCATCACTTGGATTAACAGTAAAGCAGAGTTTACTCCGAAGACTATACAGACCAAAGACGAAAGGGCTAATCAAGTCTATGCTATCAAAGTCAAGGTAAAGAATGATGGAAGATATAAGATTGGCATGTATGCTGAAATAAAGTTTATCTGATATGGATATGGTGCAAGTAGTTGATCTGGTAAAAACCTACAATAAAGGTGCACTCACCGCTGTGGACCATGTGGATATTTCTGTGAAAAAGGGTGAGCTATTTGGTCTAATTGGTCCGGACGGAGCAGGAAAGACAAGTATTTTCAGGATTTTGACTACCCTTCTGTTGCCTACAGAAGGAACTGCAAGTGTAGCAGGTTTAGATGTTGTCAAAGACTATAAACAGATCAGGAAGCTAATTGGCTATATGCCCGGTAAATTTTCACTGTACCAAGACCTAACCATTGAGGAGAACCTTAATTTCTTCGCGTCAGTTTTTGGAACTACGGTTGAAGAAAACTATGATCTGATCAAGGATATTTATGTGCAGATCGAACCATTCAAGGATAGACGGGCAGGCAAATTGTCTGGGGGAATGAAACAAAAACTAGCCTTGTGCTGCGCCCTGATCCATAAGCCCGAGGTTTTATTCTTAGATGAACCGACAACAGGAGTTGATGTGGTGTCGAGGAAAGAGTTTTGGGACATGTTGGCTAGACTAAAGGATCAAGGGATTACGATCTTGGTTTCAACCCCATACATGGACGAGGCTACCCTTTGCGAGCGTATTGCCTTGATACAAAATGGCAAGATTCTAAGCGTTGAGTCTCCAGATGAAATCATAAAGCAGTATCCAGATCCTTTGTATGCCATCAAAGCTAATAATATGGGCAAACTATTGGTTGATCTCAGAAATAATCCCAATATCAAAACCTGCAATGCCTTTGGTGAGTACCATCATATCAGTTTCAAAGAAGATAGCGATCATGCAGAAGAAATGCTGCTGAAATCACTTGGAAATCAAAACCATCTGGGATTGGATATCAAGATAATCAAACCCAATATTGAGGATTGTTTCATTAACCTAATGAACTAACATGACAGACGAAGTTGTAATAAAGACTGATAAGCTCACTAAGAAATTTGGCGATTTCATTGCGACCAACTCCATCAGTTTTGAGGTCTATAAAGGTGAAATCTTTGGTTTTTTGGGTGCCAACGGTGCAGGCAAAACCACCGCCATGAAAATGCTCTGCGGTCTTTCAAAACCAAGTTCTGGAAATGCCAATATTGCTGGTTTCGATATCTATAAACAGACGGAGGAAATCAAGAAAAATATAGGCTACATGAGCCAGAAGTTTTCGCTCTATGAGGACTTGACGGTTAATGAAAACATTGATTTTTTCGGAGGTATCTATGGCCTCAATTACAAGCAGCTGAAAGATAAACGGACTGAACTGTTAAGGACCTTAGGTCTGGAAAATGAAGCCAAGAAATTGGTAGCCTCCTTGCCCTTAGGATGGAAGCAAAAGTTGGCCTTCTCCGTTGCTGTCATCCACGATCCAAAGATTGTTTTCTTGGATGAACCGACCGGGGGAGTGGATCCCGTTACCCGAAGGCAGTTTTGGGACCTGATATATGCTGCTGCAGCACGTGGGATAACCATTTTTGTCACTACCCACTATATGGACGAAGCGGAATACTGTAACCGGATTTCGATGATGGTGGATGGAGAGATAAAAGCTTTGGATAGCCCGCTAAACCTTAAAAGAACATATAAAGCGGAAACCATGGATGACGTGTTTTATGAACTGGCTCGCGCCGCTAAAAGGAAGGGAGATTAGATGAAACAGTTTATGTCCTTTGTTCGTAAGGAATTCTACCATGTGTTCAGGGATAGAAAGACTTTACTGATGTTGTTTGGATTACCGATCGTGCAGATCGTATTGTTCGGATTCGCCCTGACCAACGAGGTTAAGAATGCAAAAATCGTAATCTGTGACTATTCCCAAGATATAGCCACTCAGGAAATAACGAGAAAGTTTGAAGCCAATCGGAATTTCCAAGTCACGAAATCCTTGATGAGCTATAAAGATATTGAGGACTCCTTTCAAAAGGAAAATATTAAGCTTGCTGTGGTGTTCCCAGCAAAGTTTAATGAGGATTTAATGCACCTGAAAAAAGCCCAAATCCAGGTGATCTCGGATGGTTCTGACCCGAATACGGCCAGTACCCTTCAGAACTATGCAAATGCTGTCATCATGGATTATCAGATGGATCTGATGCAGGGGCAGGAAATGCCTTATTCCATCAACACCGAATTGAGGATGCTCTACAATCCCGAGCTAAAAGGAGCGATGAACTTTGTTCCGGGTATTATGGCATTGGTGCTTATGTTGATCTGTGTGCTGATGACAGCTGTTTCTATCGTGAAGGAAAAAGAAATGGGCACTATGGAGATCTTGCTGGTTTCGCCTTTTAATCCATTTCTGGTAATAGTTTCTAAGGCACTGCCATATTTTATGTTGTCATTGATCAACTTGGCAGTTATCCTGATCATGGCCGTGACGCTCATGGGCATGCCAATTCATGGAAGTCTTATTTTGTTGGTCGCTGAGAGTGCGCTGTTGATCATCTGTGCCTTGTCAGTAGGGCTTTTGATTTCCAATGTGACGAACTCCCAACAGGCAGCAATGCTGATCTCCATGATGGGGATGATGTTGCCGATCCTGTTGTTTACCGGTTTTATGTTTCCTATCGAAAACATGCCCATGCCATTGCAGCTGGTATCCAATTTGGTTCCATCAAAGTGGTATTATATCATCGTAAAATCCATTATGCTGAAAGGTCTTGGGATTGCTGCCATATGGAAGGAAACCTTGATTTTGATAGGGATGACAGTTATCCTTTTGGTATTAAGTTTGAAAAATTTTAAAACAAGGTTAGAATGAGATCATTGTTGTTTTTGTTGAGAAAAGAGTTTAAGCAGATCTTTAGAAATAAAGCGTTGCTCCCTTTGATATTTGTTGCACCTATCATGCAATTGATCATTCTACCTTTTGCAGCGGATTACGAGGTGAAAAACATCAATGTTTCTATCGTAGACCATGACCATTCTCCGGCTTCACAGCAATTGATTGCTAAGATGACAGCCTCTGGATATTTTAGGTTGACCGATTATGGGCAATCCTTTAAAGAAGCGTTGAAGCAGATCGAAAGTGAAAAGGCGGATTTAATACTTGAAATTCCGACAAACTTTGAAAAAGATCTGATAAAAGAGAAGTCTGCAGAGCTGTTTATTGCCGCTAATGCCATCAACGGAGTAAAAGCTGGATTGGGATCAAGCTATCTCAGTAGGATCATAATGGATTTCAATGAAGATATCCGGACCAAATGGGTCAATCAAAATGGAGTTTCTGCCAATTCACTGATAGATGTCACCTCTTCCAATTGGTTCAATCCCTATCTGATTTACAATAAGTTTATGGTACCAGGGATTCTGGTCGCTTTAGTGACCATGGTCTGTTCGTATATGTGCGCCCTAAATATCGTAAAGGAAAAAGAAGTTGGAACCATTGAACAGATCAATGTAACCCCAATCAAGAAATATCAATTCATCCTCGGTAAGCTGATTCCATTTTGGATCATCGGAATGTTTGTCTTTACGGTTGGGTTATTTGTGGTCGGCCGATTTATATATGGATTAGTGCCAGTAGGCAATATGTTTTGGTTGTATGGATACCTGTCCATTTACCTTATTGCGATTTTAGGTTTAGGATTGTTGATTTCTACGATCTCCGAAACCCAGCAACAGGCGATGTCGGTCGCATTCTTTTTCATCATGATTTTTATGATGATGAGCGGCCTGTTCACTTCCATTGACAGCATGCCTCAATGGGCTTATGTGGTGACGAAAATGATCCCTGTAACATACTTCATTGAAGTGGTCCGTATGATTGTATTAAAGGGAAGTGACTTTCAGGATATCCAGCATCATTTCTTGATCATTATAGGATTTGCCATTTTGCTGAATGGCCTTGCCATTTGGAACTATAGAAAAACATCATAGGGGTTTATTCAACCCCTAACCACCATTCTTTGGTGTCATTATCTTTATCTAAGTAAATAAGCTGTCCCATTTTTGGAGTCCAAATGGGAACATTTTTATTTTTAGCTTCTTTGCTAATTCGGATCATAGGATCATCCCAAGCATGGTTGGCAAGTGGGAATTTAGAATTATGAACAGGAATGATTCTTTTCGCCAGTAAATCCTGGGCAGCTGTAACAGCTTCCTCAGGCATCAGGTGGATGTATTTCCATAATTCATTGTATTGTCCATTTTCAAGGATAGCAACATCAAAAGGGCCGTATTGCTCACCAATTTCCTTAAAATGTTTGCCATAGCCAGAATCTCCACCTACAAATATCTTCAACGAATCGGATTGAACGACAAAAGAAGACCATAAGCTGGTATTTCTCTTTAACCAACGGCCTGAAAAGTGTCTTGCTGGCGCAGCAGTGAATTGCAAGCTGTCTAGGGTTAACTTTTCACCCCAATATAACTCATGGATCCGTTCAGTAGGATAGCCCCATTTTTCAAAATGGGCTCCAACACCTAAACTTGTCACGACATCCTTGACCTTGCTTTTCAGTTGCAATATGGAAGGATAATCCAAATGGTCGTAGTGATCATGGGTAAGGATAAGGATATCGATTTCAGGAAAATCCTCCGCCTTGTATTTATGGGTCATTTTGAATGCTTTCACGCTGCCTGGAATCGGTGAAGCATTCCCATTCAATACGGGATCCACTAATATTCTTTTTCCATCCAATTGCATGTAATAGGAGGAATGACCAAACCACACGTAGACATTCTGGTCCAAGGGAATATTTTTTAAATCAGTAATCTCTACCGGTAATGGTTTTGAAGGAACATTCCTTTTATCCTTTTCAAAGAAAAAAGACTTGAATACAGCGACTTGGCTTACACCTTCCTTGATTGCTGGCGTTTTTTCTAGATTGTCATATACCCCATCTTTAAAGGTGGCGGTATGCTCCATTCTTTTCAATCGATCCGCAGAAGCCAAAGCGCCCATTTGATCCGACCGGCTCAATAAATATACTGCCACAGCGATGATCAAGACTAAGGCAAGAATGATATACATAAGTATCTTAAATATTTTTTTCATGTTAAAGCGGCACAATTTACAGTATTATCTGTAATCTGATTGCAATAAATGAATTAGTTAAAGTATCCTAATCTTAATATCAATAATTATGTAAAAGTTAATCAATAAATAATAAAATATTTAACGAATAGTTAAATATCATTTATATTTTTACATTAGTTCTTTAACATAAACAGTAAGTCATGTATTTAATTGAAGATTCTTCGATCCAGTCGTTTTTTAAAACAATTAATGATTTGGACAAGAAGTATCAAGAGTACCTCGCTAATGATGGAAAGTGGTTAGGCGGGGGATTTCAAAATTTGTTTTGGGTCTTACCAATTGCAGGCTCAAAAAACCTAAAACTAAATTTAAAACCTGAGGTATTTATGCAATTGCCTCGACCGTTACGAAAAGAGATCAGTGGGCTAATGTTGCTGGATGGATGAAAGGGAGCATGTTTTAGCGATAAAACAAAAAAGCAAGTTAATGTATGTTAACTTGCTTTTTTTATTTCAAAGTCTTCTTGCTTATTGGTAACCCAATAATTTCATGACTTGTTTTGAGTTTTGCTCTTCGCCAAACACCTCATAGTTAAATGTCTCATCTCTATTTCTGCGGATTAAAACATGCTTTGGTGATGGCAGTAAACAGTGGTGGATACCTCCGTAACCGCTCAATACTTCTTGATAAGCTCCCGTATGGAAGAATCCAAGGTATTGTACTTTTCTTGTTTTCGGCATAAATACCGAGTTCATATGTGCTTCCTGGTTATAGTAATCTTGGCCATCACAGGTGATACCACCAAGGTTAACACGCTCATATTCTGAATCCCAATTGTTGATCGGTAACAAAATATACTTCTGGTTCAAAGCCCAAACATCAGGAAGATTGGTGATAAACGAACCATCCAACATCAACCATTTCTCACGGTCGTTCTGTTGTTTTCTGCCCAATACCTTATAAAGGATACCTGAAGCCTCCGCAACGGTGTATTTACCAAATTCTGTAATGATATCTGGTTCTACCACCTCATGGTGCGCACAGATCTGCTTGATGCGGTTTACAATTTCATTGACCATGTATTCATAATCGAAATCATGAACCAATGAGTCTTTAAATGGCATACCTCCACCAATATCCAAGGTATCCAGATCAGGATTGATCTTTTTGAACTTACAGTAAAGGGTCACATATTTCTCCAACTCATTCCAGTAATATGGTGTGTCAGAAATACCCGAATTGATAAAGAAGTGTAATAACTTCACTTTAAAGTGCGGGTTATCTACGATCTTGCTGTTGTAGAAGTCGATAACGTCTTCCATACGGATCCCTAATCTGGAAGTATAGAATTGTGAATCTGGCTGTTCTTCCGCTGCAATACGGATACCTAAGTTGCAAGGTTCAGAAAGCTCAACTTCATCATCATACATGTTGAATTCCTCTTTATTGTCCAAAACTGGAATGATATTGTGGTATCCATCATGCAACATATCGACGATATATTGTTTGTACTGGTAGGTTTTAAAACCATTACAAATTACTGTAATGTCCTTGGTGACTTTTCCTTGTCTCTCCAGCGCATCAATCATTGGCATATCAAAAGCCGAAGAGGTCTCCAAATGGATGTCATTCTTCAATGCCTCTTCAACGATGTGTTTGAAATGCGATGATTTAGTACAATAACAGTATTTATATGATCCGCGATAATTATATTTCAACATGGCTGTTTGAAATAAGATCTTCGCTTGTTGTATCTTTTTGCTGATAATGGGTAAATAGGTAAAACGTAGGGGAGTACCGTACGTTTCTATCATTTCCATCAAATTCAAATCGTGGAAGTACAATTCGTCATCGATGATATCGAATCCGTCTTGCGGAAAACCAACACTTAAGTCAAGAAATTCCTGATAGCTCTGCATTTTTTATTATTTTTGGCAAAGATATGCTTTCACGATGAATACCTAAATAATCAATGCGTTATTTTTTAAATTCATTATCAGAAAGTTACGAATATTACGAAATATTTACATGGCAAAATCAATCCAAGAGCTGCTTATTGAGAAGACAGTTGAAGCGGTAAATGCATTGTATGGAGCGGAAATCCCTGCTTCTCAACTCGCATTACAAGAGACTAGAAAAGAGTTTGAAGGTCAAATCACTTTAGTTGTATTTCCGGTTACCCGATTTTCTAAAAAATCTCCGGAAGTTACTGGAAATGAAATAGGTACTTATCTAAAAGAAAACATTCAAGAGATCAGCGACTTCAATGTGATCAAAGGTTTCTTGAACCTCAGTTTCTCTGATGAATACTGGATAGAACTGTTGAACAAAACCATCCTCCCTGATTCATTCGGAAAATACCCTCAAAACGGTAAAAAACTGATGGTGGAATATTCTTCCCCAAATACCAACAAACCTTTGCACCTAGGTCACATTCGTAACAACTTATTGGGCTATTCCGTGGCTGAAATCCTTAAAGCTTATGGTTATGAGGTGATAAAAGCCAACTTAGTCAATGACCGAGGGATACATATCTGTAAATCCATGCTTGCTTGGCAAAAGTTCGGTAACGGTGAAACACCTGAATCCGCTGGTTTAAAGGGCGACCATTTAGTGGGTAAATATTATGTGGTATTCGATAAAGAATACAAAAAGGAAATTGACCAGCTGAAACAAGATGGCCAAACCGAAGATGAAGCTAAAAAGAATGCTCCATTGATGAAAGAAGCACAAGTGATGCTCCAAAAATGGGAGGCAAACGATGCAGAGGTCATCAACCTTTGGAAAACCATGAATGGCTGGGTATATGCTGGATTTGATAAAACCTACAAACAGCTGGGTGTAGATTTCGATAAATTCTATTATGAATCTGAAACTTACCTTTTAGGTAAAGACATCATACAAGAAGGTCTTGAAAAAGGTGTTTTCTTCAAAAAAGAAGACAACTCTGTTTGGATCGATCTAACCGATGAAGGCCTTGACCAAAAGCTGGTGCTTAGAGGTGATGGTACTTCGGTATATATCACTCAGGACTTAGGTACTGCGCAATTGAAATATGATGAATTCAACATGGATGAATCCATCTATGTTGTAGGGAATGAGCAAGATTACCATTTCAAGGTGTTGTTCGCCATCTTGAAAAAACTAGGCAAGGAATGGGCAAATGGCCTTTACCATTTATCCTATGGCATGGTGGACCTTCCTTCCGGCAAGATGAAATCCAGAGAAGGAACAGTCGTAGATGCCGATGATCTAATGGCTGAAATGATAGAAACGGCCAAGGAAAGAACAGAGGAATTAGGTAAGACCGAAGGCTTTAATGAAGAAGAAAAAACTTCGCTTTACCAAACCATCGGTATGGGGGCCCTTAAATATTTCTTGTTAAAGGTAGACCCTAAAAAACGCTTGCTTTTTGATCCAAATGAATCCGTGGATTTCCAAGGTCATACCGGCCCATTTGTACAATATACCCATGCAAGGATTAAATCAGTGCTTCGCAAAGCGGAATATACTGGTGCCGATGTGAAAACACCTGCATCCATTTCAACTTATGAGCGCGACTTGATCCAGGCATTGGCAAATTATCCTGCTATCATCGAAGCTTCTGCGCAAGAATTCAGTCCTGCGCAATTGGCTAACTATGCTTATGATCTAGCAAAACTTTATAATAAATTTTATCACGAGGAAACGATCCTTAAAGCTGAAGACGAAAATGTCAAAGGTTTCCGTCTGCAAATGTCTGCTTCGGCAGCAAGGATTATTGCGGAAAGCATGAACATGCTAGGGATCCAAGTACCGGAAAGAATGTAACTATGAAAAATCTTAAAGTCGGATTAATCGGATTTTCAATAGGGGGGCATGTTTTTCATGCCCCATTTATTGATGGCAACCCTGGACTAGAATTATACAAAGTCACCGCACGCAAACCGGAACAACAGAAAATGTTGGCCGAGCGCTATCCCAATGCTATCGGAGTATTGTCGGCAGATGATATCATCAATGATCCTGAAGTGGATATCGTTGCGATCGCTACATCCAATGATGTGCATTACAGTTTAGCGAAAGCTGCTCTTGAAGCAGGTAAGCATGTGATCGTTGAAAAACCATTTACTAATTATAGTTCTGAAGCTGATGAATTGATTGCATTGGCAAAAGAAAAGGGACTTCTACTTTCCGTACATCACAATGCACGTTATCATTCAGACTTCAAAACCGTTAAAAAAGTAATTGAATCTGGAAGATTGGGTCGGGTGGTGAATTATGAAGCGCGTTACGACCGTTTCAGGAACTTCTTGAGAGCTGGAGCTTGGCGTGAGGAGAACCTTCCGGGGTCAGGAATACACTATGACCTAGGTGCTCATTTGATCGATCAAGCATTGCAGGTCTTTGGAAAACCAGAATCCATTTTCGCTGACCTCCGTGTTCAGCGCGATGGGGCCAAGGCTATTGATGATTTCGAATTTATCCTGTCATTTCCAGGGATTAAGGTGTCCCTTAAAGGACAGATGCTAGCTAAGATCTCTACTGCCAGATATGCGGTCTATGGTATGAACGGCTGTTTTGTGAAATGGGGCGTAGATGCTCAGGAAGCTTTATTGCGTGATGGAGCGGTTCCCGCAAAAATCCAAGACTGGGGTATGGAAGATCCAGCTTTTCAGGGTACCCTTTCCATTCTGGAAAATGGAAAAGATGTGGAAGAGAAAATTGAAAGCGAATATGGGTCAGGACAAGATTTCTATAAGAATATTGTCGCTACCATCAAAGGTGAGGAAGGCTTGTTTATCAAACCTGAGCAAGCGCGCGATGTCATTCGCATATTGGAGCTCGCAGAAAAATCTTGGGCAGAACAAAGAACCATTTCTTTGGAAGGAGAGCTGATTTCCTAATGAAAGATTATGACGCGATAATCATTGGAGCTGGTGCCTGCGGACTGATGTGCGCAGTACAGGCAGGATTGCTGGGAAAAAGGACTTTGTTGATTGAACGCAATGAAAAACCTGGTGCCAAGATCCTGATCTCTGGTGGTGGTCGATGTAACTTTACAAACCTATATACCTCAACAGATAATTTCGTTTCAGAAAATCCGAAATTCCTTAATGCTGTGTTTTCCCAATGGACGGTGGAAGATACCATTACCTTCTTTGAACAATTTGGGAATATTGAAGGCCATGAAAAGACCTTAGGTCAATTATTTCCAGTCTCGAATAAAGCCAAGGATATTGTCGCTGTATTTACCAAGTTGATGTATGATACAGGGCAGGATATCTGGTTAGATACCTTAGTGACTGATGTGCAGAAAACAGATGCCGGATTCGAAATCAGCTATGAGAAAAACGGTAAAAAAGCTAAAATATCTGCACCTAAAGTCGTTTTAACTACCGGAGGTTTACCTGTTGCCAAATTAGGGGCATCCGATTTTGCCATCAAGCTGGCGCGTAAGTTTGACCATAGGATAGTAGAGACTGCACCTGCTTTGGTCCCTTTGACGATTACTGGTAAAGATGCAAATTGGTATGCTTCGCTTGCGGGAAATTCCGTGTTCTCCAGAGTCTATAACGATAAAATCTCCTTTGAAGAAAATATACTCTTTACCCATTGGGGACTAAGTGGTCCAGCAATCCTACAGATTTCTTCCTATTGGAAACCTGGAGAACAGTTTACCATTGATCTCTTGCCGAAATTCAATTTGGAAAACTTGATCAAGGAAGAAAGAAACAATGCTGGAAAAAGGACTATTGGGCAGTTATTGAACGACCATTTTACTAAAAAGATGGTGGATGCCTTAGGTGAGTTCCTGCCTATTCAGCTAAAAATAGCCTCCCTGAGTAAGGCTGATGCCAAATTGGTATCAGAGAGCATCCATAAGTTTAAAGTTAAACCTGCCGGAGATAAGGGTTATGATAAGGCTGAGGTTATGCGAGGAGGGATAGCCACTGATGAATTGAGCCCAAGAACCTTGGAAAGTAAAAAGCAGGAAGGGCTTTATTTTGGAGGGGAAGCAGTGGATGTCACCGGTTGGTTAGGTGGTTACAATTTCCAATGGGCATGGGCGGCTGGCTTTGCTATCGCACAAGATATTTAAGAGAAACTTGCTGACAATAAAAAAGGCTGTAACTTTTAGGTACAGCCTTGGTAATTATTTTGGAAAAAGTAGTTTCTTGTTCTTGGGTTTATATGATTAAAACTTGTGCTCTAAAAGACCTTCTTTTTTAATGTCAGTAATGTTAGCCTCTATTTTTTTTACTGATTTGTTGTCAACCAAAATTTCTAGGTTCACTTTTCCTGGTTTGTCTACTGTAGTTTTGATTTTCAATGCAGCGTTCTTAGCTGGAGCCGGTCTTCTCAATCTGATTTCTCTTGGAAGTTTGTCTGTGTCTTTAACTGCGATAGTTGAATCTTGACCTTTGTATCCAGTTACCACTAAAGATTTTAACTTCAAATCTTTTACCTGAGAGTTAATTCTGTAGACCACATTTACTATCTTGGTCTTTTTCTTTGTTGGTTTTGGATCCTCCTTTTTCGTGCAAGAAATAGTTGTCAATGCGCCTGCCATTGCTGTAACAGCTAATAATGTCCTTAAAAATGTAGTAGTTTTCATGTTAAGTTATAAATAATGTTTAATAAATAATTAAAAAGAACATCTTGTCGACTTATGTTTTATCATATAACGACAATAAAATTTAGCTCGCTACAGGCGAAGTGAAAAATATTTACTTTTCTTGTTAATTATTTTTCAATTCTATCAAAAATGTATGTTTAGCCTTATTCCATTGAATTTTTCGTAGTTTTGCACATTGAAGCAAACTGGTTCTATCGCTGCATGTTACATGGAGAGGAAAGTCCGGGCAACATAGGGCGATACGCTTCCTAACGGGAAGGCTGATTTTTTATCAGACAGCAAGTGCCACAGAAAATATACCGCCCCTCGGGGTAAGGGTGAAAACGTGAGGTAAGAGCTCACGGATTTGTATGGCGACATACATCTCGGTAAACCTCGTATGTTGAAAGACCAAATAGGTTGCAAGATTAGGAAGCGGCTCGTTTTCTGCCTTCGGGCACTTGCAATGGGTAGGTTGATGGAGTCTGTGTGTGAATGCAGACCTAGATAAATGATAGAAATTCTTATTTTAGAATACAGAACCCGGCTTACAAGGTTTGCTTCTTTTTTTTAATAATTGTACATTTTCTATTGCCTATAAACAAGTGTGTTAAGTTATGACAACAATTTTAATTATAGATGATGAGCGCCCAATCCGTAGCTCGTTACGTGACATCTTGGAATATGAAGACTACAAAGTCCTCGATGTCGACAACGGTGAGGACGGTCTGAAGATCTTGCAGAAAGAAAAAATCGACTTGGTATTATGTGATATCAAGATGAACAAAATGGACGGTATGGAAGTACTGACCGCTGCTAAAGAATTTTCCGACATCCCGTTCATCATGATCTCAGGTCATGGTACCATCGAAACAGCTGTTGAAGCTGCTCGTAAAGGTGCTTTCGACTTCCTGGAAAAACCTCTTGACCTCAACAGGTTATTGATAACCGTAAGGAATGCCCTGGAAAAAGGCTCCTTGGTCAAGGAAACAAAAGTCCTTAAGCGTAAAATCTCCAAAACTAAAGAAATCCTTGGTGACTCCTCGGGTATCAATTTGATCAAAGATACCATTGACAAAGTTGCCCCAACAGAAGCCCGCGTATTGATCACTGGGGCCAATGGTGCCGGAAAAGAATTGGTCGCGCGTTGGCTGCACGAGAAATCCTCTCGCTCTAGCTCAACCTTGGTCGAAGTTAACTGTGCCGCAATCCCTTCTGAATTGATCGAATCTGAATTGTTCGGCCATGAAAAAGGATCCTTTACCTCAGCGGTAAAACAGCGAATCGGAAAATTCGAACAAGCTAACAATGGTACCCTTTTCTTGGATGAGATCGGTGATATGAGCCTTTCTGCTCAAGCAAAGGTATTGAGGGCATTACAGGAAAATAAAATTACTAGGGTAGGTGGCGAAAAAGAAATCGATGTCAACGTGCGTGTGATTGCTGCAACCAACAAAGATCTTTTGAAAGAGATTGAAGAGGGCAACTTCCGTATGGACTTGTACCACCGTCTTAGTGTTATCTTGATCCATGTGCCTTCTTTGGCCGAACGTAAGGATGATATCCCAACTTTAGCCAATGCCTTCTGCGAAGAAGTGTGTGCAGAGTATAGCATGCCTGTCAAAGCTTTTACACCAGATGCCATGAAAGCCCTTCAATCTTTGCCTTGGAGCGGTAACATCCGTGAGCTAAGGAACATGATCGAACGCTTGATCATCTTGTGTGATAAGAAAATCACCGAAGAAGATGTATTGAAATTTGCCAACCCAGGCGGTCCGATCACTGCAAATAGCCTTGCCGGAAACCATACGAGCAATGGATTTGATATGGAGCAATTTACCTCTTTCCAAGACTTTAAAGACTTCTCTGAATGCGAATTCATTAAATACAAATTGGAAAGAAACAATTGGAATGTTTCCAAGACAGCTGATGACCTTGATATACAAAGAAGTCACCTGTACAGTAAGATCGAAAAATTCGGACTGAAAAGAGACTAAGCATAATATCTTGAAATATTATACAAACACAATACAACGAAAAAGGCCTGATCTAATCAGGCCTTTTTTTATTATACGTATATTTTAATACGTTGTTAATCGTTGAATTTCCGTTTTTGTCGACTATATAACATATATATAGCAACGGTCAAAACTATAATTCCGATTATTAAATACGGTAATGCAGATCCCTCACTCGTGCTAGCGTTGGTGTTGTCCTGTGCAAACAAACCAATAGATACTGCATTTAGTAGTACTAACACATTCCACTTTCTCATGATCAATTTGTTTTTTAAGTTTATATAATAATATACGAATAATATAACGCAAAAACCATGACAAAGCAAATGTATTAACAATTATTTAACCTATTAAATGCCAAAATCCGCCATTGTAATGATAATGTTACCCTGAAAACGTAATTGTCATCCATTTAGTTGTTTTTTTATTTCAAAAAACAAAAATTTTCAAATGAAATAGAAGGATATCTGATTGTATTTCAACCTCTTTATGGCCTAAATAGAAATCGTTCTAATACAAAAAAAGTGTTAATCCTTTTCAGGAAAAACACTTTCTATCTTAATTTAAAATGGAATTAAATGATTTCAGCTAAAAAATTACCCTGTTGATGGATAATTTCGCGCTTGGCGATAATTTCTTGAAGATTAATGGTTCCAATCACATATTTATGATCATCGCTAAAGAACCGCTCAGAAATACTGATAAAATCAATGTTTTCCAAAACATCCTCATCTTCATATCGGAAATAAACTTTTAGAGCATAGTCAGTTGAATATTCCACCTGTTGTGCCTCTAAATGTTTTTTGTACTCGTATTTGTAATCATATCTTAATGCAGCAATATCTGAAAGTACTGCAGAACCTGTAGGGTGGCCACCGGCTCCTTTGCCATAGAAAAATTGCTCATCGGCAAACGCAGCTTTAACCAATACCCCATTGTATTCGTTTTCTACATTCTGCAAGATATTGCCTTTGGAGATAAATTTAGGGAGAACATAAAGAACGACCTTGTTATTTGTTATCTCCTTGGCCAAAGGGATCAATTTAATTTTATAGTTTTTCTCTCTGGCATATCTGATATCGGCATTGCCCAATGTGTCGATCCCTAAATTCAGGATTTCGTCCGGGTTGATGTAGATGCCATAGGCATGAGATGCTACAATGGCCAATTTGTATTTGGGATCATATCCACCAACATCCAATGTCGGATCAGTTTCTGCAAATCCTAATTCCTGGGCTCTTTTCAATGCCTCATCATAGCTTTGGTTTTCATTGAAGATCTTGGAAAGGATGTAGTTGGAAGAACCATTGAAGATACCGCTTACAGAGTGTAAAAGCTCGTTGTCATAGTATTCTTCTAGGTTTCTGATGATAGGGATACTACCGCAGACTGCTCCTTCATATAATAGGGAAGTACCATGTTGATTTTGGATCTCGGTCAATTCCTCTAGATGGGTAGCGATCATTTTTTTATTGGCAGAAACAACATTCTTTCCAGTTGTCAATGCTCTTTTTGTAATCTCAAAAGCAGCTTCGGCATCATCGATCAATTCAACAACGGTATTGATCTCTGGGTCTTCCAGAATAGCATTGGCATCTGTGGTAAACAATTCCGCAGGCAAGGTCCTTTTTTTATCCGCGTTCTTGATAACAAATTTCTTGATCTCTAAGTTTAGGTTCTTTGTTTTTATGATATCGTATAAACCTTGTCCCACCACACCAAATCCAAACATCCCGATGGTAAGTTTCTTACTCATTATTCTTTAATTAAATTTAAGTGATTTTCTGCTTTTGTATTATGTTTCTCAAGAAAGTTGCCTATGACTTGAGTCAGGGTTTTTGTTTCAATCAAGAAGCCATCATGTCCAAAAAAGGAATGCAGCTCATAGTATTCTGCATTTGGAATATGTTTCGCGATGAATTCCTGTTCTTGTGGAGGGAATAGCACATCCGAAGGAATACCTATGATCAGGGCATTGACGCCCTCAATTGAGCTTAATACTTGCTCCACCTGTCCACGTCCTCTGCCTAGATGATGGCTATCCATGGCTTTGGTCAAATACCAATAGGAAAATGCATTGAATCTCTTGACTAATTTATCCCCTTGATAGGCTTGGTAGGAGGATGCTTTGTAAGCGTCTGTTTTGTCATGGTCCGATTCCACTTGGGTCGTTCCATAGGCATTGTATGTCCTATACGACAATAGTGCCATGCTGCGGGCCGCCTTTAATCCGTTCAATCCAGCATCATCCCTTTGCTCTTTAAAGCTGGAATCTGCTTCGATCGCAAGCCTTTGGCTTTCATTGAATGCGATACCCCACGGTGAGAAAAACGCATTTGTTCCGATAGCAATCAGATTATGGATCTTTATGGTTTTGGATACCGTCCATTCCAAAGCTTGTTGACCGCCTAGAGATCCTCCAATCAAGGTGTTGATTTCTTGGATCCCTAGATGATCAGCTAATAGTCCATGTGCTTTAACAATATCTCTGATCGTGAACTGAGGAAAGTCCGAATAATAGGGTAGGTTGGTATCAGGGTCAATGGATAGGGGATTCGTCGTCCCATAATGTGAGCCCAGTACATTGGCACAGATAATGAAATAATCCTTATCGTTGAATAACTCATTTTCGCCAAATAATCCTGGCCACCAGTCAAAAACATCTGAATTTGCAGTCAATGCATGACATACCCAAATTACATTGGATTTATCCTCATTTAGCTTTCCATAGCTATGGTAGGCTATCTGTAGGTTTGCCAGTTTTTTACCACTCTCTAATTCGAAGTCTTGGCTATATCCGAAAGTCTTTACACTCATTCTCTTTAATTATCTTCCTCCTAAAAAATCAGTTAAGCCCCCACTTACTTGATTTTGTCAAATGCTTGTGTTAAGTCTGCTTTAATATCGTCGATGTGCTCGATACCCACCGAAAGTCTCAATTGACCTGGAGCAACTCCAGCTGCTTTCTGCGCCTCTGCACTCAATTGTTGGTGTGTCGTTGCCGCAGGATGGATAATCAGGGATTTCGCATCTCCTACGTTCGCCAAATGGCTGATCAATTCCAAAGAGTCAATGAACTCATTCGCCTTATCAACTCCACCTTTGATGGTAAAGGATAATACCGCACCATATCCGTTTTTCAGATATTTTTGTGCATTCTGATGGTATGGGTGGTTTTTCAATCCTGGGTAGCTTACTTGCTCTACTTGTGGATGTGCTTCCAACCATTGTGCGATTTCCAAGGTATTGTCAACATGGCGTTGAACACGAAGAGACAAGGTCTCCAGACCTTGTACCAAAAGCCATGAATTGAATGGAGATAGGGCAGGGCCGAAATCTCTTAATCCTTCAACGCGAGCGCGGATAGCAAATTGAATGTTCCCAAACGGTCCGCCTTCACCGAATACATCCGAGAATACTAAACCATGGTAACCTTCAGAAGGCTCTGAGAATTGTTTGAATTTACCATTTCCCCAGTTGTAGTTACCGCCATCGATAATCACACCACCAATACTCGTTCCGTGACCACCGATCCATTTTGTTGCCGATTCTACAACCACATTGGCGCCATGCTCCAATGGTTTGAACAGATAACCGCCAGCACCAAAAGTGTTGTCCACGATCAATGGTAGGTCATGTTTCTTGGCAACCGATGCGATACGCTCGAAATCAGGAATATTGTAACTCGGATTCCCAATCGTTTCTACATAGATCGCTTTAGTTTTATCGTCGATCAAGGCTTCAATTTTATCTGCATCCGAATCTTCAGCAAATCTTGCCTCAATGCCTAATCTCTTAAAAGAAACCTTGAACTGGTTATAGGTACCTCCGTAAAGATTTGATCCTGAAACAAAGTTTTCACCTGCCTCGAGGATATTGGTCAAGGCCAAGAATTGTGCTGCCTGACCAGAAGACACAGCTACAGCTGCCACACCACCTTCTAATGCCGCGATACGTTTTTCAAAAACATCCG
This sequence comes from Sphingobacterium sp. NPDC055431, assembly GCF_053644255.1. NCBI lineage: Bacteria > Pseudomonadati > Bacteroidota > Sphingobacteriia > Sphingobacteriales > Sphingobacteriaceae > Sphingobacterium > Sphingobacterium sp. NPDC055431. The sequence goes on from NZ_JBSHLH010000003.1 coordinate 117,084, forward strand.
TAGTTGGATTCATGATCCGCGTATAGATGTTTCCAAATTGCTTAAGGGCAAATAAATTCGCGCCATGTTCCGCATTTTCGAAAACATAGGAGGTAGTCTGATATATAGGTAATGCTCTGGATCCAGTTGTAGGGTCTACATCTTGACCTGCGTGCACTTGTAGTGTTTCAAATTTAAGATTTTTGTTGTCTGCCATTTTTATGTTGATTATTGATGTTAGTAAATTGAATATATGATTTCCTTTCTTGCTGTGCTATTGGTCGTCTGTACTCTATTATTTTTGCACTTTTTCCTCGTGCTCAAACATAGTGACGACTATCGCATTCGGGTAATGCAAATAATACAGCTGGAAATAAATTGAATGTTGAGATCTGTTGCTGGTTTTCCAACAAGATACACTAATTCCGATTTTGAAAATTTTGAAGTCATAGTCTATTTCATTTATATGCTCCTGGGCTTTATTGCCTCGGACAGGAATTGGCACCTTTTCAATCCTTATTGAAGGTTGCCAGTGGGTCATTGAGCCAGTCTCTCGCCACTTCTTTATAAATCAAGACCATCTTTTTAGAGAGGTAATGATTAGCGTACCACTATCGAAGTACTCCGCAAATATAGTTCACGAAATTTAATTTTGCAATCTTTTTCTGAAAAGTTTATTCTTTGGCAGATCCCATTACCACTTTTCCCTATAAAGACCAGGGCTTCAACCTTTGTTAGTCCCTTCTCTAACGTCGGTTGAAGCCCCAATATTTTTCTGATATATATTTCCGATCAACTAAAAGGTAGTTGTCTTCGCATCACGCATTTGAATGATTTTGTCTACCACGTAGCGTGTATTCCCACGCCATGGTAATACGCCATGATATTCCTTATAATGAAGGTCAAAGGCTTTCCCGCTATTTAGTTCCAAGATATGGAAAACTGAGTCGTTTTCAATGGAGAATTCAAATTCATTGCTCGAAAGACCGGTCCCGGTCTTTTGCGAACGGATCCCCTCTTGGATCAGCTTTCCTTCGTAGGTCTTGAATAAATTTCCCTTTTTTACCGCATAATTCAAAACGCCAGATTTAACGCCTTCTCCAAATACAAAATAATATTTGAAATAAACAAATCCAGCAAAAGCCAGAAATAGAATAAGTAAAAACCAGCTGATGAATTTCTTGAACTTTGAACCTTTAGTGCTAGGTTGTGGGTTAGTTGTTTCCATTTTTTTTGATTCAGTTTCTATTTGGTAACAAAAAGAATACCTAAAAATAAAAAAGGTTGGCGAATTTCCATTGCCAACCTTATATTTTTTTTAACCTAGTAGCTGCATCTCTGCATCGATTGCTTCCTTGGTCTTGTCACTTACCGGAACCAATGGAAGCCTAACATGGTCTTTGCCAATCCCTTTCTTTTCTAGGATATATTTGACACCAGCAGGATTTCCCTCAATAAAACAAAGGTCAATGATCTTCAATAATTCCAAGTGAATGGCCCTTGCTTCCACATAGTTTCCTTCGCGACATAGATGTGCCAAGGCTGAAACTTTGGTAGGGTAGGCATTGCCGACAACCGAAATGATTCCGGCCGCACCCATCGCCATCATAGGCAATGTAACGGGGTCATCCCCAGAAATCAGGAGAAAGTCCTTTGGTTTATCTCGAAGGATCTCACTGAACTGTGCAAAATTCCCCGATGCTTCCTTGGTCGCTACAATATTTTTAAAACCCTTGGCCAAACGAACGGTAGTCGCTGGACTTATATTGCTGCCCGTCCTTCCTGGTACATTATAAAGGATAATAGGAAGTTTAGATGCCTCCGCGATTGCTTTGTAATGCTGATAGATGCCTTCTTGTGTTGGTTTGTTATAGTATGGAGAAACCGAAAGGATCGCAGCATAGTCAAGGATCTCAAAGTTCTTGATCTGTTCCACGATTTCATAGCTGTTGTTTCCACCAATTCCAGCTACCAATGGAATACGCTTATTAACGTGCTTCGAAGTAAATTGCCACAGCTTCTTTCGTTCATCTTGGGTTAGGGTAGCTGTTTCTCCAGTGGTACCCAATGAAACCAAATAATCAATGCCACCTTCAATCTGAAAATCTATCAGATTGCCGAGGCTTTCGTAATCTACTGTGCCGTCTGCGTGAAATGGAGTGACTAATGCCACTCCCGCACCTTGAAGCTCGTTCATCGTTTATGTATATTTATTTATTTTATTCTTATTTATTGATCATCGCCAGCAGCTGAACATCCGAGATCATCGGAACCTGAAGTTTTTCTGCCTTCGCTAATTTCGATGGTCCCATTTTGTCTCCTGCCACCAGATAGTTCAGTTTTGAAGAAATACTGCTCAACATCTTTCCGCCATGCGACTCAATCAGTTCTGTCAATTCTTCCCGCGAATGGTCCGCAAATACGCCCGATATCAAAAAGGTTTTGCCCAAGAGACTATCGCTAGCTAATAACACTTCCTTTTCTTCAATCTCAAACTGTAAACCCATGGCCTTTAGTTTTTCGATCTCTTCCCAATGCTCTGGATTAACCAGATAGGCATTGATGCTTTCGGCTATGCGCAAGCCTATATCCTGAACAGAAAGAATTTCATCTACGGTAGCAGCACGGATCGCATCGATGTTTTTGAAATGCTGCGCCAATTTCTTGGCTACGGTCTCACCGATATGTCGGATGCCCAAACCAAATAATACTTTCTCAAAGGGCTTATTCTTCGATTGCTCGATACCTTTCAGCATATTGTCTATGGACTTTTGCCCGAATCTTTCTATGCCGACCAGTTCAGGCTCCCTATCTTTTAGGGTATAGATGTCCGAAATTTTTCGGATCAATCCTAGCTTGAAGAACGTTTCGATGGTTTCATCGCCTAAGCCTTGTATATCCATCATCTTTCTGCCGATGAAATGTTGCAGCTTTCCTACGATCTGCGGTTTACAGCCATCCTCATTCGGGCAATAATGAACTGCTTCGCCTTCTTCCCTGATCAAGGTTGTGCCACATTCTGGACATTGAGTAGGGTATTCAAATGGTTTAGCTCCGTCGTGACGCTTTTCAACGTTTGCTGAAATAATCTTTGGAATGATCTCGCCGCCCTTTTCTACAAAGACCGTATCATGCTCGTGCAAGCCCAGTCGCTCGATTTCATTGGCATTGTGCAGTGAAGCCCGCTTTACTGTTGTTCCAGCCAACAGGACTGGTTTCAGGTTCGCTACGGGAGTCACCGCCCCTGTTCGCCCAACTTGATAGCTGATGCTGTTCAAGATCGTTTCAACCCGCTCCGCTTTAAATTTATAGGAAATTGCCCAACGCGGAGATTTTGCCGTAAAGCCCAATTCTTCCTGTTGTGCAAAGTCATTTACTTTGATCACGATTCCGTCGATCTCATAGGAAAGTTGGTGTCTGGCCTCATCCCAATGATGGATAAATTCCAGTACTTCCTCGATGGAATTGCACAGTCTACTATGTTCGCAAACTGGAAATCCCCATGATTTCACTTCCTCAATGCTATGCCAGTGGTCGTGGAATAATTTGTTTCTGTTATCACAGTACAGAAAATAAAGGAAACAGTCCAATGGTCTTTTTGCAACCTCCGAGGAGTCCTGTAACTTGATGGTTCCAGAAGCAAAGTTCCTTGGATTGGCATAGGTCTGCTCTCCATTTTCTTCCCTTTCTTTGTTCAACCTCAAAAAGGCCGATTTATGCATAAAGATCTCCCCACGGATATCGAAGCTTTCAGGATAGTCGCCTTTCCTCAGTTGATGCGGTATGCTGCGGATGGTCTTCACATTGTTGGTCACATCATCACCTTGGGTTCCATCCCCGCGGGTGACAGCCTGGACCAATTTTCCATTTTCATATGAAATAGAAATGGAAAGACCATCAAATTTCAATTCAGCAACGTATTGAACCTGATCACCAACTACCTTCCTGACCCTGTTGTCAAAGTCTTTTAACTCCTGTTCGTTATAGGTATTGCCCAATGACATCATTGGCCATTTATGACGAACCGTTTGGAATCTTTGTGTGATATCTCCGCCAACTTTTAGGGTAGGGGAGTTCGGATCTCTGAATTCAGGATATTGGAGTTCCAACGCTTCCAGTTCCTTTAATTTATGGTCAAAATCGTAATCGGAAATGGAGGGTTGCGCTAAAACATAATATTGATAATTATATTCGTTCAGCTCACGTGTAAGTTCTGTTATCTTCGCTTGAATATCAATTGACATAGACCACGAAAATACAAAATATATTAAGGGTAAAATAATTTAAAACAAAATTTGGCTACTCCCGTAATGTGTTGCTAAACAATGAAAATTATATGGGAAAAGATAATTCAGGACTTTCGCGATTAATGGAAATTATTTTCATGAAGGTCGCTGTATTTATGGATTTTATTCATGTAATAATCCCAAATAATGGAGTTCTTATATTGTCCTTTTTTGTTCTCTTTTTGTGCATATTTCTTTCTTTTCTTTGCTGTTTTGAAGAAATTCTTGAAAAAATACTGATGACCACGGCTGACAGCCCAAGCATCCGCCGTTTTTCCATCAAAAAGAAACTTGATTAAAGCAAAAAGATCCCACCATAATCGTAAGGATATTTTCCAAATCCCAGCAGCAACCGATAGGTTCTTTTGCATCATGACCAAATTGTTCCGGAAGTTGAGATAGGTCTTCTGCGGATTGCTGGTTTTTAAGGTTCCTCCGCCCACATGGTAGACAATGGAATCTGGACAATAGCCCACCTTGTAGCCCATTCGCTTTAATCTCCAGCAAAGATCGATTTCTTCAAAATGTGCAAAGAAATCAGCATCAAATCCTTCTGCTTCTTTCCAAGCCTTGGATTTAATGAACAGTGCGGCACCTGTCGCCCAGAACACCTCTTGGGCATCATTATATTGGCCTTGGTCTTTTTCAACTTTATCCAAGATCCGCCCTCGACAGAATGGAAATCCAAAATAATCAATATAGCCTCCGGCAGCGCCTGCATGCTCAAATTCCCCCTTGCTATGATATGCCTGAATCTTAGGTTGACAGGCTACCAATAATGGGTCTTGCTCCATATATGCGATGACTGGTTCAACCCAGTTCTCTGAAACCTCTACATCTGAATTCAATAGGATGTAATAATCCGCTTCCACTTGCTTCAAGATTTCATTGTATCCGCCAGCAAAACCTAAGTTCTCGCTGTTGCGAATGATCTTGAACATGGGGAAGTTCTCCTCCACATAACTAATGGAATCATCGGTCGATCCATTGTCGCCGATAATAAACTCTATATTTGGGTATGTACTATTAAATACCGAAGGAAGGAATTTCTCCAAGAAATACTTCCCGTTCCAATTTAATATGACAACGGCAACTTTCGGGTAATTTGACATTTAATTTCTTCTTTTACGCTTCCATCTACGATGGGACCATAACCAATAGGCAGGTTCGGAACGGATGATTTCTTCCGTAAACCTATTATGGATATGGGTAATCTCATGTTCTGGATAGGCATCTGGATTTTCCACCAAGGTGGTAAACTTACAGCTGTAATATCCTCTTTTCTTCTTTCTCCTGACCTCACAGAAAACCACCGGAAACTTCGTCAATCGTGAAATACGCTCGGCACCTGTATAAACCAAGGTGTCTTGGTTCAAAAATTCCATGAAATAATCAGAATCCTGATAGGTAGGTGTCTGGTCCGCTACAAACATACTAATATGCGGAACATTTTTCAACTTTATAATATGTCTTAAGATCTGTTTCATGGGAACCATTTCTGCTCCAAACCGTGAACGGATCTGATTATGAATCTTATTGAAGACTTTATTGTTTAAAGGTTTGTAGACAATCAGCTCGGGTACATCCATCATCAACGACAAACGGTGGATCGATAACTCCCAGTTCCCATAATGTGAGGTCACCCCAATCACCCCTTTCCCTTGGTCCGTATATTGATACACCTCCTCAGGATTCAATAATTCGATGCGCTTGATGACTTCTTTGGGCCTGATGGTCGCCATTTTTACCGATTCCACCAATAGATCGGGAAAATAACGGTAAAATTTATAGGCTATTTGTTTGATCTCTTCCTCGGGTTTCTCTGGAAATGCATTCCTCAGGTTCTCAAAGACCACTTTCTTACGATAGCCAAATACATAGTAAATCAGGACGAAAAGGAAGTCGGAGATCAGGTAAAGGCACCAAAAGGGCAGAAGTGATAGCAAATACAATGTCCCGTAAATCAGTTTTTCCTTCATGCCAATTTTAAAGTACTTTACAAATATCCCCAAATAAAGTTATTTTTGCGGACAAATTGAAGTGAATATTCGTTTATGTCAACAGGAATTCTTTTACCGGCACTCTACCTGCCTAATATCAGTTCTTTACAAACCATAAAAAATAACGATGGTCCCATTATCGTGGAACAGTTTGAAAACTTTCCCAAACAGACCTTCCGTACCCGAACCCAAATTGCTACAGCAAATGGGGTGTTGGATTTGTTAGTGCCTATACAGCACGGTAAAAAACAGAGACAGGTCATGAAGGATGTTTTGATCAATTACGACCATCCTTGGCAAAGGCTGCATTGGTTAAGTATTCAGACAGCTTACCGTAGCTCGGCCTATTTTGAATACTATGAGGACGATTTCCGTGAATTTTACGAAAAGGAATATAGCCATCTCCTGGAGTTTAATGTGGACCAATTGAAGCTGATCCTTAAATTGCTAAAGATCAACCGTGAAATTGTGCTCAGTGAAAAATATGAGGCAGAATCGCCTAACGAAATAGATTTTCGGAAAGCAATCCATCCTAAATTGCCTTCCCTAATACAGCAACAAAAGCCATATTATCAGTTGTTTGAAGATAAGAATGGGTTTCTCCCTAATTTGAGTAGCATAGACCTTTTGTTCAGTCAAGGACCCCAGTCGAAAAACTATTTCTAATCAGTTTTTATTTTCTTCTTGAAACAATTTCTTTATGTTTAGCGTTCTGTTTTTAAACCGTCTATTTCATGAAGAAAATTGTATTGATCTGCTTTTGCTTTTTTATGGCGATTTCAGCATTTGCACAAACAGGTGCTGATACCCTACATTACCGTAAAGTGTACTATTTTGGAGGAACGGGCCTTTCATTTCCTTTGGGGAAAACCAAGAACGTCCTCACCACAAAGCTATTTACGGGAAGTATGGGTCTGGATATCTCCTTGAAAAATCCAAAATATTACCTGCAACCCACCCTCTACATGTTGAGTTTCGGCTACGATCAACTATTGGATGATTCAGAATACAACCGGGTCTTAAAGAATGCAAGGTCTACGATGTATGTATTGAGTTTGGCAGGAGGGATGCGTAAGCAATGGGAACGCTTGAATACCTATGCTTATTTAGGTCCTTCCGGAGCGCTTAATATGGAACCGCGTTCTGAAGATAAAGGGGACGGTACTGTAGAACTTAATTATGAGTACAGTATATCCCCGGCCATAAAAATGGGGGTAGGGTCGGACTATAAGTTCAAGGGATTCTTCTTGGGCATGGAAGTAGGTTACCTGCACAATTTTAGGAAAATGCAGGGAAATCCGGTTAATGTGCTTTCAATAATGGTCGGTCTGAAGTCCGATATTACTAAATTAAGTGATAAAGTTGTAGAAGTTATTTCAAAATAATATAAAACTATTTTACTGATAATCAATGTGATATGTATATTCTTCAAAAAAAGCGGTCTTTTTTTTATGATTTCGCACAATATGGCAAGGTATATGTCGTTAATACACTATCTAGATAAATAGAAAATATTTAGGTTAATAATTGGTTTGGTAAAATACCTGGAGTTCTCCGCTCCGGGTATTTTTGTTTTTAGACCTTCCAGGAAAAATAAAAAAATATTCAATCGCTTATAATAAAGCGATTTAGTTACCGTTTAGATAGTAAATTCATAATTTCATAATTTAGGTTAATAATTGGTTTGGAAAAATACCTGAGATCCCCAATCTCAGGTATTTTTATTTTTTGGATTCCTGTGATGACAAGTTTTTAACTTATAGTGACACCTGGGGGTGAAACGAAGGGTCTCGGAACTATCCAATCTTCATTTGAAATAGTTTTTCTTCGTTACTTTTGGAGCCCAAAAGTAACCAAAACCGACGAAGGAGCTCACGGATACCAAAAAACAACTCGAATCCGTAACGCTTCGGCCCATTTAAGATGGCTTTTCGCACCAGCCATTACACATGAAAAGAATGCCTTGATGTCGGGAATATCTTTCAAAAGATCACCCCTTTTGATGGGATGACCTTTTGAAAGCATTCCAAGGCCAATCCCATCGCTCAGGACAACGGCATTCTTTCCATTTTTCCGCCATTGGAAATGAGCCGGAGGGCTAAAGGACTTCCTTCGGAAGGTGAAATGTTTGTTTGGAGAAACCCCTAGAGGGGTGGAATCTTTATAATGGATGACGGGTAATAAGAGCCAAGCCCCAGAGGGGGTGAAAAATTTTTCTATACTTTTTTGTGTCACCCTGAGGGTGCGCCCGAAGGGTCTCGGAACTATCAAATCTTTACTTGAAATAGTTTCCTCAACTTACGATTTCGGAAATGCACCGATCCTTAAAAAAAATCAAAATAGATTCTTCGTTTCACTCTGAATCTCTCTTTAGCACTCCTCCGATTCTGAACGATCAGTGAAGAATCTGTACGGTTCTTATAAAAATATGCTTGTCATCCTTTACCGAAGGTAAAGGACCTGTTCGCCAATACAGCAATGAATGTATTTCTTTTTGAAGGTTCGCATTTCTCCGAGAAGCTTCGTTCCTCAGCATGACACAAAAAAACCTAAATTTAACGACATTGCCGCTTGGGGTCTATGCCCCAAATTACTCTTCCTCAAAATTATATTTCAAGTCCCTAAAGTAATATACCTTATCCCTGATATTGATCTCCCGCAATACCCGACAAGGATTTCCTGCCGCAACTACATTTTCGGGAATGTCCTTGGTTACGACAGAACCAGAGCCAATCACTGTATTGCTGCCGATTTTCACACCAGGGTTGATCACCGTATTGCCTCCGATCCAGACATTGTCACCAATTTCAATGGGTAGGGCATATTCCCAACCTTCAACCCGCAATACAGGATCAACGGGATGTCCAGCGGTGAACAGGCTTACATTTGGAGCGATCATCACATTATCCCCGATCTTTACCTTGGCACAGTCCAAAATGGTCAGGTTATAGTTGGAATAGAAATTATCACCGATTTCAATATTGTATCCATAATCACAATAGAATGGTGGCTCAATAAAGAATCGGCTTGTGGTCTTCCCAAACAATTGTTTGATGATCTGGTTTCTCGCCTTGATCTTTGTAGGGTCCATTAGATTGAACTTCTGTAATTCCACTTTGGCATGTTGCCTTTCCTTAAATAGTTCATCTCCCGAAGCGATATAGGGTTCGCCAGCGATCATCTTTTCTTTTGAGCTTTTATTCATCTGTTATGTATTGTTGATTACTGATTTAATATACAAAAAATGGCTGGTTCGAGGCAAAATTAGCGGCATAACTTGTCGCATTTTCTTTGTTGTGGATAAGATTTTGGCTAAGAATAAGCTTCGGGAGAAGCTTTACCCTTATTCGAGCCATATTCGGAAAATTCGAAATATGTCTCGAATAAGGGTAAAGTTTGAATGGGTAAATTGGCTAAAAAACTTTCTTCTGAAGCCTTGGCTTTGACCTTAAAAATTGGAGGCCTTTTCGGTCGTCTGATCGAGTTCGGAATAAAGGTATGCAAAAGAGGCCACGAATCTATCAAGGCCTCTTCAAATATGTTGGATGAACTTTTAGTTTTTGCTGATCACGAAGTTCTCTTTGGTAATCCTCACTTTCTTCAAGTTTACCAACCAATCGTTTGATTCGTCGCGGTGACCTAAAGCCAAGATGGTTACAGAACGTAAACCTAATTCATTAAGTCCTAGGAATTGGTCCAGGGCTTGACTGTTAAAACCTTCCATCGGAGTGGCATCAACACGTTGTTCAGCAGCAGCGGCAATCGCGATACCAAAACCAATGTAGGCCTGGCGTGCAGCGTGTTCAAAATGCTGGTCTTTCGTCTGACTATTGAACCTGGTCATCAAGTTATTCTTATAGTCATTTGCGAAGCCAGCAGGCAATCCGCGTTCTTGCTCCTGTTGTAAGAACACTGAATCCACGCGCTCTTGGGTGTATTCATCGTATGCCGCAAAGATCAACAGGTGTGAAGAGTCAACGATCTGCGATTGGTTATATGCTAAAGGGAGAATCTGTTCTTTGATCTCTTGGTTGCTGATTTCGATTACCTTGAAAGGGTGTAGGCCAGAAGAAGTGGGGGCAAGCCTAGCAGCCTCGGTTATGTAATCAATTTTCTCTTGTTCTACAGCCGCTCCTGTCATTTTTTTAGTAGCGTATCTCCATTGTAAATCTTGTAGTAAGCTCATTCTCTTGAAATTTATGATAGTATTTTACGTTAAATCAATATGGATTTGATATAGCCATCAATGGCGTCCGCAAGGACAGCCGATGGACAGATGTTTTCCTTGCTGCTCAGGTCTAGCAAGTCCATGGCGACAATGCCATGCAGGATAGACCAAAGGGTCTTCAGTTTGAGGTATCGGTCAAGGTCCTTCTTTCCGCTGGCCTTGATCGCTTCATCGATCAGGGATAACATCAGGTTAGATACCCTTTTTATCTCTTCCGATTCGTTGGTTTTTTCGCAGGTTGGGATTCCCAGGCCAAACATGATCTCATAATGTTTGGGGTATTTTGCGGCGAACAACCAATATCCAACCGAAAGCTGTTTGATCTTTGTTGCGATGTTTTCTTGAGGGTCTATCTCCTGATTGATGGAATCCAGTAATTGGATAAATCCTTCCTTTACGAAATAAGCAGAAATAGCCTCCTTGTTTTCAAAATGCTTGTAGATCACAGGGACAGAATACTCGATGGCATCTGCAATCTTTCGAATGGAAAGCGACGCCCAACCTTCTTTTTCGACGATTTCTCGGGAGCAGACGATGATCTGTTCCTTAAGTTCTTGCTGTTGTCTGAGTTTTCTTTCTGTAAGTCCCATGCTGTATTTAGTTAACAGTGTTAGCAAAAGTAACAATGATATTTATATGTTGCAAACATCTATTAAAAACATACATCAAAATGACAATGAGCTTCGAGAAATAAATTCTAACTTTAAGGATGAACTTCTTAAAAAGTAAACGCAAGGTATCATTGGTCTTAGGCAGCGGCGGAGCTCGTGGACTGGTTCAAATTGGGGTAATTCGTAGTTTAGAGGAGAAAGGATATGAAATTGATGAGGTGGTAGGATGTTCGATCGGTTCTTTGATTGGAGCGGCCTATGTCGAAGGGAAAATGGGGAAACTGGAAGAATGGATGCGGTCCATTACCCGAAGGCAGGTCTTTAAACTGATGGATTTTACCAATCCAAAGTTTGGGCTGCTCAAAGGCGAGAGGGTCTTTGAATCCCTGAAAGAAATCTTCCCGGATAAGAACATCGAGGATATGGATATTCCATTTCGGGCCATCGCGACCGATATGGTAAGCGAAAAAGAAGTTGTGTTTGATAAAGGGAGCGTTTACAAAGCTATTCGGGCTTCCATTGCCATTCCAGCTGTTTTTACCAGTATAGAAAGCGAGGACTGGAACCTGGTGGATGGAGGGGTCATCAATCCATTGCCCATCAATTACGTCAGGAGGAAGCGAAGGAACATCATTATTGCGGTCAATCTCGATGGCAAACCGGATGCTGAATATGGGCCATACAATGGTGCAAAAGGACTGAATGCCATATCCATGCTTCAGGAGTCCTATTTTATGATGCGTAGACGATTGAGCCAACTATCGGTTGAACTGTACAAGCCCGATTACGTGATCAATATTCCCCATAATATCGCAGGGATTTGGGACTATGACAAAGCATCTTTTATGATCGAGAAAGGGAAGGAGCTAACGGACAAAGTGGTTCCTGATGTACCGATAAAAAAGAAGGAGACCAAGAAAAACAACAAAACTCCTAAAGAAAAAGAGAAAGAAAAAGAGGTCGTTTAATCGACCTCTAGCAATAATTTATTCATGTGGAGATTAAACTCCTCAGGATGTTCCAGGTTTGGAAGGTGCCCGCAATCTTCCATTTCAATATATTTTGAACCCTTGATTCCTTTTGACAGTTCTTCCATGAGATTGGCGGGGGTGATCTTGTCTTCTTTTCCGCGAACCACTAAAGTGGGAACATTGATCTTTGGAAGGACTTCCGTAGTGTCCGTTCGGGCTGCCAGTGCCAGCAAGGTTGCACAGATGGATTCGATGCTGTTCCTCCGGATACTGCTCTTGATCAATTCGATGGCATCGGGATTGGAATCAATGCTTTTTTTCGAGAACAGGTTGGCAATAAATCCAATGGCATAAGGTCTGCGACCATATTGCAATACTGCCTGTATGGCATCAAAACGCTTCTGTTTACCTGCATTTTCATCGGGTTTGCTGTGCGTATCGGAGAGGATCAGTCCAGAAATCCGATCTGGATACAATTCATAGGCCCTTAGGGCTATATAGCCTCCCATGGATACCCCACAGAGGACAGCTTTGTCAATTTCAAGTTTGCGCATGAATACGCCGAGGTCTTTAGCAAATACATCGATGGAAAAAAATCCATGACCTTTAGTTGTATTTCCATGTCCGCGAATATCGACTGCAATACCAGTAATGTTATCTTCTAAACTTTCGAGCTGATCTCGCCACATTTTTTTATTGAAGGGAAAACCATGTAGGAAAATGATCGTTTTTTCAGGTTGTTCGCTGGCCTTTTTGATATAATAGGAGATACTGATATCTCCAATCCGGATCTTGTTGCTTTTAATTATACGTTCCGCCATAATTTTAAATATATAAATATCAACACGATAAGCAAAATATAGTTTGAAAATGATCAAAAAAGGGAAAAAGGATTTGGAAAATCTAAAAAAGTCCCGATATTTGCGCCACCTCAAAGGACAATTTGTCCTTTAAAGAATGCGCTCATAGCTTAATTGGATAGAGCATCTGACTACGGATCAGAAGGTTAGGGGTTCGACTCCCTTTGAGCGCACTTTCTTTTATAAACACAGCCATAACATCTTCCTTTAAAAATTGAATTCCCGTAGCGAAAAGGGGAAAAATAAGTCATTGAGGCTGAAAGGAATTGGTTTTAAATGTGAAAAAAAATTTTGCTGAGGATATTATTTCCTTATATTTGCATCACCAAAACAGAAAGGGCGTCAGTCGTATAGTATTGGTTGCCGCGCTCATAGCTTAATTGGATAGAGCATCTGACTACGGATCAGAAGGTTAGGGGTTCGACTCCCTTTGAGCGCACTTGGAAAGAGCCTAATTCTTATACGGGATTAGGCTTTTGTTTTTTTACATCTAAAAAAATAACAACACATTATGCTAAACCTAGTTTTATTCGGACCTCCGGGGGCAGGTAAGGGGACCCAATCGGCTAAATTGATCGATAAATATGCCTTGCACCATATTTCTACTGGAGATATGTTCAGAGGGCACATCAAAAATCAGACTCCACTGGGCAAAGAAGTGAGTCAGATCATTGCTGATGGTAATTTGGTTCCTGACTCGATTACAATTTCTATGTTGGAAGAGGAGTTGAAAAACAATCCTGAAGCTAAAGGGTTTATTTTTGATGGATTCCCACGTACAGTAGCTCAAGCAGAGGCATTGGATAAATTTTTGGAAGCGAACAATACGTCGATCACTGGAGTGATTGCATTGGATGTGGATGAAAATGAACTTACCCAGCGTATCGCTAAGCGTCAGGAGATTTCAGGACGTGCGGATGATGCAGCTGACAAATTGAAAAAACGTATCGAAGAATACTTCGGAAAGACCATTCATGTGTTGCCTTACTACGAAAATCAAGGTAAGTTGACAAAAGTGAACGGTATCGGTGAAATCGAAACGATTTTTGCCGACCTTTCAAACGTTATCGATAATTATTAATAAAAATATTCTGAATAGGGAGAGATATGGCTCAGGGGTCAAATTTTGTTGATTATGTAAAAGTATGTTGCCGTTCTGGACACGGAGGTGCCGGATCAGCCCATTTGCACCGTGATAAACACACGGCAAAAGGGGGACCTGACGGTGGTGATGGTGGTCGCGGTGGACATATTATCCTGAAAGGGTCGCATCAGCACTGGACTTTATTGCACCTGAAATTCAGAAAACATATTATTGCTGAACCCGGTGAATCTGGGGGAAGTGCTTTGCGTACCGGTGCAAACGGAAAGGATGAAATCCTGGAGGTGCCGCTGGGTACCGTTGCCAAGAATGCCGAAACTGGAGAGGTCCTATTCGAAATCACCGAAGATGGAGAAACCAAGATTTTGACAGCAGGAGGAAAAGGTGGACTGGGTAACTGGCACTTTAAATCCTCTACCGTTCAAACACCAAGGTTCGCTCAACCGGGATTACCGGGTAAAGAGGAGTGGATGATCTTGGAATTGAAGGTATTGGCAGATGTTGGTTTGGTGGGTTTCCCAAATGCGGGTAAATCGACCTTACTATCTGTGGTATCGGCAGCAAAACCTGAAATTGCAGATTACCCCTTTACGACCTTGGTGCCAAATCTAGGGATCGTAAGTTACCGTGATGGGAAGTCATTTGTAATGGCCGATATCCCCGGAATTATCGAAGGGGCATCTGAAGGTAAAGGCTTAGGACACCGTTTCCTGAGACATATCGAAAGAAATTCGGTACTGCTTTTCTTGGTGCCTGCAGATACTGACCGTAGCATCGCTGAAGAATACGAGATCCTATTGAATGAATTGACCGCCTATAATCCGGAATTATTGGATAAGCCAAAGCTTTTGGCAATCAGTAAATCTGATATGCTGGATGAAGAACTGGAAAAGGAAATGGCCCTTCAAGTACCGAAAGGAATTCCTTACCTATTTATTTCTTCCGTTACCGGAAAAAATATCCAGCAACTGAAGGACATGATCTGGAAAGAAATCAATTCTTAATGATATATGAAAGCCATCGAAAGATGGCTTTTTTTTGAACCAGGATTCAAGAGATTCGAGGATAGACCAAGATTATGGCAGACATTCCGCTGGAAATCTTTATTTTTTCTGTCGTGTTGAGGAACGAAACATCTCGGAACAATCCAAACTTCCAATAATAATTCCATCATTTATTTTGTCACATACAGTTTCTTAGCCCTCGGTTATAGCTGCGATTGGCGTACAGTTCCTTGACCTTCGGTCAAGGATGACAGGGTCGGTGGGAGGAGAACCGTATAGATTCTTCGCGTTTCTCAGAATGCTCTTTAGCACATTTCCAATTCTGAACGAAAAGTGAAGAATCTGTAAGTAAATGTCCAAATACCTGCTGTCATCCCCATCGAATCATAAAGTGGCTGTAAGCGATACGCTCCTATCAAATATGCCGAACATATACGGGAATTTTGATCTTGGTCCATCCTCCCATCCATTGAATCCTGGTTCATGCCCAAATCTTGGTCCATCCTCCCATCCCTTCAATCCTGGTTCAAACTCTCCCTCAAAACTCCTGTCTTTTTTCCTTATTTTCGCAACAATGGATTTATCATTAAAGGAATTTTTGGACCGTAAAGTGGAGGAATTCAACCAACCGAATTTTATTCCTAATGACCCCATCAGTATTCCGCATCAATTTTCATTAAAGCAGGATATTGAAATCATGGGGTTCTTTGCGAGCATATTGGCTTGGGGACAACGGAAAACCATTATCAATAAATGTAATGAGCTTATCCAACGTATGGATGGCAGTCCCTATGATTTTATGCTGAACCATCAGGGGCATGATCTGAAAAATATGTTAGGTTTCAAACATAGGACCTTCAATGATACCGATCTCCTTTACTTCATCAGTTTTTTCCATTACCATTACCAGCATTTCGACAGCTTGGAAGATGCCTTTTTGCAGATTGAGGAAGGAGAGGAGTTTACTGTGGAGCAATCCTTAAATGGTTTCAAATCCTATTTTTTCTCTTTGGCGGATTTTCCGGAAAGGACCCGGAAGCATGTGAGTTCGCCAATGCAGAAATCAAGTTGCAAGCGTTTGAATATGTTTCTGCGCTGGATGGTAAGGAAAGATGATAAGGGCGTGGATTTCGGGATCTGGAACAGGATTGATGCCAAAGATCTGATCTGTCCTTGCGATGTGCATGTGGAAAGGGTAGGCCGGAAGTTCGGGTTGATCCAATCGGATAAGGTAAATTGGAAAACAGCCTTGGAACTGACCGAGAATCTGCGGACCTTGGATCCCAAGGATCCTGTTAAATATGATTTTGCTCTGTTTGGACTGGGAGTTGCTGGGGAGTTATAGGCACTTAGTAAAAGGGGATATACATTTCCTTGTGTTTACCCGCATCCTTATATTCGAATTCATCAGAAATAAATTCAAAGCCCATATCCAAATAAAAAGGGTATGCTATTTCTCGGGCAATGCACCATAGATAATCTCCATGTAACTGGGATTTGATATGGTCGATTGCTGCTCCTAATAATTCTTTTGCATAGCCTTTTCTTCTGGCTTCGGGGGCAGTTGCCATTCCCCGCAAACGGTACCCTTCATGTGGAAGCTTGGGATTGTTGGTTCTGTGAACGGTCAGAACACATTGTAGTTGGTTTTCATCGTCATACAGCCCTAAGTGGAAGCTGTCTGGCCTTAAATCTTCGGGGTTGACACAAAGCTCCAGAGCCTTGCCTTTTTGCAATACAGCGCTTCTTAACGGCAAAGTATCTTCTACTTTGATAAATCGGATCATCGGCTTGCCAGTTTCTGTAGGATATCGACCAATCTATTGGAATAACCAAACTCATTGTCATACCAGCCTACAACTTTGACCAAGCCTCCCACAATACTGGTCAGTTCCGAATCAAAGACGCATGAATAGGGATTATTGATGATATCCACGGATACGATGGGGTCTTCGGTATAGTATAGTACATCCTTTAATTCACCTTCTGCAGCTTCCTTAAATTTTTGGTTGATTTCTTCCACCGTTGTTTTTTTTGCCAGGTTGCAGGTGAAGTCCGTTAGAGAGCCATTTAGGACAGGTACCCTGATTCCGGCGCCTCCAAGTTTGCCATCCAGATGTTTGAAGACATTGGTGATGGCTTTTGCAGCTCCGGTAGTTGTCGGTATGATGGATGCAGATGCCGCCCTTGACCTTCGGAGGTCACGATGGGGTGCATCATGTAGATTTTGATCGCCGGTCATGGAATGTACCGTTGTGATATAGCCATCCACTATTTCCCAGTTTTCATCCAAGATCTTGATCAGTGGCGCGACATTGTTGGTCGTACAGGATGCATTGGAGAAGATTGGGCTGTTCCAATCAAAATCCTTATCGTTGATGCCTAATACTACGGTCGGGATCTCTTTGTCAGGGGAAGGGGCAGACATGACCACCTGTTTTGCTCCAGCATCCAGATGTTTTGCTGCCAATTCTGCCTTGACGAAGAAGCCTGTGGATTCCACGACCACGTCAATATCCAGATCTTTCCAAGGCAGGTCCCCTGGATTTTTCTGGTTTAATATCAGGATGGATCTGCCATCAATGATCAAATGATTTCCATCAAAATCTACCGTTCGATTCAATGGTCCATGGACCGAATCGTATTTGAATAAATGTGCCAATGTCTTTGCATCTGCAAGGTCATTAATGGCAACAACCTCCATCTGGTCGAGGTTTCTGCTCAGTAGATTTCTGAGGGTATGGCGGCCAATACGGCCAAAACCATTGATGGCAATTCTCATTATTTGTTAAATTCAGCGATTACTTCATTGATGTTTTTTTCACCTTCCCAATAAGTTTTCAATTGGCCGTCTGGACCATAAACATAATTGGCAGGGAACATATTCGGGATATGGAACTTTTGAACAAACTCTTGGTTTCTATCCCACAGCATCTGAACATTTGGTTTTCCGTCAAGTTCTTTTCCGAAGGTTGTGAAGAACTGCGCCATCAGAGCAGGGTCATTCATGGACACATAGATCACATTGATGTCCTTGATCTTATCGTAATTTTTAGCTAAACCTTTGGTTTCATTTTGACAGTGGCTACATCCTGGATCGAACAGTACGAATACGGTATTCTTTCCAGCAGGCAGGTCAGCCTTGGTAAAAGAGATCCCAGATTTTACTTTATAAAAATTGAACTCAGGGATACTCAAAGCTGCAGCTTTTGTTGTTTGGGGAGCAGCAGGAGCAGGGTTGCTTGATTGTGCCGTATGCTCGTGAGCAGAGTGGTCATGGGCAGCATGGTCATGGCCGGCATGTTCATCATGTGCTTCCGTATTTTCTGTTTTCTGCGGTTGGTTATTGCATCCCACAGCTAATACACCTAAAGAAAGGCAAAGAGAGGATAGGATTAATTTATTTCTCATGTCTTGTGTTTAAGATTCAAAACTAATAAAAAATATAGAGTATGCCGGCTGCGATCCTAGAATAAACATTATTTTGACATAATAAATGGCCTATTCTGACCGAAGGATTTAAGATTGCATAAAAAAAGGCCCTGAATGTTCAGGGCCTTCTATTTTTCAGGTAGATTCCAAGTATTATGGAGTTACTACTTTAGCTTGTTTTTTGTCTTTTTCTTTTGCAGAGTCTGCTAAGTGTTTACCAGCACTTAGGTCATAAATAGCAGGAGCTGCCAAGAAGATAGAAGAGTAAGTAGCTACTACGATACCCACAAGGATAGCGAATGAGAAACCACGGATAACCTCGCCACCAAAGACGAACAATACAGCTAACACGAAGATTACAGTCAATGATGTAATTACGGTACGGCTTAATGTGGAGTTGATCGCTTTGTTGATGGTAGTACCCATGTCCTCATGGTGTGCATTTGGTTTCTTCAAGTATTCACGTAGACGGTCAAATACAACCACCGTGTCGTTCACCGAGTAACCTAATACGGTTAGGATCGCTGCAACGAAGTGTTGGTCAATATCCAATGAGAACGGTACGATACCATCTAAGATCGAGAATAGCCCCAATAGGATGATCGCATCGTGAACTGTTGCAATCGCTGCACCAGCTGAATATTGCCATTTGTGGAAACGAATCAAGATATATGCTGCAATTACGATAATCGATAAGATTGACGCATAGATAGCACGGTCGCGGATGTCACTAGCAATGGTTGGTCCTACTTTTTGTTGAGATAGGATTTCGTATTTGTTTCCTTGAATTTTCGAAAGACCTTCATTCAATTTACTTAATACTTCCTTGTCAGCTTCATCACTTGTTTCTTCAATATGATAAGAAGTCGTGATACGCATTTGGTTTTCACTACCGAAAGTCTTAACCTCTGTTGTAGTACCAAAGATATTGTCTAGGTTCTCACGAATAACTTCAGGAGCAACGTTTTGATCATAACGAACGGTATACGTACGACCACCTTGGAAGTCTACTCCATAAGAGAAACCTTTGACCATGATGGCAGCAAATGATAGGATCACCGCAATAACTGAAATTCCGTATGCAATTTTTCTTTTCTTGATGAATTGGAAGTTTGCATTTTTCAAGGTATGGTTTGACCAAGGGAATGACAAAGTGATTTTCATGTCTTTGCTCAACATGTATTCGAAAATCAAACGAGTGATGAAGATCGCTGTGAACAAAGAGGTAATAATACCGATCATTAACGTTGTTGCAAAACCTTGGATAGGACCAGAACCTGTAAAGAATAGGATCAAACCTACCAAGAATGTCGTAATCTGCGAGTCAAGGATCGAAGGCATGGCATGTTTATAACCATCGGCAACAATCTGACGAGGTGATTTACCCAAAGCCTGTTCCTCACGCATACGCTCATAGATCAGTACGTTTGCATCCACCGCGGTACCCATCGTCAAAACGATACCTGCGATACCAGGTAGGGTCAGTACAGCATTCAAGGAAGCAAGAACTCCCATTAAGAAGAATACATTGAAGATTACAGCAATATTTGCAGCAATACCTGCACGGTTGTAATAAGCGATCATGAACGCCATAACAACGATGATACCGATAACTGCTGAGTTTACACCTGAATCAATCGCCACTTGACCTAATGAAGGACCTACGATAGCTTCTTCAACGATCTTAGCAGTTGTTGGAAGCCTACCAGCTTTCAATACGTTAGCTAAGTCTTTGGTGTCTTCAATAGTGAAGTTACCTGAGATTTGAGAATTACCGTTAGGGATTTCTTCGTTTACTCCAGGAGCAGAATACACGACACCATCCAATACGATAGCGATAGCGTCTCTGTTTTGTGCCGCTTGGGCAGTTACACGTTTCCATTGACGAGCACCATCAGCGTTCATTTCCATAGAAACGATAGGGCTGTTTTGTTGGTCGAATCCGTCACGAGCATCGGTAATAACCTCGCCCGTCATTACAGGACCGTTTTCAGCACCAGTAGTTTTGATCGCATATAACGAAAGGAAATCCTTTGCATTGTTTTCAGGTTTTACAGCCCATAACAATTTCAAGTTACCAGGGATAATCGATTTTACCTCTGGACGAGCAAGCAAAGCATTTACTTTAGCAGTGTCTTTCAAGTTAGCATATCCTACCACAGCACCAGGTGCCAATTGTTGTTGGCCGTTTTGGCTGAAGGTAGAAGGAGATAATACAGCAAATAGAGGATTGTCTGCTAGAGCAGCTGCATTAGGTTGTGCTGAAGAGTCAGCTTTTGCAGAGTCAGAAGACTTTTGGTTAGCCCCTAATTTTGCCAATAAGTTATCTTCTTTCTTAGTGCTGTCTGCAGCTGTAGTAGCAGCAGTAGAATCAGAAGCAACGTTTGCAGCTGGTTTATCAGCTTTCAAGGTCGTTGCCAATGTTCTGTTCACATTTTCTAATAAAGAATATACTTGTGGGTTTTGGTAAGTTTCGTAGAATTCCAACTTCGCAGAACCTTGTAAAAGCTTACGAACACGTTCTTCATCGTTTACACCAGGCAATTCGATCAAGATACGGTTGGTTCCTTGTTGGATTTGGATGTTTGGAGAAGCTACACCGAATTTATCGATCCGCGTACGCAAAACTTTATAGGAGTTTTGGATAGCGTTGTCAGCTTCTTTGTCCAAGAAATTACGGACATCCGATTCAGAGCTGTTACCAGAGATTACAGCGGAGTTATCTTTTGTAGCAAAGAAAGAAGCAATCGGCGTGCTTGCACCGGTCGCTTTATATTCATTTAAAAATAAATCAATCAACGAAGTGTTGGTCGTTTTACTTTTTTTCACTGCATTTTCTAATGCTTTGTTGAAGTTTGCATCCTTAGGATTGTCTGCTAAATTGGCGATCAATTCGTTCAATGAAATTTCCATTGTAACGTTCATACCACCTTTTAGGTCCAAGCCTAGTGCAATTTCATTGGATTTTGCTTCGCGATAAGTGAATTTAGCGATACCTATATTATATACTTCCTCACCAGCAATGGAATCTAGGTAGGCTTTTTCTTTAGCCATGTCGCCTTTGGCGTATTCCGCTGCGTCTTTCTCAACTTTTCTAGTTACAAAAGTGAATGATAAGGAGTAGAGGCACGCTAAGGAAACCACTATCACCAAAAATTTAATCAGCCCTTTACTCATTGTCTAATCGTAATAAATTATGGTTTTTTATGTTTTTTTTAAGCTTAATAATATTTTACCAAGATTCGCAAAGGTATAAAAAAATTATATAATGAAAATAGTATATCAAACTTAATACGGAAAAAGTTGTTATTAAATATTGTCTTCATTTTCAATTAGAATGGAATCGTCAAATTCCTAATTTTCTGTGTTATTATTGGGTTAAACTTTTTGGCGATAGCCAAGCATTCTTTTCCACATTCTTCCGATCAATTCCTTATTCAATTACCCTAAAATGCCCTGAATTCAGGGATGTTTTCCTTTGGTCCATTTCGATAAGTTTGCAACTCTGATCGATGAACATTGGCTTTTTACGGACTATTAATTAAATAAACAGAAACAATATGAACAGAAATGATTTGAAAATGAATGAGGAAAGGATTCAGGACAATAAGACATTAGGTGTCGTATCCTACTTGACTTGGATTGGTTTGTTAGTGGCATTTTTGATGAACAGGGACAAGAACGATCCCTTTGTCAAGTTCCATATTCGCCAAAACCTAGGTTTGTTTATCCTGGGCCTGGTTGCAGGTGTCTTGCACTATATACCAGGGGTAGGAGTGATTGTTGCTTATCTAGTCTTTATCGTACTGTTTATCTTTTGGGTAATCGGATTGATCGGCGCTATCAATGGGAAGGAAAATGCAGTTCCAGTGGTTGGGCCTATGTTCCAGGAATGGTTCAAGGGTTTTTAGTGTCTAGGATTTGATCCATTAAAAAAGGCTTTTCGGTATCCGAAAAGCCTTTTTTATACATTTTAATTCAGCTTATTTCAAAGTGAATTTAAATCCTAAGCTAAAACGAGCAGCTTCGAAGTTTGAGCTGTGAGAAAGGTTCCACCAAGGTTTCCAGTCAAAATGTAATGCTAAAGGAGCAGCAGGGATTTTGTACTCAAGACCAGCAGCTGGACGTACAGCAAACCAAGTCTCATCACCACCGAAACCTAACTGAGGACCAACACCTACATACCATCCTAAACCGTTTGTACCAGCGAATTGTTGGTTGTAAGAGTAGTCAGCTCCAACTGCGGTGAAGTTATCACCGAATAAAACTTGCGCGTTACCAGCATTGTTTCCACCGAATGAATGTTTGATCTGTGGGCCAAACAAAGTTGCGCCATCACCTAAGTCAATAGCTAAACCGATTGCTGTTTTATAAGGAGTCTGAGCTTTTGCTTCGTTAAAACCAAAAACTAATGCAGCTGCAGCTGCTAATGATAGTAATGTCTTTTTCATAAATATTGTGTTAATTAAACTTTAATTTATACATGAATAGCAATTAGCTTGCCAAAAATTTAACATTCCTTTAACTAATTGCTCAATTACCTGTTTTCCGGTAGTTGTACCTTAATGTCGATTTTATGTAAATAGTTATTTAGAGTTTTATTATTTTATAAATTTTCGTAAATTTGCCTCGCAAATAGGAAACCCCATTTAATATTTGCTATGCAATTAGATCCACAAAAATTCGTACAAGAAGGACTTACCTACGACGATGTATTATTAATTCCTGCATATTCAGAAATCTTACCTCGTGACGTAGACACAAGTACATTCTTAACTAAGAAAATCAAATTAAATATTCCTTTGGTATCGGCCGCTATGGACACCGTAACAGGTGCTGATCTAGCGATAGCGATTGCTCAGGCAGGCGGAATCGGTATGTTACATAAGAATATGACGATCGCGGAACAAGCAGCTGAAGTGCGCAAAGTAAAGCGTTCAGAAAGCGGAATGATCCAAGATCCGGTCACCTTATTGGAAAATGCAACCGTAGGTGATGCTTTTCAGATCATGAAAGATCATAAAATCGGTGGTATTCCGGTTATTAATTTGGAAAGTAAGCTGGTTGGGATTGTTACAAACCGTGACCTTCGCTTCCAGAAAGATATGGCCCGCCCGATTAGTGAACTGATGACCAAAACCAATTTGGTGGTTGCTCCTGAAGGGACCGATCTAATCAAGGCTGAAGAGATCCTTCAGAACCATAAGATTGAAAAACTACCAGTAGTTGATACAAACGGTGTCTTGAAAGGATTGATTACTTTTAAAGACATTCAGAAATACAAACACTATCCTAATGCAGCAAAAGATGAACATGGTCGTCTATTGGTTGGTGCAGCGGTAGGAGTTACGCCAGATACCCTAGAACGTGTTGAAGCTTTAGTTAAAGCTGGTGTTGATGTGGTTACCATTGATACTGCACACGGACATTCCCTAGGTGTTATCAATAAATTGAAAGAGGTAAAGGCTGCATATCCTAACCTACAGGTGATCGTAGGAAACATTGCAACGGGAGATGCAGCGAAAATGTTAGCAGACGCTGGTGCAGATGCGGTTAAAGTGGGTATTGGTCCCGGATCAATCTGTACAACCCGTATCATTGCTGGTGTAGGTGTTCCTCAATTGTATGCCGTTTATGAAGTCGCTAAGGCTTTAAAAGGGACTGGTGTACCATTGATCGCTGACGGTGGTATCAAACAGACAGGAGACATTGCGAAAGCAATTGCTGCCGGCGCAAATACCATTATGGCTGGTTCATTGTTTGCCGGTGTTGAAGAAGCACCAGGTGAAACTATCCTATTAGAAGGTAGAAAATTCAAGTCCTATCGTGGAATGGGTTCTGTAGAAGCTATGGAAAAAGGTTCTAAAGACCGTTATTTCCAAGATGTGGAAGATGATATCAAGAAATTGGTTCCAGAAGGAATCGTAGGTCGTGTACCATATAAAGGGACCTTGGCAGAGGTAGTTTACCAATATATCGGGGGATTACGTGCTTCTATGGGTTACTGTGGTGCTGCAACCATTGAAAAATTACAAGAAGCGAAGTTTGTTCGTATCACAGGTGCTGGATTGCGTGAGTCTCATCCTCATAATATTCAAATTACTAAAGAGGCACCTAACTACAACAGTAGAGGATAAACTCGCCTCCATGGGGTATTTAAACAGGGTTATGGTTTTGCCATAACCCTGTTTTGTTTTCGCCCATTTCCTTTTTGTTCATTTTGTAATATGTCTCATTTTTAGTAACTTGAGAATCCAAAATATATTTTTATTTAACAATTACATAATAACAAGCTTATGGGAAAAGGAGATAAAAAAAGTAGAAAAGGAAAGATCATCATGGGTTCATACGGTAAAAAAAGGCCTAGAGATCCATGGAAACATAAGACCACAGTAAAGTCTACAGAAGAAAAATCTAAATAGAACATATTTTCTGAAATGTAAGAAGCATCTTGAAGAAAGGTAAAACTGGAGCAAGATGCTTTTTCTTTTGTGTTGATATTAGTTAAAATTATCCTTTCCTTAAATTTTCTGCTTGTATTTTATAGAAAAATTGGGTCAATTCTTTCTATAAAATTAGCGTGACATATAGAGATTATCTATGCAATAATTCTGTAAAGCGTTGGAAGTATTCTATATTTTAGCGGACCTACCAATTGAGGGATGGATTTATGCAGGAAATTATAGACAAAATTTATAGTATAGTTTGGAGTGATGCCTTGGTGTACTTGTGCCTTTTGGCAGGGGTGTATTTTACGGTTCGCTTTAAATTTCCACAACTAATTTATTTGAAAGAGATGATCCGCCTTCTCTTTAAAGGCAATAGTTCCAAAAAGGGAATATCCTCTTTTCAGGCTTTTTCATTGGCCATATCGGGTCGGGTGGGGACAGGCAACATTGCTGGTGTGGCTACAGCCATTGGTATGGGTGGACCAGGCGCCGTATTCTGGATGTGGATCATTGCTTTCTTGGGAAGTTCATCGGCGATTATTGAGGCCACTCTTGGTCAATTGTATAAAGAGGAAAAGGATGGGCAATACCGCGGTGGACCAGCCTATTATATCCAAAAAGGGTTAAAGAGTAAGGTGTTTGCTTGGATATTTGCCATTGTGACGATCATCAGTACGGGTTTCTTATTGCCAAGTGTGCAGAGCAATAGCATTGCCTTGGCCATGAAGTCAGCTTTTGACCTTTCTCCAATGGTTATCGGAATCTTTTTGGTGCTGTTATTGGGTTTTATCATTATCGGTGGTGTAAAAAGAATCTCTAAGGTTGCCGAATATGTGGTTCCATTTATGGCTGGTGCATATATCTTAATGGCCGTTGTCATCATAATCCTAAACATCCAGCAAGTTCCGGCGGTTTTTAAACTGATCTTCCAGTCAGCCTTGAATTTGGATGCCACATTTGGCGGGATCGTGGGTTCCGCGATTTCTTGGGGTGTAAAACGTGGGATCTATAGCAATGAAGCCGGTCAAGGTACTGCGCCACATGCTGCAGCAGCTGCCGAGGTGAGCCATCCTGTAAAACAGGGTTTGGTACAGGGTTTTTCAGTTTATGTGGATACTTTATTTGTTTGTACGGCTACGGCGTTGATGATCCTGTTTACAGGGCAATATAATGTAGCAGATTCCGCTGGCGGATTTATTGTGCAGCACATCCCAGGTATTGAAGCAGGTCCGGAGTTTACCCAATTGGCCGTTTCGCAGCATTTTCCTTCCTTAGGGGCGGGTTTCATTGCCATCGCATTGATGTTTTTTGCTTTTACAACGATTATGGCCTATTACTATATCGCCGAATGTAATGTGAGCTTTATAGGAAAGAACAGGAGCAGGACTGCCTTGATCTGGGTTTTGAGGGTGATGATTTTGGGTTCGGTCTATCTAGGATGTATTTCAACAGCCAAGATGGCCTGGGACCTGGGCGATATTGGTGTAGGAATGATGGCTTGGCTAAACATGATCGCCATTATTTTGTTGCACAATAAGGTCTTGAAACTTTTCAAGGATTATAACCAACAACGAAAGGATGGAAAGGATCCGGTTTTTAATAATGCTGAAACGAAGTTTTCAGATGTGGGGATTTGGGAGAAAAATAAAAATATATAATTACCTATGGCTAAATTAATTAATCTGAACGTTTTTAAGGATTTCTTTGCGTCGAGTAACGCGGGTGGGATCATGTTGTTTCTATGTGTTATCCTATCCATGATCATTGCAAATAGTCCCTTGGCGGCAGCCCTTCAAAATCTTTTGGACCTGCCACTAGGTTTCGAAACAGAATCCATTCACTTGAAATATTCAGTTCTGCTGTGGATCAATGATGGTCTGATGGCTGTTTTCTTTTTATTGGTAGGGTTGGAGATCAAACGTGAAATCGTGGAAGGTGAACTGTCTTCACCTAAAAAAGCGAGTTTACCGATTTTATGTGCTATTGGTGGTGCTGTGGTGCCTGCATTGATCTATTTGTCCTTTAATGCTGGACAGGAAACGGCAAGTGGTTGGGGTATCCCAATGGCGACGGACATTGCCTTTGCATTGGCGGTGATCAATCTGTTGGGAAACAGGATTCCTTCCAGTCTCAAGATATTCCTAGCTGCCTTGGCTATCGTGGATGACTTGATCGCTATTTTGGTAATCGCGTTTTTCTATTCTTCGGGAATTGAATTGACTTATCTATACTATGCAGTTGCGGGTATGGTTGTATTGATCCTGATGAACAAATTCAATGTGCTGAATCCTTACCTGTATTTGATTCCGGGTGTGTTTATTTGGTATTTTATCCATCATTCCGGTATCCACGCTACTATTGCTGGGGTTTTGGTGGCGATGACCATTCCTACCAATGATACGGCAATTGAATCGCCATTGGAGCGTTTGGAGCATGCCTTGACCAAGCCGGTTAACTTCTTGATCATTCCACTTTTTGCTTTTGCCAATACCAATATAACCCTGGAAAAGGAAATGTTGGGCGGACTGACTTCTGGCTTAGGGTTGGGGATTTCATTGGGATTATTGGTGGGGAAACCGATCGGTATCCTGTTAACTTCCTTTTTATGTACGAAGGCTAAACTAAGTTCTCTACCTGAAGGAAGTAATTGGAAGCATATTATTGGAGTAGGGCTGTTGGCTGGTATTGGTTTTACCATGTCCATCTTTATCGCCATCTTATCGTTTAGCAATCCAGACCATGTTTCTGAAGCTAAACTATCCATTTTATTGACTTCTTTATTGGCGGGGGTATTTGGATATCTCGCCTTAAATTCCAAGAAAGAATATAAGTAATTAACAAAGGGAGGCTGATAAATGCCTCCCTTTTTTTATTGTGAATTTGCCCTTACGATTTGGATATTGCCAGTTTCCAATTTGTTTTCCAGCCATTTCTTTAATTTGCCAAGTTCCTCAGCGTTTATATCCTTCTGAGCATTGTATGTAATGATATTCTGGTAATGACTGCTGTCGGATGATACAACGACCAGTTGTTTTCCTATGCTGTAGGGTGCCAATTCAGGGAATAGGATATTGATTTCCTTGATTAGGTTCTGGTCATCGAAGGTATAGGAAGCGAGTTCTTTCCTTAGGTTCTGGATCGTCACATCCTTTTCAGAGACATTTCTAGATTGCCTGTTGATCTCTGCCAAAATATCTCTTTTGAGATCTGTGCTGTCCTGTCTGATCAGGAGATCCGTATTTTCTAGATTATAAGTAGCTAACTTCATTTTGAGATCCTTGATTTCCAAGGAGTCGAATTTCTTGTCCAGGAAAGCAAGTTCAATCTTTTTGGGCCTGCTGTTGAAATAGGTGTTCTCGTAAATCAAGGTGTAGCCCTTGTTCACAAATTCATTTTGGATGAAATTATCAACGTTTTGGCTGTATTTCTTTTCTTGTAGAAGGAGGTAAGCCAAATAGAAGCTTGGAATTAGGATCACCAAGATCAGGGTACTGATGGTTCTTGTAATACGTTTTTCCTTGGCTTCATCCACGAATTTTACTTTAGGGTATTTCAAGAATTTAACGATCAAGAAGGTTGAGATACAGATAAAGAAACAGTTGATGGTGTAAAGGTAAAGTGCTCCGCCGAAATAACTGAAATTGCCGATGGCGAGACCATATCCGGCTGTACAGAGGGGTGGCATGAGGGCGGTGGCAATCGCAACTCCGGGGATAGGATTTCCCTTTTCCACCCTGGTCAATGCTATTACGCCTGCTAAGCCACCAAAGAATGCGATGAGGACATCATAAATGTTTGGAGCGGTACGAGCCAGTAATTCCGATTGCGCTTCCTTAAATGGGCTTAAAAGAAAGTATACAAAGGAAACAAATAGACTGACAACCGTGGCAATAGCCAGATTCTTGATCGATTTCTTCAATAGGGTAAAGTCATAGGTCCCTAAGGCAAAGCCCGCACCTACAATCGGACCCATCAATGGAGAAATTAACATGGCGCCGATGATGACAGCCGTGGAGTTGACATTCAGTCCAACCGAGGCAACAACAATGGCACATGCCAAAATCCATACATTGGCCCCGCGAAAAGATATGCTGGAGGTGACGTTTTCCAAAACCTTATCCTTCGCTTCTTCCCCAAAATGTAAATTTAAAAATCTGTAAAGTTTGTTCATGGCAGTGTGATTCTGCCTGCAAAAATATCGTTTAATATGAATTGAAAAAATAAAAAAGGGAGCATTCGAGAAAAAATATCAAGGACTTATTTACTTCGTAATTAAGTCCTGAATTGATTGGGCGTGGTGCCCGTAATGCTCTTAAAAGACTTGTGGAAGCTCACAAAATTATTGAATCCAGAATCATAGCATACTTCTTTCAGGCTAATGTTGCTGTTCCGCAATTGAAAACAGGCATGTGATATCCTGACTTCGTTAATGAATTGCACCGGCGTTTTTCCGGTTTTATTCTTAAAATAGCGGCAAAAGGAGTTTTCGGTCATTCCGGCAACCTTGGCCAGGTCCTGAAGCATGATTCTGTGTTTGTAGTTTTCACGAATGTAGCCCATCAGGCTGTTCATCCGATATTGGTCTTCTGACTGATTGAGAATGGAATAATTTGTACTGATCAATTCCTCGGCTACTAGGTTGGATGCCTCCTGCAAGCATTCCAATAAGAGGAAAAACTTGGTCATTCCGCTGGATTGGATGCATTTCTGGATCTGCAGGTCAAATAAACCATCCTGATCAATGGGGATATACCTGCCTCTACTCGTTTGATCCAACAGCTGTTTGATCTGTACTAACTCAGGTGCTTGCAAAAACTTCTCTATTCCAAAGTCCTGGATAAAATGGACAACAACACAATCTATTGTTTCTTCAGGCTTTTCTGGATTGGATATTTCATCAAAAAGCCAATAATGAGGGATCTGAGATGGGATAAGCACAGCAATTCCAGCATGGAAACTCTTTATTCGGTCACCAATAAAAAGAGTTCCCGATCCTTTCTTGACATAGACCAGTTCCCATTCTTCATGATAATGCCAAATGGATTGATGCTTGGGGAAATAATCCCTTCGCATCTGGAAACTTTGATTCTCTGTTTTTGGAACAGTGAGTTGCTTGATGATCATAATGTCTAATTTATTCATAAAAATTGAATTGCAAAGGCCGTGAATGGTAAAATAGTTTATTAATTAGGTAATATAGTTCAATACTTTTTGCTGAAATATCTCGTATTTAGTTTCTCAATTATATTCCACACTATGAACAATAGGAGTAACACTATAGCTATCGTATTAATCACGTCCCTGTTTTTTTTCTGGGGATTTATCCATAACCTGGACCCTATATTGATAGCTCACCTCAGGAGTGCGTTCAGTTTGACCCATCTTCAAGCCTCTTTGGTGGATTCAGCAGTGTTTATTGCTTATTTGGTCATGGGTATTCCGGCCGGTCTGATTATGCAGAAGTATGGGTATAAGGTTGGGATTTTAGTGGGGTTGATCCTTTTTGCGGTAGGATGTTTTTTGTTTGTGCCGGCAGCCAACACGATGAGCTATATGTTCTTTCTTTCTGCTTTATTCGTGGTGGCCTGTGGAATCACGATTCTGGAAACCGCTGCAAACCCCTATATGACTGTCTTAGGGGATCCTAATACAGCCACCCAACGTCTGAATTTCGCCCAATCTTTTAATGGTTTGGCTGCTTTTGTTGCTCCGATCGTCGGAGGGAAGTTTATTCTGACGGAAGATCCCAAAACCGTTGAACAGGTTGCGGCCTTGACTGATGCGGAGCGTTTGGCCTATATACAGACGGAAACGGCCGTGGTAAAAGGGCCCTATGTTATTTTGGGGGTCATTATTTTGGTAGTTGCATTGATCTTTTTCTTCATCAAGTTGCCTGAAGTAAAGGAAGAAGAGGGCGAAGGAAAAGGCTTTTTAAAGGCCTTGAGGCATAAAAACGTTGCTTGGGCCGTCCTTGCACAGTTCTTTTATATTGGTGCACAGGTCTGTGTGTTGAGCTTTTTGATCGTATATGCCGTGGAAGTATCAGGTATTGAAGCTAAAGATGCTAAATACTATGCAGGGGTTGCTGGCTTGATGTTTATGTTAGGGCGATTTGTTGGGACCTTCTTTATGCGTTATATCGCTCCAGCGAAGCTGTTGTTGTATTACGCCGCTATCTCGGCCTTACTGACCTTATTGTGTATTTTTGGTACAGGAGTCATCACGCTTTACAGTATGGTTGCCATAGCATTTTTTATGTCGATCATGTTTCCAACGATCTTTGCGATTGGGGTAGAGGGTACAGGTGCGGATACTAAATCTGCATCAAGTTTGATCATTATGTCCATTGTAGGAGGGGCTTTATTGCCTCCGGTTTTGGGGTATGTGTCAGATTTGACCGGTCATATGCAATACGGGTATTTTGTGGTATTGGTTTGTTTCTTGGTGGTGGCCTTGTTTGCTACCCAAAACAAGAGCGATAAACTGATTGTTAAACAGGGACATTGATAAATAGATTATGAGTATTAAAAGATATGCCATGGCTTTGGATCTGGTTGATGATCCAAAAATGATCGCTGAATATGAAGATCACCATAGGCGAGTTTCTGCTGAAATCAAAAAGTCGATTACTGATGCTGGTGTAACGGTGATGGATATATATCGCTTTGCTAATCGCCTGTTTATGATCATGGAGGTTGATGAGAGCTTTAGCTTTGAGCGAAAAGATAAGATGGACGCTGAGAATCCTGCTGTGCAGGTTTGGGAGCAGTTGATGTGGAAATATCAGCAGTCTATTCCAGGATCTAAACCTGGCGAAAAATGGGTAATGATGGAACAAATATTTGAATTATAGTACCAAATGGAAAAAGAGAGATTGGAGTTTTTACAAATCCATCCTAAAGATAATGTCCTGGTGGCTCTTCGTGACCTGCCAGCTGGCTATTCCCTGGAATTTGAAGGGAAAGAAATCAGCCTGAAAAGAGCTGTGGCTGCCAAGCATAAGTTTACCATAGATCCTTTCCAAAAGGACGATGAGGTTTATATGTACGGCGTTTTGGTGGGAAAGGTGAATGAAGACCTGCAAAGTGGCGAGTTATTGGATGTAAATAACCTGCGCCATGCCGCTGACGATTTTAAACTAGGCGATAGAAAATTAGAATGGCAAAAGCCTGATGTGTCTGCATTCTTAGGAAGAACGTTTCGAGGTTACCATAGGAGTAATGGATTGGTAGGGACGGCTAATTATTGGTTGGTTATTCCATTGGTGTTCTGTGAGAACAGGAACGTGTTGACCTTGAAGTCGGCATTGGAAGAGAAATTAGGTTACCAAGTTGAATCGAAAGATTATTCGGATGAGGTGGATGAGTTGATTTCCAGATATCAAAGTGGAGCTTCCATAGATGATCTGATGTCTGTGGACTTGAGTGCCGCGAGAGAGAACAAGGCTAAAAAGAGGCTTTTTTCCAATGTAGATGGCGTGAAATTCCTGAACCATGATATGGGATGTGGTGGAACAAGGATGGATTCGGATGCCCTATGTGGCCTATTGGCTGGATACATTACGCATCCCAATGTTGCGGGAGCAACAGTGTTGAGCCTAGGATGTCAGCATGCCCAAGCTTCTATTTTGAAAGCTGAGATTGCAAAACGAGATCCCCATTTTGATAAACCGTTGTTTGTATTTGAGCAACAGTTTGAAGGGACGGAGCAGGAGTTGATGCAGAAAGCTATCAAATCAACCTTTACTGGTTTGGTAGAGGCAAATAAACTGGAACGCCAAGAAGCAGGGTTGGATAAACTGTGCATAGGACTGGAATGTGGAGGTTCAGATGGTTTTTCTGGTATTTCTGCAAATCCGGCACTAGGTTACCTTTCGGATATGTTGGTAAGCCTAGGAGGCTCGGTCATCCTTTCGGAATTCCCAGAGTTGTGTGGTGTAGAACAGGAATTGAGCGATCGATGTATAGATGAACCTACCGCAGAGAAGTTTATTCAGTTAATGCGAACATACAACGCGAAAGCGGAGGCTGATGGCTCTGGATTCTATATGAACCCATCGCCAGGTAATATCCGCGATGGATTGATCACGGATGCAATTAAATCAGCTGGAGCTGCAAAGAAAGGTGGGACTTCTCCCGTGGCAGCTGTAGTAGATTATCCTGAATTGGCAAACGGTCCTGGTTTAAACCTGCTATGTACTCCTGGAAATGATGTAGAGAGTACCACGGCTGAAGTTGCGGCTGGAGCCAATGTGGTTTTGTTCACTACCGGGTTGGGAACTCCAACAGGGAATCCGATTACTCCGGTTATCAAGGTGGCGTCCAATACGAAAGTCTACAATAAAATGAACGATGCAATCGACCTGAACTGTGGGACCATCATCGATGGGGAAGAAAGCATTGAGGAAGCTGCACACCGCATCTTGAATTATGTCATTGCAGTTGCAAGTGGTGAGGAAACAGCAAAAGCAGTTAAGCTTGGTCAGGATGATTTTATTCCTTGGAGACGTGGAGTTTCACTTTAGTAAATAATAATAAAACATTTAAATAGAAATAATTATGTCTAGGCTAAAAGATAAAGTAGCGATTGTGACAGGCGGGGCAAGTGGGATAGGAAAAGCCATTTCCACTTTGTTTGCCAAGGAGGGAGCAGTTGTACATATTTTGGACTTGAACCCGACTGGTGGGGAAGAAACCAAGAAGTTGATTGAAGACGAAGGTGGAAAATGTGAAGTCCATACTTGTAATGTGAGCAAGCAAGCTGAAGTACTGGATGTAGTAAAACAGATTGGCAAGGTGGATATATTGGTGAATAATGCCGGTATTGCTCATGTAGGCAACCTAGAAGGGTGTACTGAGGAAGATATGGACCGGATTTACCAAGTGAACATAAAAGGCGCTTATAACGCCTTATTTGTGGTCGTTCCAGTGATGAAAGCTAATGGTGGCGGAGCAATCTTGAATTTGGCTTCCATTGCAACCCTAGTAGGTATCCCAGATCGCTTTGCTTATTCCATGAGTAAAGGTGCTATGTTTGCCATGAGTTTGTCCGTGGCTAAGGATTACCTGAAAGATAATATTCGATCAAACTCCATTTCCCCGGCACGAGTACATACGCCTTTTGTGGATGGATTCATCGCCAAAAACTATCCTGGTAAAGAGGCTGAAATGTTTGAAAAGCTCTCTAAAACCCAACCTATCGGACGTATGGCAGAGCCGGAAGAAATTGCAAAATTAGCCTTGTTCCTTTGTTCAGATGACGCATCGTTTATTACTGGTAATGACTATGCTATCGATGGAGGTTTTGTGAAGTTGAATAACTAGAAATGAGAATTGTGATAGAAAACTTCATATATCTCAGATCAAATAAACAAAATACATAAAAGGATATGTCGTGGATTTGATTTTCTCAAATCTCACATCTCATATCACAATACTTTTTAACATGAAATTAATCAGATACGGAGAATCAGGAAGAGAAAAGATCGGTGTGAACATCGATGGTAAGAATTATGATGTTTCGGCATTTGGCGGAGACTTTAACGAAGAGTTTTTTACGGACAATGGACTTGCCCGTCTGGAAGAGTTTGTGAAAGCGAATCATGGGAAACTGATAGAGATTCCTGCAGATTCTCGATTGGGAGCTCCATTCACGAGACCATCCAAGATTGTATGTATTGGCTTGAACTATAAAGACCATGCGGAGGAAACTGGGGCTAAGATCCCAGCAGAGCCAATTATCTTTATGAAATCCACTACTGCATTGGTAGGTCCTAATGACCAAGTGATGATTCCTAAGAATTCAGTGAAGACCGACTGGGAGGTTGAGTTCTGCATTGTTATCGGTAAGAAAGCAACTTATGTCGAAGAATCTAAAGCCTTGGACTATGTTGCTGGTTATGTTCTTCACAATGATGTTTCAGAGCGTGAGTACCAATTGGAGCGTGGCGGAACTTGGGATAAAGGGAAAGGATGTGACACCTTCGCGCCTATGGGCCCATTTATGACGACTACTGATGAAATTCCTGATATCAACAACGTAAAACTTTGGTTGAAAGTGAATGGCAAGACCTATCAAAACGGAAATACCGCCAACCTGATCTTCAATGTGCCATTTGTAGTTTCCTATGTCTCTCAGTTTATGACCCTGTTGCCAGGGGATGTGATCTCCACAGGAACGCCTGCTGGGGTTGGCTTAGGCTTTGATCCTCCAATTTACCTTCAAGAAGGAGATGTGGTTGAATTGGGGGCTGATTATCTTGGCGAGCAACGTCAGGAAGTAATCGCTTTCCACAAAAATTAAAAGAGACCATGAGAATAGATACTCATCAACATTTTTGGTTATTTGATCCCGTAAAGGACGCTTGGATTAAAGATGAAATGTCGGTAATACAACGGAATTTCCTTCCCAATGATATTTCTGGAACCCTCAAGCAATTGGGATTTGATGGTGTTGTTGCTGTTCAGGCAGACCAGTCCCATCAGGAAACAGCGTTTTTGCTGGAGTTATCCCAAGTCTATGCCTTGATCAAGGGTATCGTTGGATGGGTGGATCTCAGGTCTGAAAATGTAGAAGAGCATCTCCAAAGCTTCTCAAAACATCAGGTCATCAAAGGATTCAGGCACATCGTTGAAGGTGAGGATGACCCTGACTTTCTCCATCGGGATGAATTCTTGCGCGGAATTGCCGCATTGACCAAATATAAATACACCTATGATCTTCTGTTGCGCCCAAGGCATTACCAGAGTTCCTTAAAATGCGTGGCAGCTAATCCGGATCAAGCTTTTGTTTTGGACCATATTGCAAAACCGCCAATCAAATCCCAGGAATTTACGGAATGGGCTAGCTATATCGAACAATTGGCTTCCTATCCGAATGTTCATTGTAAGATTTCAGGACTAGGCACTGAGGCAGATTGGAAACATTGGAAGTTGGATCACTTTACGGAGTACCTGGACCATGTCATTCAATGCTTTGGTAAGGAAAGATTGATGTTCGGGTCCGATTGGCCGGTATGCCTGTTGGCCGGTAGTTATGAGGACGCGCTCAAGATTGTTGAGCATCGCTTAGGTGATTTTACGGAACAGGAATTGAAAGGTTTCTGGGGAGATAATGCAGTGAAGTTCTACGGTTTAAAATAGTTTATATGAACTTAAATTTAAAAGATAAAGTGGTCTTGGTTACCGGTGGTGCCAAAGGAATTGGAAAGGGAATTGTTGAGCTTTTAGCTGAGGAAGGAGCGGTTCCGGTAATTATTGGAAGAAAGGAAAAAGATAACCTTGCCGTAGAGGAGGAGTTAGCTGCAAAAGGCTTTAGATCTTTCGCGGTGCAGGCTGAACTAACGAATCCAGAAGACTGTAAAAAGGCCGTTGATGCTGTAATAGCTAAGTGGGGCAGGATTGATGGATTGGTAAATAATGCAGGTTTGAATGATGGTGTGAGCCTAGAAGATGGCGATTATGACTCTTTTGTAAAGTCGCTGCACAATAGTTTGGTCCATTACTATCTGATGGCGCACCACTGTCTCCCTGAATTGAAGAAAAGCAAAGGGAGTATATTGAACATTACTTCTAAAACAGCCGAAACTGGACAGGGAGGGACATCCGGTTATGCTGCTTCCAATGGTGGAAGGAATGCTTTGACAAGGGAATGGGCGGTTGAATTGCTTCCGTATTCCATTCGTGTCAATGCCATAGTTGTTGCAGAAAGCATGACACCGCAATATGAAAGTTGGATAAAAACCATTGCTAATCCAGAAGAAACATTGAAAAAAATAACGAGCAGGATTCCGCTTGAAAACCGGATGACTACCGTGGAAGAAATTGCCAATATGGCCGTATTCTTACTGTCTGATCGATCAAGCCATACCACTGGGCAGTTAATCCATGTGGATGGGGGCTATGTGCACTTAGATAGAGCATTGATCAATGATTAAGTATAACAAGATATATTTGTAATCAACCTTTAGTAAACTCAATTGAGCTGCTTTCATTAAGCAGCTCTTTTTTTATCCCTTTCCTCCTAAATAAATTGTTACAAACGAAATACTTCATTCAAAATCTTATTCTATCTAAAACAAATCCTGTTTTTGATGTAAAATCCCATTTCTAACCATTGGTTCTTATCAGATTCGGACTTAACATTTTAAGATTTTATTTTGATATTAAACGTTTAAGCATTAACATTGTGTAATTATAAACTGAAAAGTTCCGCATTTGTTTTAATCTAATTGTCTTGAGCAGTCTTCCTTTATGCTTAAGGTGCTTAAACGATTAAAGCAATAGCCAAAACCCTTTACTAACCGAAAGATTTGGTAGTTCTTTTCAAAAATAGAATGTGACTTCCGATTGGACATTTGAATAATCAACTAATAAATAAATCATGAAAATTAAATTGTTATTAGCTTCCTTATTGCTCTGTGGCATGGCCTATGCCCAGCAAAAGCAGCCATTTAATGGAATAGATATGAGTTTGGGAAACCTTTCCAAACTTTCCAATGCCAAAACCAGATCAATTAGTCCAGAAAACTTTACCGGTGCCAAGGGGAAAGGAGGAATGGCAGATCCAGCGAAACAGGCTGGTCAAAAGAATGTTGCCAATGCTTCACATGCATCTAGGGAGCTAGGAGTGGGTTGGAAGGTAAATCCCTATATCACGATTGCGCCCGGTGAGACCTTTACCATGGCCGAAATCAATGAATCAGGGGTAATCCAGCACATGTGGATGACTCCAACAGGCAATTGGAACCACACGATTTTCAGGATTTATTGGGACGGCGAGTCAATTCCTTCGGTAGAATCTCCAGTAGGGCCATTCTTTGGGATGGCTTGGCATCGTTTCGCCCCTTTGAATTCCTTGGCTATGACCGTTAATCCGGGAAGTGCATTCAATTCCTACTGGAAAATGCCATTTCGGAAAAGTGCCAAGATTACTATGGAGAATATTTCCAGTGAGCCCATGAACCTGTATTACCAGATAGATTATGCTGTTACAGAGGTTCCTGAAGATGAAGGGTATTTCCATGCCCAATACCGTCGATCCAATCCTACCCAAGGCTCCTTGCACACTATAATCGATGGAATCAAAGGAAAAGGACAGTACGTAGGAACATATTTAGGGGTAGGTGTCAACAACATAGGTTGGTGGGGAGAAGGAGAGATTAAGTTCTTTATGGATGGTGATAAGGACTTTGCAACGATAGTTGGAACAGGACTGGAGGATTATTTCTGTGGCTCCTACAACTTCGAAAACAAGGCCACAAGGCAATATCAAGAATATTCCACCCCATACGCTGGCTTGCACCAAGTAATTCGTCCTGATGGCGTATATGAGTCCCAGGCGCGCTTCGGAATGTACCGTTGGCATATCATGGATCCAGTGAGGTTTGATGGAGACCTAAAAGTGACCATACAGGATTTAGGATGGCGTTCGGAAGGTAGATACCTACCGCAGAAGTCCGATATGATCTCTGTAGCCTATTGGTATCAATCCGAACCCCATAACAAATTTCCAAATCTACCATCCAAAAACGATCTAGAAGTAAACTAAATTTCTATGAAAAAGACATGGCTACATGCATTTATGGGAGCTTCGGCAGTTTTGCTGGCAAGCTCCTGCCAAGAAACCAAAAAACAAGAATCATCAATCCAGGATACCGTGAGCACCAACTATAATGAAGGGCAATTTGGCTACGACCTGCAATTCCTGCAGAAGTACGATAGCATTTTGATTTTGAGCAACGAAAGTGGACTAGGGCAGATCCTGGTGTCCCCAAAATATCAGGGCAAGGTATTTACCTCAACTGCAGATGGGCCGGACGGTAAAAGTTTTGGCTGGGTAAATTACAAAGCCTTCTCTGCGCCGGTTGATCCCCATATGAATGCCTATGGAGGGGAAGACCGCCTCTGGCTAGGTCCAGAAGGAAGTCCATTTTCCCTATACTTCGAAAAAGGCAGTGAAATGGTCTATGATAACTGGAAAACACCAACTGCCATTGACACGGAAGCTTGGACCCTGCTGTCAGCAACTGGAAATTCAGCAAGCATGGAGAAAACTGCAGAATTGAAAAATTATGCAGGTACCGTCCTCAGCATGAAGCTTAATAGGGATATCAAGATGTTGAGCAATTCACAGATCGAAGCCGATCTAGGCATTCAATTATCCGATCAGGTAAAAACGGTAGGCTTTAGCACCATAAACAGCATCAGCAATACTGGAAAAGAGGCATGGACCAAAGAAACTGGAGCACCTTGTCTTTGGAGCCTGGATATGTTTATGCCGACCGACAGCACTGTTATTCTTATCCCTTTTGAAGAGTCTGCGAAAGGAAAGGTCGCCACGACCGATTATTTTGGAGAAATCGATAAGGATAGAATCAGCTATAAAGCAGGGGTACTCTATTTCAAGGCAGATGGAAAGTCTAGAGGCAAATTGGGATTGTCGCCTTCTCGAGCCAAAAACATTGCCGGAAGCTACGATCTAGCCAATGGAATCCTGACCGTAACCAAATTCAGCATCGACTCAAGCAAGGTCTATTTGAACCAGGAATGGACCACCAAAAAGGATCCGTTCTTAGGAGATGCCGTCAATGCCTATAACGATGGACCATTGGAAGATGGAAGCCAAATGGGACCTTTCTACGAAATCGAAAGTGTTTCACCTGCTGCTTTCCTTAAACCATCTGAAAAGCTGGAACATACCCATAATGTATATCATTTTTTTGGAGATAAAATACAAATAGCTAGTCTGTTAAAGAGGTTATTTAATATAACCGTTGAAGATATTCAATCTGCTTTCTAAACCCCTAGACCATGAACAAATATCCAAAAATCGGGATTAGACCCATCATCGATGGCCGCTGGGGCGGCATACGGGAATCCCTGGAAGATACAACCATGAACATGGCCAAGGCTGTGGCAAAACTATATGAAACTGAACTGAAATATCCCGATGGCAGCCCTGTACAATGCGTCATAGCAGATAGTTGCATCGGTGGGGTCAAAGAAGCCGCAGGGTGCCAGGAAAAGTTTGATCTGGAGCAAGTCGGAGTTTCCTTATCGGTAACCCCATGTTGGTGTTATGGATCAGAAACCATGGATATGGATCCAATACGGCCCAAAGCCATCTGGGGTTTCAATGGTACAGAAAGGCCTGGTGCCGTATATCTTGCGGCTACCGTCGCTGCCCATAATCAAAAAGGCCTCCCTGTATTCAGTATTTATGGACATGATGTCCAAGATATGGGAGATACCAAGGTTCCGGACGATGTGAAGGACAAATTGCTTTCCTTCGCCAAGTCTGGCCTTGCTGTGGCCATGTTGCGCGGTAAAAGCTATCTGGCTATCGGCTCTGTTTCGATGGGCATTGTAGGTTCCATCGTTAATGCTGAATTCTTTCAGGAATATCTGGGCATGCGTAATGAATATGTAGACTCTTCGGAAGTGCTTCGGCGCATACAATTGGGTATCTATGATGAAGAAGAATTCAAAAAAGCATTGGAATGGACCAAAAAACATTGTAAGGAAGGGGCTGATTTCAATCAAAAGCATAAGGTAAAAAACAGAAAAGAGAAGGATGAAGACTGGGAGTTTGTGGTAAAGATGACCTTGATTATCCGTGACCTTATGATCGGAAATCCTAAATTGAAGGAAATGGGCCATGCTGAGGAAGCTATGGGCCACAATGCCTTTATTTCGGGCTTCCAAGGGCAAAGGCAATGGACCGATTTCCTCCCGAATGGTGATTTTTCAGAAGCTATTTTGAATTCCTCATTCGATTGGAACGGTATCCGTAACCCTTTTATGGTCGCGACGGAGAATGACTCATT
The DNA here is from genome assembly GCF_053644255.1 of Sphingobacterium sp. NPDC055431. Lineage (NCBI taxonomy): Bacteria > Pseudomonadati > Bacteroidota > Sphingobacteriia > Sphingobacteriales > Sphingobacteriaceae > Sphingobacterium > Sphingobacterium sp. NPDC055431. Next base: position 157,832 of record NZ_JBSHLH010000003.1, read on the forward strand.
AAATGGCGTGTCGATGGCATTCAATTACCTCTTGACCAATACGGCACAAATATTTGCTGATGTCAGGACATATTGGTCGCCAGAGGCAGTAAAAAGAGTAAGTGGATGGAAACCTACGGGTGCCGCCAAAGAAGGATTTATTCATTTGATCAACTCTGGTTCCGCTACCCTGGACGGTACTGGGCAGCAGTCCAGCAATGGAAAACCAGTCATGAAACCATTTTGGGAAATCTCTGATAAAGAAGCAAAAGCCTGTTTAAAGGCGACAACCTGGTATCCTGCAAACCGTGATTATTTTAGAGGTGGAGGTTATTCATCCAACTTCCTGAGTAAGGGCGGAATGCCAGTGACCATGTGCAGAATCAATTTAATAAAAGGTTTAGGGCCAACTATACAAATAGCTGAAGGTTATACAGTTGATGTGCCAGAAAAAGTGCATAAGGTATTGGACGAACGTACCGATAAAACCTGGCCGACCACTTGGTTTGTTCCTGAATTGACTGGGGAAGGTCCCTTCACCGATGTCTATTCTGTGATGGCCAATTGGGGGTCCAACCATGGGGCCATCAGCTATGGCCATATCGGGCATGACCTGATTACGATGGCAGCCATGCTTCGGATTCCAGTCTGTATGCACAATGTTCCTGCAAACCGTCTGTTTAGACCTGCAACCTGGGCAGCCTTCGGGATGAACCCAGAAGGAGCAGATTATCGGGCATGTGAGGTATTTGGACCACTTTATAGATAGCAATATGAGCAACCTAAAGAAATCATTGTTTCGGGATGATGAAGGGAACTATCTATTGGTTCCATTCCTTTTCATCTGCAGTTTATTCCTATTATGGGGCTTCGCCCATGGTTTTTTGGACGTGTTGGACAAGCATTTCCAGGATCTATTGCATGTTTCCAAGGCGCAGTCTGGCTTTGTACAGTTCTCTTTATACATCGGATATTTGGCAATGGCCATCCCTGCAGGCCTTTTTATCAAGAAATTTGGTTACCAGAAAGGCATCATATTCGGATTGGTGCTCTTTGCCATAGGTGCTTTTATGTTCTATCCTGCAGCCAAACTGGCCGCATTTATCCCTTTTTTGGCCGCTTTGTTCGTGATTGCCTGTGGATTGGCATTCCTGGAAACTGCTGCCAATCCTTATTCCATTGTCTTAGGTTCTAAAGATGGAGCTGCCAGACGTATCAACATTTCCCAATCCTTCAATGGTTTGGGCTGGATATTGGGACCGTTGATTGGTGGATTGATGATCTTTGGGACAGAAGCCGAAGGCGAACATGACAAATTTGACTCCTTGGTGCAGCCCTATATTGGAATTGGCTGTGTCGTGGTTTTGGTTGCTATTGTCTTCCTGATCATTAAGCTTCCTGAAATCAAGGAGAAGAAAGAGGCTGGGGAATACGAGGAAAACCCACCCATGCGGAACTTGCTGAAACATCCGGTATTCATCTTCGCTGTTATTGCCCAGTTCTTATATGTGGCAGCCCAGACTGGAACAAATTCATTTTTCATCAATTATGTGATCGATGCCATTCACGATTTGAAAACCCCGATTTCTAATATTATGGCCAATCTAGGTTCATTCGGTGAATTCTTCATGCCTAAAAACGACGAACAGGCAGCTTCCCTGATTCTTGCCTTTGGTGGAATGGGAGCTTTTTGGATAGGTCGGCTGACAGGTTCTTATTTGATGAAGTTCATCGCCCCACATCGTCTTTTGGGTTTTTACGCTATCATGAATGTCATCTTAAATATTTTGGTGTTCATGAACTTAGGTTGGGTTTCCGTGTTTGCGCTGTTCTTGACCTACTTTTTCATGTCCATCATGTTCCCGACCATTTTCGCACTGGGGATCAACAATTTGGGTACACTCACCAAAAAAGGATCATCCTTCTTGGTTATGGCGGTAGCAGGTGGTGCATTCTGTCCGCCTTTGATGGGCCTGATCGCTGATCATAGTACAATGGCTACTGGATTTATTATTCCAGTCCTGTGCTATGTGGTGATAGCCGTGTTTGCTATTTGGGGAGTAGGTAAAGTGGAAGGTAAATTAGATATGTCAAATCCCGTTCATTAATAGAAGGTTAAATGAAGCAATCATATGTAATTGGCGTTGATTTTGGGACCGATTCTGCTAGGGCTCTGCTGGTCGATGCTACCAATGGAGAAGTGCTAGGGTCTGCAACCTCCAGCTTTAGGAGGTGGAAAGAAGGACTGTACTGCGACCCTAAAAAGAGTCAATTCCGTCAACATCCATTGGATTATATTGAAAGCCTTGAAGCTTGTCTAAAGGGCTGTTTGGCAAATGTCCAAGATGAAATCAAGACTAATATAGTGGCCATATCCATCGACGCTACGGGTTCCACTCCAGTAGCCATTGATAGCAGTGGCCATCCTTTGGCGCTGACTTCGGAATTTTCCGAAAATCCTAATGCCATGTTTTTTCTGTGGAAGGACCATAGCTCCATCAAGGAAGTGGAAGAAATCAACCGAAAAGCGCAAGACTTTGAAATCAATTACCTCAGCTATTGTGGCGGAGCGTATTCCTCGGAATGGTTTTGGTCCAAATTGCTCCACTTAGCCAGGACTGACGAAGAGGTTTACAACGCTACCCATTCCTGGCTTGAGCAGAGTGATTGGTTGCCCTATCTTTTGACAGGTCAACAAGATGCGCAAAAAATAAGGAGGAATGTGTGTGCGGCCGGGCATAAGGCTTTATGGGCGCAAGAATTAGGGGGCTATCCACCGCTGGAATTCTTTAGCCACTTAGACCCTAAATTGGAAAGGATATACCAATCCATTAATAAAGAGGTATTTACCGCTGATGAGATTGTTGGACATCTGTCCGCAGATTGGGCAGATAAACTAGGATTAAAGGATAGCGTTATGATCTGCGTAGGAGCGATCGACGCGCATGTTGGAGCCATCGGAGCACAAATCCAACCTGGATATATGTGCAAGGTCATGGGGACATCCACCTGTGATATGATGGTCATTGATAGAGAAGAATTACAAGATCGATTGGTCCAAGGAATCTGTGGACAGGTTCAAGGGTCAATCGTACCACACTATATAGGTCTGGAGGCCGGACAATCCGCTTTTGGGGATGTCTATAATTGGTTGAAAAACTTGCTGTTGTGGCCAATTAGGAACAGTCTGAAAAAAACTGCATTTCTGGGTAGTCAAGCCATTTCAGATTTAAGGGATGAACTTGAGCAAAATTTACTTTCAGAACTATCCGAATTGGCCAAGCAACAGCCTATCCGAGAAGATGATGAAATGGCCTTGGATTGGTTCAATGGAAGGAGGACCCCAGATGTAAACCCTTCACTGACTGCCGCCTTGTTCCATTTGGATTTGGGGACCAATCCTGTCCATATCTTTCAGGCTCTGGTCGAAGCAACCTGTTTTGGCTCCCGGGCGATCGTTGAACATGTGGAACGCCAAGGGGTTGCTATTCAAGGTGTCATTGGAATAGGGGGAATAGCCAAAAAATCGGATTATGTCATGCAAACCTTGGCAGATATCCTTCAAAGACCAATTATGGTCCATCGATCAGATGAAACCTGTGCTATGGGAGCTAGTATGCTGGCTGCAACTGCAGCAAAAATCTATCCTTCCTTGGCTGAGGCCATGGATAACATGGGAGCCGGATTTGAAAAAGAATATTCGCCCAATCCTGATAAGAAGGATTTGTTCGACAAACGCTATGCTAAGTATTTGGCTTATGGTTCTATGCTAAATACCATACAATAACTGAAATGAGAATTCACTTAATTTACATATTTGTTGGTTTGTTAACTTGGCTGCATGCTATGGATCCTTCCATAGCGTATGGCCAAGGGATTCCAAAGTTGCTCCAGCCGTACATATCCAATCTGGAGTATTCCAAAATTGGAAATCAAAATCCTGAAATCAAGTATAAAAAAATCGATAAACAGACTTTTAGGCTTGAATTCAATTGGGAAATAAAAGCCGATACAAGCTTAGATAGGCTCTATGTCGCTGTAAAGCCTGAATTTAAGCCTATTTTTCATTGGGCCCCTCATCTGACACCTACAGATAACCATATCATCGCCCAACATGTTTTTCGTTCGGCGGCCTTGATTGTTCAGGATAGCAAAAAGTCTTTGGCCATCATTCCGGATGTGTCGCTGTTAACATCTAAACCTACTGTTCCTTACTATCTAGATCTTGATGCCGATGAGAATCTTTTGACCTTAGGTCAGGCAAATTCTAAGATTACCGATCATGTGCTTTATGAAAAAGAAGAAAAGACAGATTTTCCAGCAGGAACCTATCGTCTGGCTTTTTACGTAAAATTCTCTTCAGATCCAGCTAGCATTGATAATCCGTTTGCCGGAATAAATCAGTTTATGTGGCAGCAATGGGGTAAGAAACTCTATCAAAATGGGGAGCCTTTCGATAATAACAATCTCGATGCTTATGTAGACTATACCTATCAATGGGCCTTCAAATATTGGCGAGACGCTGTATGGCAGGAATTTGACCTGAATGGCAAAAGAGTAGGAGCTCCCACCTTTATTGTCAATGTTACCCAAAGCCCTAATTATCCAGGTGAAGTCAACGAAAGGGAGTTTAGGTCCATTTGGAATCAAGCTTGGTTCAATTCCTTACGCTCTGCATCTGGCTTATTTCGCTATGCAAAGCGGAAAAACATAGATTCGCTGATACGCTATGCGAATATGACCAAGGAATTGACGCTTTCCTTTCCGCAGAGAAATGGTTTTTTCCCGGGATTGATCGCCACAGAAATGAAGGAAGTAGAAGTCGAGGGAAAAAAATATTGGCGCTCGGCAGGCTGGAATACCCATTTCTTCGGCAACTCAAACCGTAATCCCTATACCTGGAATGCAAAAGAATCTCCTTACCATATTCTGGATATGAGCTATACGGCTCTATTGATGCTGGATTGGTATTCTGAGTTGGAAAAAGATCCCCGATTATTGGATTATGCCATTCGATATGCCGATGCATTGGTCAACATACAACGCCCTGATGGCTATTTTCCAGCATGGCTAGATCTAAATCAGCAGAAAGATATGGAGCTGTTGAGCAAATCTCCAGAATCTGCCATGTCCGTAAGTTTTTTGCTGAGATTATATCAGATAAGCAAAGTTGAAAAATATAAAGCATCCGCTTTAAAAGCCCTTGATGTAATCGTAAAGGAAATTGTTCCAGTCGGACGCTGGGAAGATTTTGAAACCTATTGGTCCTGTAGCCGATTTGGACATGACAGTTTAGTGGATCGGAAAATTGCTAGGAACAATATGTACAAGCAAAATACCCTGAGCATGTATTATACGGCCCAGGCAGCCATGGAAGCCTATAAGGTTACAGCGGACCAAGCTTATTTACAAAAAGGAAAAAGGGTGCTGGATGAACTGTTGATGTGGCAAGCTGTTTGGCAACCATCCTTTATCTATATACATGCCCTGGGCGGTTTTGGAGTCATGAATGCCGATGCGGAATGGAATGATTCCAGGCAGAGCTTATTTGCTGAACTGATCATGCAATATGGAAAAGAATTAGGTCGGAAAGATTATATGCAACGGGGCATTGCTGCCTTAAAGGCGTCCTTTGTCATGATGTATGCTCCCGAGAATCAAGAAACCAAGGAACAATGGCAAAAACGCTGGCCATTTCTGAGGAAACAGGATTACGGCTTTATGATGGAAAACTATGGGCATGATGGTCATACCGATTCCAACGGAATTGGAATTGGAGAATTTACTATCTATGATTGGGGGAACGGAGCAGCCTCGGAAGCAGTTAATCGTGTCATCGATCATTGGGGTGAAAATGTCTTTGCAAAATGGTAATGCAAGGTTAGTTATGAATTAATAATAATATATTTACAAAATGGTAAAAAAGGTATCATTAAAGGATATTGCTCAGAAAATTGGCGTTTCTACCGCATTAGTTTCTTATGTGTTAAGTGGTAATGAAGAAAAGGGCAGAGTAGGGAAGGATACTGCAGAAAAGATCAGACAGGCTGCCAAAGAACTGAATTATCAGCCCAACCATATCGCCAAAAGTTTAAAAACGGGTAAAACCAATACCATCGGACTAATTGTTGCAGATATTTCAAATCCTTTCTTTGCTTCGATCGCACGAGGAATAGAAGATGAGTCTGGACATTTTGGTCTGACCACCATAATAGGTAGTTCCGATGAAAGTACGGAGAAATTGAAAAACCTAGTCGATGTTTTTATTAAAAGGCAAGTCGATGGTTTTATCATCTCTCCACCGGATCACTCCGAAGAAACCATCGAATATATTATTTCTTTGGGCATTCCCATCTGTTTGATCGATAGGCATTTTGATCATGTCAATTCCAGCTATGTCATCACAGATAATAAGGAGTCCATGCAGACCGCGGTGGGCCATCTCATTGAAATGGGGTACAAGAACCTGGCTTTTGTTGCCTACAAGAGTAGCCTACAGCATATGAAAGACCGTGAACAAGGTTTCTTGAATGCCAGCTCTGCAATCCAAACCAGATTGTATAAAATTAATTTCAGTAAGCAACAGCAAGAATTAGGGCAAGTCCTAGAGGAGATTTTGAACGATCAGAAAGCTGATGCCATTGTTTTTGCCACCAATACCCTTTCGGTTGCGGGATTAAAATACCTCACCCAAAAAGAGATCCAGATCCCAAAGGACTTAAATGTAATGTGCTTTGACTTTAGTGAGGTATATGATTTCTTTTATCATCCCATAATCCATGTTAAACAGCCTATTGAGCAGTTAGCAAAGGAAAGTGTAATTGCCTTAACCCAGCAGATGAAAGATAATACCATTCAGAAAAAGGTGTTGAATTCTGAATTGGTTGCAAAGAAGAGGGGTTAATGATTTATTGAAATAATTTCCAGAACATCAAGCCACAGTAAACTGCCGCCAATCCAAGAACAACGCTAAGGCCAATGTATAGGAAGGCCTGCGACGTCTGTTGGTTTTGGATAAGATTGATGTTTTCTGCCGCAAAGGTAGAGAAGGTCGTGTAACCACCACAAAAGCCTGTTACCAGTAACAGTTTCCATTCATTGCTCAAGCCTTGGTTTTTGGCAAAATAACCCAATAATAGCCCAATCAGCAGACAGCCTAAGAGGTTCACGATTAAAGTGCCAAGGGGAATCTGGCTGGGATAATTTTTGCTGATGAACTGCCCGCTGTAATACCTTAGTACACTTCCGACAGCTCCACCTGCAGCAATAATGAATGCCTCTCTGATCATGAATAATAACTAATGTTGATTTATTTTTTTTCGAATTTAATGAATTCCTTTACAAGTTACGAATGGATCGATATTCAATAAAACCGAGCGAAAGGTATGAAAATGAATGAAATATGATTGATGTCAGAAAATTGTTGCGTAAATAATCTTATAAAAATTCAAAAAATACCCTGCGATTGTAAAAAAATGATATTTTTGTTATAACTAAATTATGAATATCATTATCCCCAAACAACAATAACCGGTTGGATTGGGACAAAAATTAGGAATGTATGGAAGCTTTAAAGACTATGGAAGCAAGGTATCCAATTGAGTTTACTGTGCCTGCTTTTGGAGCTGGTTCGTTTTATATTCAAGAAGACCTTAGGGAGGAATTCTATACCCACTATCATAGGCATAAGGAAATTCAAATTTCCTATATCCTAAAAGGTAGGGGTTCGGTCGTTATCGGAAACTTAATACAGCCTTTTTTTGAAAATGAAATCTATATCTTAAAGGCCAACGACCCCCATATCTTTATTAAAGAAGGAGCTGAAAATGACCAGATCCATGTTGTCCATATTTTTGTTGCCTTCGACAAGATGCAGTCCTTCTTCAATATGCAGGAGCTGCATCGGATCAGGGATATCTTTACAACCTTGGATTCCAGTAAAAAGTTGTTGCAGAAATATAGCCTGCCAGTGAGGTCCATCTTTCAATCATTACTGCGAGAGGAGGGTCTGCCTAAACTTATGCGCGTATTGGAGGTCTTCGAATACCTGATCGCCAATGAAAAGGAAATGATCTCCCTGTATTCCGGACTTCCTGAATCAAACTTCAATGATAAAGTCGGGGTCCGTATCAATGAAGTCCTGCGATATTCCCTAGAAAACTATAACAGGGAAATCAGTATCGATGCGGTTGCCAAACTCATCCACATGACCCCATCTGCATTCTGTAAGTATTTTAAAAAGCATACCATGAAAACCTATGTAACCTTTTTAAATGAAATCCGAATCGAAAAAGCCTGCCAATTGCTCATCAACAAGTCCACAGAAAATATTTCCGAAGTCGCCTACCAATGCGGATTTAATACCGTCGTCCATTTTAATCGTGTATTTAAACATATCCTCCATAGTTCACCCTCTGAGTTTATCCATCGACATGCGGTGAATAATATGGCGAATTAAGGAGGGGATTTGAGATGGGAGATATGAGAAGTGAGGCAGTGAATTTTCCGAAAGGGTAATTTTTTAGTCATTCTGAGGTTTATCCGAAGAATCTCGGAGTAATACAAACAAAGATTGAATTGACGTAAGGGCACTCCATCTTCGATGGAGAATGAAGGGAACTGTTGGAGGAGAACCGTACAGATTCCTCACTGATCGTTCAGAATCAAAATATGCTAATGAAGGATTCAGAGTGAAGCGAAGAATCTATTTTTGTTTTTTTCTTGGGGATGCATTCATTCCGAAGTCGTAAGATGAGGAAACTATTTTCTGGGGATTAATTTCCGCTTTAGAGGATTTATAGAAAAATATTTCATCCCTGTTAAGGGTTGTGTATCCCAAAGATATCCTTTGACCTATTCCAGTCCAATCCTCCCATCCAGTACCCTGAGCGGCGTATAATGGCATCCTGATTCAACAACGGGCGTTTGCATAACGCCCCTACAGTATTGGGGCCTTTCCAACGACACAATAGCAAGATGTTCCTGGTCTATCCTCACATCCATTTAATCCTGTTTCTTGCCCAGTTCCTGGCCCATCCTCCCATCCCTTTAATCCTGGTTCAAAATATTTACCCAATCGCCTCTACATTCACTTCAGCACACAGCTCTCTTATCTCTTATCTACTCCAAATTTGGAATTTGGCTCAAAATTTGTTATATTACTAGCAAACAATAAAAGAAAGGTAAATAATATGATTAAAAAAGAAAGAAGTAAAAAAGAAAAAATGATCCAGAACCCATTCTCATTCTATGTAACGAATGTAGGGTTTATCGGAAACCAACCAAGCCCACAAAATAGAAGTGTTAACAAGAAAAGTTAACCCTTCTACAAAACCAAAACAAATTAAATTAGACGTGCTTTTTGAGAAAAAAGCATTTTGTGTTTCTAGCGGGTTCCTATTCTCGCGGCCCTAAATCCCCAGCCTCATTTCCGAATTAAAAATTGAAACTGGCCGTCCTTTTAGGATTGTCTAGTTTGGTGCTTTTTTTAATATTATTGACCTTGATATGCATAATGTTCGACTGATTCTTGAAATCCTGGAAAAGAAGCTGGTTGACAATATCCAATTTGCTGATCGAATTAACATTGCTGACTTCAAAATAGCACCAAGCAACATCCTCCTCAATTTCATAGCCCACATACTGTAAGTTTCGAAGATGATTATTGATAATGATCTTGAAATTTTGTCGGATGTATTTCGAAATGGCAGAATCTGCCGCAGCTTTGTTTTTGGGATGGATTACATCGATATGCTGGCCTAATTGGTTTTTCAAGGCTACTTCCAGATCATCATAAAACAATCTGCAGGATACCTCAATACGTTTTTTGCTTGGGTTGAAGTCTACTGAACTAATGCTAACATAAAAAGGATGCGCAAAAGCAATAAATGCCGTAAATATTCCAACAAGCAGCAATCCTAGTCTTAATTTCTTCCAATCCATTCTATTGATTTTTTGCAACAATTATGTGCAAATCTGCCTAAAATTAGTAAATCCGTTTGTCTATGTTAAAATAATATTAATTTTGCTATGTTATTATTACAAGACCTAATTAATGAGCGATTTCTCTATCTATTTTCAGCTTGGTTGGCAGCATATCTTGGACCTGACGGGTTATGACCATATTCTTTTTGTTCTCGTTTTATGTTGCAGTTATACGCTAAAAGATTGGAAGAAAATTCTTTGGCTGGTAACCGCATTTACGGTCGGCCATTCCATCACCTTGGCATTGGCAGCATTTAAGATCGTCAGGGTAGATACCGCCTGGGTGGAATTCTTGATTCCGGTGACCATTTTGGCCACTGCATTCTATAATTTGCCCAAAAGAAGAAAGCAGCGAAGCCCATATGTCCTTTATGCGATGACCCTATTCTTTGGACTGATCCACGGTCTTGGATTTTCAAATTACCTGCAATCGTTGTTGGGACAGGAAGCAAATATTGTACTGCCACTGCTGTCCTTCAATATAGGTTTGGAGTTTGGACAACTTATCATTGTCTTTTTTGTTATTCTGCTGTCGGAGTTGATGCTCAAGATTTTTGCGGTCAGCAACCGTGATTGGAGCTTCTTCCTCTCATCGGCTGTTATCGGAATCTCCTTTATTATGGCACTCGAACGTATTCCATTATGAAATTATATTCATCAATAATCAAAACCTTCTGCCTTGCCCTTGTAGGTTCGGCAGGCATATATGCTGCCCAAGCGCAGATGCAGCATAACCCAGGTTCCAACCATGGGAACAAGTTTGAGCAACTGGGTAACCTGTTGACGGATCCAAATATCTTTCGAACGGCATCTGGTGCACCAGGGGCAATGTATTGGCAGCAGAAAGCCGATTATGTCATTGATGTAGAGATCGATGATGTCAATCGCGTGCTGAAAGGGTCTGAAACCATTACCTACACCAACAATTCTCCAGATCCATTGACCTATCTTTGGATTCAGCTAGATGAAAACGAGCATGCGGACAATGCCGAAAGTAAACGGTTTGACCAAAGTAGCTTAAGGGAGAAAATGTCAATAGGCGAACTGAAATCATTGGTTCCAGAGAAAAAAGGTTTTGGAGTCAATATCCATAAGGTGACCGATGGAGCCAATAAAGCGCTAAAATATACCATCAACTATACCATGATGCGTATTGATCTTCCCATAGCGTTGAAGCCTGGCGCTAAATTCGTGCTGAAGATTGATTGGGATTATAAGATCTCAGACCGTATGGTTGAAGGTGGTCGTGGTGGATTTGAGCATTTTGCTAAAGATGATAATAACCTATACACTATAGCACAATGGTTTCCACGTATGGCAGTCTATTCCGATTTTCAGGGATGGCAAAACAAACAGTTTACCGGAAGAGGGGAATTTGCGTTAGTTTTTGGTGACTATAAAGTAAATATCACGGTTCCAGCGGACCATGTGGTAGGAGCGACAGGTGAATGCCAAAACTATGCACAAGTATTGACCTCGACGCAATTGGCTAGATGGAAGCAGGCTCAGCAATCGAAAGAACCCGTTGAGATTGTTACTTTAGAGGATGCTAACAAAGCCATTCAACAGAAATCCAGTGCCAAGAAAACTTGGGTTTATGAAGCCAAGAACGTTCGCGATTTTGCCTTCGTTACCTCTCGTCGCTTGATCTGGGATGCTTTGCGTGTGAATGAAGGTGTTCCGGGAAATCAACCAATGGCCATGTCCTATTATGGTCCTGAGGCTTACCCATTGTACCGTAAATATTCCACCAAAGTTGTTGCCCATACCTTAAAGACATATTCTAAATTCTCCATTCCATATCCTTATCCCGTAGCTATCTCTGTGGAAGCAGCAAATGGTATGGAATATCCGATGATCTGCTTCAATTATGGCCGTGCCGATGAGGATGGTACCTATACTGAAGCCGTAAAATATGGCATGATCGGTGTAATTATCCACGAAGTTGGACATAACTTCTTTCCAATGATTGTCAATTCGGATGAGCGCCAATGGACTTGGATGGATGAAGGACTGAATACGTTCCTTCAATATTTGACGGAACAAGAATGGGACAAGGATTTTCCTTCCCGTCGTGGACCGGCCTACAAGATCGTGGATTACATGAAGCTTCCAAAAGATCAGTTGGAACCTATCATGACCAATTCAGAAAATATCGTTCAATTTGGACCTAATGCATACGCTAAACCAGCGACAGCTCTAAATATATTGAGAGAAACAGTAATGGGGCGTGAGCTCTTTGACTATGCCTTTAAGGAATATGCAAGACGATGGGAGTTCAAGCACCCTACTCCGGCCGACTTCTTCCGAACCATGGAAGATGCTTCTGCCGTAGATCTTGATTGGTTCTGGAGAGGGTGGTTCTTTGGAACTGATCCGGTTGAGATTTCCTTAGATAATGTGACGCAATATAGAATGAGTGGAGCAGACCCTAAGAAAACGCAACAGGAGAAAAAAGAAGCATTTGATAAAGACCTGAACAGTATTACGCGTCAGCGAAACATGGAAGAGAATATGGCTTTCTTGGTCGATAAGGATACCTCTCTTCTGGATTTCTATAATAAATGGGATCGTTTCGCCGTGAAGCCAGCCGATGAAACCAGCTACCAAGATTTCTATAATAAGCTAACCGATAAAGAAAAAGATATCTTCAATGGTAAGACTACATTCTATGAGTTGAACTTCAGGAACAATGGTGGATTGGTCATGCCATTGATCATCGAATGGACCTTTACCGATGGAAGCAAAGAGATCGATCAAGTCCCTGCTTATATCTGGAGAATGGATGAAAATGAAGCAACGAAAGTATTTGCAAAGAGCAAGCAAGTTGCCTCCATTCAATTGGATCCGTATCGTGAAACTGCGGATATAGATGAGTCCAACAATGCATGGCCTAGAACTTCTCAACCTTCCAGGTTTGAGTTGTACCAGCAGAATGGACGGGCAGCTCGCGGTCAATCGGCCGAGAGCAATCCGATGAAGGAAGCTAAAAAGCAAAATAATAGATAGGTAATACTAAACCAAAAATATAAGGGGCAGTTCAAATTTTGAGCTGCCCTTGTGTTTTATTCTACAATTTTTTGACTATTTTATCCTGGTTTTCCTTTGGTCTTATTCGGGACACATTCCGAATTTTCCGAATATGGCTCGAACAAGGGTAAAGCTTGGTCAAGAGCTCGTGGTCTATGAACGCTTGATCTGGGAAAATTTCAGATGAGAGATAAGAGGGTTTAGATATCCTAAAACTATGGTCTGTCTGACTTCAGCCTGCTGAATACCAGAAGATCCCTAAATTGGAAATTGCCCATCCATTCCCCATTCCTTTTGGTTCCTTCAAGTTTAAAGCCTAGTCTTTTGGGAATATTGATGCTTTTTTCATTGCCTATGGCGCAGCAGATCTGTATGCGTTCTAATTTAAGCTCTTCAAAAAGCTCCTGGATCAGGGCTTCCACCGAGCGGGTCATGATCCCCTGGTTTTGGAAATCTTGGGATAGCCAATAGCCAATTTCCGTGTTTTTGTTCAATAAATCGGTTTCCTTGGTGCCGATCAAGCCAATCATACGGTCATCGAAACAGATCTTATAGACATAGTCTTTTTTAAGCTTTCGGCTCAGCATTGCCATTTCAACAAAGCCCTTGCTGTCTTCTACTCTGTTGGTAAATTGGACGAAAGGGAGCCATTCTCCGAGATATTCCCTTTGGCTATTGATGATGTTGTACATGCGAATGGCATCACTCTCGACGATTGCTTTCAAGCTGATTTGAGGATCTATTTCGATGATTCTTTTCATGTTTGGGTCTTAGTCAGTATTTCTCTTAATGCTGCGGAAACTCGTTCTTGGTCTTTTTCGGAATTCAGGTCTAGTCCGCAGAAGGTGCTTCCATTTGTTTTGGCGTGAAGAGCTAGGTAATATAAGCCTGCAGTTTGCAAGGCAAGGATGGCGCAGGTGTCGACATCGGAATTAGGGCGGCTCTTCTCGTATTTACGGATGAGTTCCGCGCCAATTTCTTCACGGCTATCAGCTAGTTTACGGAGGATTTCCTTGTTTTCAGAAAGCTCCCACTGCAGGATTCGCTGTAGGATCTCGTCGTTAAGAACAGCATTGAACTGTCCTTGCAAGAGCGCAAACATTTCATCATCCTGAATGATCTCCTGGCCCAATAATCGGGAAATAGTGGATTTGGCCTTGGTTTTCCAATAATCCCTCTTTTCGATGTATAGCTCCACCAAGTTGTCCAAGTTGTCAAAATAAGTATAGATCAATTTACGGTCGACTTTTGCTTCTGTGGCAATATTTGCAATGGTCAACCCAGGGTAACCATGTTTTTTTAAGACTTTTCCGACGGCATTTACGATTCTGTTCATCGTTCTTGCCTTTTCACGTACGGGTCCAGAGGTGATTTTTCTGGACTTCTGCTCAGGATTCGGAGCTTTTTTCATATCTGTTTAAAATAGTAGGATAAATTTAAGCATTATTCACAGCATAGGGAATAAAGTGAGTAATATCATTATTTATCAGGTTGCTTCTGCGGCTCTGTATCTTCCCTTATGATTTGGGCTTTGGCATATTGATTTAACGCTTTGTAGTGCCTATAAAGTATTCTCTTTTCTAGGCTTTTTGGGGCCAATACCTTAACACATTCCCCGAATCCCAATATCTCTCGCTCCAGCTCAAGATTCAGTATCACGTCTATCCGTATGGTAATGGAACCATCATCATGCCTTTTTTGGATCTGTTGGGAGCTGTGCAAAGGTTTGGTCTCTACATAGGGTGCATTGGCGGCGTTTACCTGTAGGATGACTTTCTGACCACGCTCCTTGGCAGACTTGGTAACACCTATGGTATCTGAAAAGTATCGATCGAAATCAACACCTTCATAAGGTTGAAACCCATTTTTGGCCATCATGTCAATTTCAGCCATCCGGTCCAGTGCCAAAGTAGTTAGGCTTGAATGGTGCTTTTTACAACAGATAAGAAACCATCGGTTTCTATACTCCTTTAAAAGATAGGGGCTGTATACTTCAAGTGTGGGCTGTTTTGACTTGAAGGATTTGTATTTGATTAAAACAGGGTTTTCGTCCTTTATGGCTTGATAGAGTGGGGTAATCCATTTCAATCCCTTTAATAAAGGATTGGCTTCAAGCTGTACAATGGACTTGCCTTCTCCCTTAGAAGCGTACATCTGGCTCTCTAAACGGATAATCATATCGCTCATTTCCTCAAAAAATGTAAAGCCATTCAAATGTTTCAGGACATCGACGGCTTCTTTCATTTTTTCCATGTCCATGGAGGAAATAGGAGAGTTGCTAATGCTGTAATTCGGGTCATCGTAGCTATAATATCGACGGTCCTTCACAACTATAGGAGCATTATATCCAAGTTTATTGCTTCGCATCAACTGTATATCGCCTTGAATTGTCCTTTTACTGACACCACTATTGATCCCTTCCAACTCGTAAAGTGCATCCGAGACCTTTTCTATCAAGTCCTCCAAGGTCCATTTCCTATGGGTTTGTTGAAGGCATTGGTCGATGATTTTGTATCGAATAAGAGCAAGTTTGTTTGTAGACATGGATTTCCTTTCCTTTTTGGATAAAATAAAGATAGATAATTTAACATTACTACGCAAAGTATTTGCGTAGTAATGTCTTTTTGTAAATATGTTATAAAAAAGTTGTTAAATTAATTACTTGATACACAGTATTATAAATGTATATTATTAAAATAATTTGAATAAAATTTAACTACGCATAAGTGTTGCGTAGTGCTGTATGCATCTTTGTAATGTCGGGTATGACAAATGTTCTTTGATTAAACAAGCGATAAGCTTTTTATACGATATATGTCCAACAGGATATATAATCTGTAGAGATCAAATCGTAATCCTGGTGTCCTGTTTCTGTATGGCAGGCTAGTGCTTTTCCAGTAGGATGAAGTATTCTGATTATGAGATGGGTCTATAGATTAATTGTTTGCAGTGCAGGTTCGAATCCTGCTCCTGGTTTCCAGGATAATTCAAATGGCTAGAATAACAAACCCATGGTTGAAATAGGACCATAAACATCCTCACACGATGCATTTCCGTGGTAAAACACGATGGACGAGTTTAGGTCTTCTCTAAAAAGATCAAAAGCTTATTGCCAATGGTTCGGTTAAAGGCATGTTCATGCCAATAACAGTTGGAAAGGATCTTTGCAACTTTTTGCTAGACCTAGACCAAAGGCGAATTGTTCCTGAACTACCGGAAGACCTGTTCTCCCAGTGTGGAAAGGGCAAGGTCGCTGGATGGTCTAGGACTACCCTAGAGTTCCGTTCCGGACCGATGAACGATTGGCAATAGCTTTTTAGGATTAAATGAATGAGTGAAATAATTAAATAGAAAAACAATGAAAAAGGTATTAATTAACAGAAACGAAGTAGGGTTGATCATCAAAAACAATGCTGTAAAAAGGGTTGTGACTGAAGGAAAATACTGGTTAGGCTTTGGGGAATCCATTGAGCGCCATGATATGGCGAAACCATTTCAGGTTGCTTATCATCTAGATGTTTTGTTGACTGTACCTGGATTTGTAGAATTGGTTGAAATTGTTGAGGTCTTGGACAATGAAATCGCTTTGATGTTCAAGAACAAGAACCTTGTAGGCTTGTTGAATGCGGGAAGACATGTCTTCTGGAAAGGATTGGATGATTTGGAATTCCAAATTGAAAATATGGATACCTTGGAGGTACGTTCATCCATCAACAAGGCTTATTTAAGGAAAGACTTGTTCAAACCTTATGTGAGCAGATATCAGATTGAAGAATTTCAAGGAGCATTGCTTTTTGTAAATGGAAAATTTGAAAGAGAATTGTTGGCTGGCGAATACTTCTTTTGGAAAAACGCTGATGCCATTCAGGTGGCCATCGTGGACCAAAGAGCTACGTATATGGAGATTCCAGGTCAGGAAATCTTGACTAAGGACAAAGTGCAGATACGATTGAATATTGGTTTCCAATATCAAGTAAAAGATATCAAGATGGCCTTGTTGGAAAACCAATCCTTTGATAATCATTTATATGTTTTGATGCAAATGATCGTAAGAACGTATGTATCTGACCAAACATTCGATGGATTATTGGAAAATAAGGATGCGATCGCAAAGGTGATCTTGGAAGAAGCGAAGAGGTCGGTTCAGCGATTGGGAATTGAATTGATTTCCATGGGTATCAAGGATATTATCCTTCCGGGAGAAATCAAGGATATCATGAACCAAGTGTTGGTCGCTGAGAAGAAAGCTCAGGCGAATATCATTACCAGAAGGGAAGAAACGGCCTCGACAAGGAGCTTGCTGAATACCGCGAAGCTTTTGGAAGAGAATGCGATGTTGTTCCGGTTAAAGGAAATGGAATACGTGGAGAAGATTGCGGACAAGATCAATACGATTTCTGTTTCTGGAAACGGACAGATCGTAGATCAATTGAAACAATTGTTCTTAAATAAATAGGAAGTCCTGCAGGGTAATAAGGCCCTGCAGATTTATTAAATGGTCATTATTTGTTAAATTAATGAAAGATGGAAAATAAGAGAATTAATGGCAATGATTTGATTGCCTTAGGATATAAAGAGAATTTGGCTATTGGTGTTGCTTTGAAG
The DNA here is from genome assembly GCF_053644255.1 of Sphingobacterium sp. NPDC055431. Taxonomy (NCBI): domain Bacteria; kingdom Pseudomonadati; phylum Bacteroidota; class Sphingobacteriia; order Sphingobacteriales; family Sphingobacteriaceae; genus Sphingobacterium; species Sphingobacterium sp. NPDC055431. The sequence continues at coordinate 175,430 of NZ_JBSHLH010000003.1, forward strand.
ATCAATAAGAAGCGATTGGGTTTTAGCAAAGAGGAAATGTTGACGAAATTTAAAGCTGTTTTGGATGATCCAAAAGCTTTTGCCGAAGATCCCGTGTTTTCACCGCTCTCATTTGCCTTGTTGAATATAGAGGAATTGGAAAAATACAATATCCCCTTGAAGACTGAAGAATTGCCATACGAGGTGTATGGCGCTGAGCAAATTGAGGATGGGGCAAAGAGCCAAATGAAAACGGCGATGAAACTGCCGGTAACGGTTGCCGGTGCCTTGATGCCTGATGCACACCAAGGCTATGGATTGCCTATTGGTGGGGTATTGGGAACGAAAAATGCAATCATTCCTTATGGTGTTGGGGTCGATATCGGTTGCCGTATGGCGCTCTCCATATTTGACCTTCCGGCCAGTTATGTGGATACCCATCGGGACGAGCTGAAAAAGATCTTGATGAAAACCACGCGCTTTGGTGCAGGGAACGGTTTCTTGAAAGATGAACGTCTTGACCACGAGGTGTTGGAGAACGATCAGTTTGATGCCAATCCTTTTGTGAAGCAATTAAAAGATAAAGCTTGGACACAGTTAGGATCTTCAGGTGGTGGCAACCACTTTGTGGAGTTTGGCATCATGGAATTTAATGAAGAGGATAAAGAATTAGGGGTTCCTCAAGGACAGTACTTGGCTCTATTGACGCATTCTGGCTCTCGTGGATTGGGAGCAATGATCGCCAATCACTATACCAAAATGGCTATGCAGTTCTGTCAATTGCCGCATGAGGCCAAGCATTTGGCTTATTTCGACTTAGATTCTGCTGAAGGTCAAGAATATTGGTTAGCCATGAACCTAGCGGGGGACTATGCCTCAGCCTGCCATGAAGTGATCCATGAAAAGGTGCTCTCTGAATTGGGTGCTGAGCGATTAACGAAGGTGGAAAATCACCATAACTTTGCTTGGAAAGAGATGTGGAAAGGAGAGGAGCTGATCGTGCACCGTAAGGGCGCAACTCCAGCGGCAAAAGGGGTGATGGGAATCATTCCGGGATCGATGGCTGCACCAGGATTTCTGGTGCGTGGGAAAGGGGCTGAGGGAGCGATTAATTCGGCTTCACATGGTGCAGGACGATTGATGAGCCGTACCCAAGCGATAAAGACCTTGTCACGAAAAGAGCTTAATCAGCGGTTGGAAGATCTAGGGATAACCTTGATCGGAGCGGATTTGGACGAAGCGCCAATGGCCTATAAGAATATCCATGAGGTCATGGATGCACAAAAGGAATTACTGGATGTGGTTGCATCCTTCCATCCAAAGGTGGTCCGCATGGCTGACGATGGTTCAAGGGAAGATTAAGCATGGAGGTATTGGCTTTTTGTTCGGTTCTTTGACCTTAATATTGCCTTTTAATAAAAAGGGATAAGGTTAGGCAGGATTTTTACCTGCCATCTTATCCTTTAGTAATTGTCACACTAATTACTCTCTTTAATATCTTAACTGGTTGAAGTTCCAGTTTTTGCCATCGATGATGGTCAACTGGTTTACAGGGACATTAAGTCCCAGAATAACTTTCAGGGTCAACATGGCCATCATGGTTCCAGTGATTCCCGCCAAAGCTCCCAGAACCCCAAATTGGTCACAGTTCTGTACATCCTCTGGATTAGGGGGACTTGGAAATATATCCCTTAGGTTCTTGCTGCCCTCATAATTGAATACAGCCACTTGACCCTCAAAGGAAAATATGCTTCCATAAACGAGTGTTTTTCCCATTTTGATACAGTGGTCATTAATCAAGTATCTCGTTTCAAAATTATCTGAACCATCTACGATGATGTCGTATCCCGAAAATACAGCCGCAATGTTTTCCTTATTTAGTTTCTGGTCGATGGGCTCGAAAGAAATTCCTGAATTGAATTGGCGTACAAAAGAATGTGCACTTTCGACCTTTGGCCTTCCAATAAAGCTTTCTTGGTGTATCACCTGTCGGTTTAAGTTGTGGATTTCAAGTATATCAAAGTCGATTGCAGCCAATTTCCCAACGCCTGCTGCTGCAAGGTATTGAATGACAGGGGATCCTAATCCGCCTGCACCGATCACCAGAACCCTTGAGTTTCCAATCTTGCGCTGGCCTTCTATGGATACTTCTTTCATGAAGATCTGTCGGCTATAGCGACTGAATTCTTTATCCATGGTTGCTGTTTGAGTTGCTGAATTGTTCAGAAAAACAGGAGTCCCAATCTTTCATGATAGGGTCATAGCCCTTGGCCTTTATTCTGTTCTTTATTTCTTCCATACTTCGTTCATCGGAAATTTCAAACTGCTCCAGAGATTGCGGGTCCACGACATATCCACCAGGATTGGTTTTTGAGGCAGCGCTCATGGTTGTTGCTCCCAATGCGATGATATGGTTCCTGAAGTTTTCACTTTCTCGCGTAGAGATTGAAATCTCCAGATCCGGATTCCAGATCCTATAGGCGCAGATCAATTGCAACAAGTGACGGTCCTCCATAATGAAGTTGGGTTCAATTATGCCCTCCGCGGGTCGCAATCGTGGAAATGAAACGGAATATTTGGTTTTCCAATATCGCTGTTGTAGGTAATTCAGATGAACCGCATTGAAGAAGCTGTCAATCCGCCAATCCTCTAGGCCTAATAGAACGCCTAGACCTATTTTATGGATTCCGGCAGAGCCTATGCGATCTGGTGTTTCTAATCGGAATTTGAAATTGGACTTTTTGCCTTTCGGGTGGTATATTTTATAGACTTCCTCGTGATAGGTTTCTTGATAGACCAACACTGAATGTACTCCTGCCTGATGGAGCATGGCATACTCTTCCTGGGAGAGTGGCTGTACCTCAATGGAGATATTTGAAAAAAAGGGTTTCAAGAGACTGATGGCGTTCAGGAAATATTGGATTTCTACGGTCTTATTGGCTTCTCCCGAAACCAATAGGACATGATTGATCCCCATCTCTTTTAATGCCATGGCTTCCAAGATGATTTCAGCATTGCTCAAGGTCCTTCGTTTTATTTTGTTGTCCATACTGAAGCCACAGTAGGTACAGATGTTCTGGCATTCATTGCTCAGGTATAAAGGGGCATACAGTTGTATGGTCTTGCCAAAACGCTGTTGGGTCAACTGGTTGCTTAGTTGTGCCATTGGTTCCAAATAAAGTTCTGCAGCAGGTGAGATTAGGTTCAGAAAGTCCATGATAGACTTCTTAGGCCGAATCAGGGATGCTTCAACATCGGAGGTTTTGCAATTCTGTATTTTGTTTTGGATTTCTTTCCAGTCGTATTGGTTTAAGGTTTCTTTGATGTCCATCCTGTTATTGATCCATTAAAAAACTAGTTAGTGGAGAAGATGGATTGGCATTGAAGCTCTTGCTTGCTAATCCAGATTCATAAGCCATCCTTCCTGAAATCACGGCCAGCTTGAAAGCTTCGGCCATTTTAATAGGGTCCGAGGCCGTGGCAATTGCAGTGTTCACCAATACGGCATCTGCTCCAATTTCCATGGCTTGGGCAGCATCAGAGGGGGTTCCAATGCCCGCATCGACTACTACCGGTACCTGACTCTGTTCAATGATGATCTCCAAAAAGTCTATGGTCTTTAATCCCTTGTTGCTTCCTATTGGAGAACCTAATGGCATAACAACTGCCGTACCGGCATCCTCCAGTTTTTTACATAAAACAGGGTCAGCATGAATATAGGGCATGATGATAAAACCCTGTTTGGCTAACGCCTCGGTAGCTATTAAAGTTTCGATGGGGTCAGGCATCAAATATCGAGGGTCAGGATGGATTTCAAGTTTGATCCAATTGGTTTCAAAAGCTTCTCTTGCAAGTTGGGCTGCAAAAATTGCTTCTTTTGCATTCCTAGCTCCCGAAGTATTGGGAAGCAAGGCCACATTGGGTAATGACAAGGAATTCAGCAAGGTATCCTCGGCAGATTGGTGATCCACTCTTTTTAACGCTAAGGTGACCAATTCGGTTTGAGAAACTAAAATAGCTTCCTCCATTTGGGAAAGGTTTCCAAATTTTCCAGAACCTAAGAAAAGTCTGGATTGAAATGTTTTATCGGCTATTTTCAACATAATCTTCTATGTAAAATTGATTCATTCTTGAAGTTGCAGAAGGGTCATTTTGAATCAGGCTTGATACAGCCACACCATAAATCCCTGCTTGCAACAATTCGGTTAAGTCCTGTTCTTTTATCCCTCCAATGGCATAAATTGGAGGGTATTGTACCTTTTCATTTTTTAGTCTTTGAATGATTTCCTGGTATCCTGAAAATCCTAGAACTGGACTCAGTTTCTGTTTGGTTGAGGTGAACCTTAATGGTCCAAGACCAATGTAATCGCATTCTTCCTGGATTCTTTGAAGTACATCCTGGAAGCTGTTTGCTGTCCCTCCAATAATTTTTTCATTGCCTAAGACAGCTCTAGCACTTAAAATAGATTCATCCTGCAACCCTAAATGGATTCCATCTGCATCCAGGTCTTTGGCTAAATATAAATGGTCGTTGATGATAAAGGTTGCCTGATAGAGTTCACAGAGCTTTCGGCTCAATTCTGCAAGCTGATGAAGTTCCTTTTCTCTTCCAAATTTCCACCTGAGTTGTAGCCACTTGATTCCTGAATCCAGAGCCTTCCTGATATTTCTTTCCTGGTCCGAAAAAGTTCTTCCATCAGATATGTATTGGATTCGACTTAAGTTAGTTTTCATAGTTGGTCTGCCTTCCATAATGCTAGTTTTTCATTGCAGGAGATCAAATAATTAGTTGGATCAATCTGATTCCAAATGGACCCTAACAAAGCAATTCCATCCGAACCTTTGCCTAATACTCTTTCCATGTTTTGATATTCAATTCCTCCTAGTCCAATCAAATCGACATCTGCATTGTCCTTTAGTTCAATATCTTCAAAAACATTGTTCGAAATACCGTGTCCAGGCTTTGAGATACTTTGAAAAATAGGGCTAAGAAAGGCGTAAGACCAAGTCTTGTTCAATTCATTGAATTCCTGAATAGAATGCGTGGAGGTCGATAAGATGTAATTTCCATTATACTCCAATTGCTTCCCTCTTATCCGATCATAACTATTGAAATGCAGACGCTCAATGTCCATAAACTCAGTCGCTAGGTGATGGTGGGAGTGAAGTACGATTTTCTTTCTTTGACAAACATCAATATTGTCCAAATACTCCAAAGCCAGCTCATCCGATGAGGCATATTTCCTGAAATGAAATAGCTCTAATCCATTATCTAACATGTTGTTGACATGCAATGGTTCGTTAGGATAATTGCTGTTTGGAGAAACGACTATGATCATAGGTATATTTCTTTTCCGCTTTCAATAAATTCCTTCGATTTTTCCAACATCCCTTCTTCGGTTGCCTCCCTGATCTCTTGCGTTATTTTCATGGAACAGAATTTAGGGCCGCACATCGAACAGAAATGAGCCACCTTTGCTGCATCTGCAGGTAAAGTTTCGTCATGAAACTCTCTTGCGGTATCAGGATCGAGTGAAAGGTTAAATTGGTCCTCCCATCTGAATTCGAATCTCGCTTTGCTCAATGCATTGTCTCTGTATTGGGCGCCAGGGTGTCCTTTGGCCAAATCTGCAGCATGGGCAGCAAGTTTATAGGTGATTACACCGTCCTTAACGTCTTTTTTATTGGGAAGGCCTAAGTGTTCTTTTGGTGTTACGTAGCACAGCATAGCACAACCGTACCAGCCGATCATTGCAGCTCCAATAGCTGAAGTGACATGGTCATAGCCGGGTGCAATATCCGTTGTCAATGGGCCTAAGGTATAAAATGGAGCCTCATCACATTCTTCCAATTGCTTTTCCATGTTCTCTTTGATCATGTGCATAGGGACATGTCCCGGACCTTCTATCATCACCTGAACATCATGCTTCCAAGCTATTTTAGTCAGTTCTCCTAAGGTTTCCAATTCTGCAAATTGAGCCTCATCGTTGGCATCGGCAATAGAGCCTGGTCTTAATCCATCACCTAAAGAGAAGGCTACATCATACTTTTTCATGATTTCGCATATCTCCTCAAAATGCGTATACAGGAAATTCTCTTTATGATGGTATAGGCACCACTTAGCCATAATAGAACCACCTCTAGAAACAATTCCTGTTACCCTTTTCGCCGTTAAATGGATATATCTCAACAGGACACCCGCATGTATCGTAAAGTAGGAAACACCCTGTTCTGCTTGCTCAATGAGGGTATCCTTGAAAATCTCCCAAGTCAGATCTTCGGGCACACCTTTAACTTTTTCTAAAGCTTGATAGATAGGAACTGTACCTATTGGTACTGGAGAATTTCGGATAATCCACTCGCGGGTTTCATGGATATTTTTTCCGGTAGAGAGGTCCATGATCGTGTCTGCACCCCATCGGCATGCCCAGACTGCTTTCTCCACTTCCTCTTCGATACTGGAACTTACAGCGCTGTTTCCGATATTGGCGTTGATCTTCACCAAGAAATTGCGGCCAATGATCATAGGTTCACTTTCCGGATGGTTAATATTATTTGGAATGATTGCCCTTCCGGCTGCGATTTCATCCCGCACAAATTCAGGGCTGATCCGTTTTGGCGTATTGGCACCAAAGCTTTCACCTTTATGTTGTTCAGCCATTCCTTTCGTAGCAGCCTGTAATTGTTCAATTCTTTGGTTCTCACGAATGGCGACATATTCCATTTCCGCAGTGATGATCCCTTTCTTAGCATAGTGCAGCTGGGTTACATTTTGTCCATCTGCTGCTCTTTTCGGTTTATGATTGTAGGAAAACCGCAATACATCCAAGCTTGGATCATGGAGTCTTTTTTGGCCGTACTCGGAACTGATGCTATCCAGAATCTCAACATCCTTACGGTCTACAATCCATTGTTCCCTGATCCTATCCAGGCCTTTACGGATATCAATTTCAGAATTCAGATCTGTATATGGACCAGAAGTATCATAAATCGTAACAGGAGGGTTTATTTCAAGACCACCCTTGCTCAACTTGGTTGGGCTCAGGGATATTTCACGCATTGCAACTTGGATAGGGTGCAGGTTGCCTGGAATATAAACCTTTTTGGAATTTGGAAAAGCATTGGTTGTAATCTTTTGTTGTGTCATGTCTTCAAATATTTAAGGGTTATCCGCCTTGAGTTGCGGTTATGATTAGGATAGAATCAGTATCAGTCAATAAGGTATCCGACCATTTGTCTCTAGGGATGACTTGGTTATTTAGGGCAACAGCAACACCTTTGGTTTTGCCTTTAAGCTCCAAATCCATTAATTCCTCCAAGGTAAATGGAGATCTCTTGTACTGTTTTGTCTGATTATTGATAATAAGTAACATTCCTGAATAGTTATTTAAGCATTAATGCTTTAGGAATGTCTACTTTAGGTACAGGACGCACCCATGAATGACATTTTACTTTTCCCTACGCTAGTATGATCTAGATCAGGTTATAAGGGTAAAATCTCAGCCTGCAATTAATGCAGACACCCCTAAAGCGTAGGCAAGTTAGCTAAATGAGTTAACTAAAAGAAATTATTTGTGATTATAATACAATTTACAGGTTGCTTCTTTACCGAGAAGAAACCTCAAGCAATCCCTAGAACTACTTTAGGATCAATCTTTCAGCAGGGTTTTTCTCTTTAAATTCTTTGTAGTATTTCTTGATATACACATGCAGGTCATAGCTGGTCCAATATTGGGCAGTTTCGAAATCAGGTCTATATTCCACCATAAACTGTTCCAGCTCTTCATCGTCCATGGGGATAATATCGCTGATGCTTGCTTTGTTGAAGATTTGGTCCACTTCCATATTTTTGATTTCTTGTTGCATAAAAGCATTGAACCTTCTCGCGTTTCTACCAGATTTACTGAATTTTTCGTAGAAGTAAGTAACGGTTGGCATGCCAAAGGGTAGAAGCAGGTACCATGGTGGTTCACCGGAGTAATATAGTCCCCCTTTAACGTTGATATCTTTTTTCATGCTTTCCAGTTCCTTCAGCTTTGCAGCTTTGGTATTCCCCATGACGACGATCTCTTCTAGCACGATGGATTTTTTCTGTAGGAAAACATGCTGCTTTAGATCTTCAGCCAAGATACTGAGGCTATTCCAATGCGGATGGACAAAGGTTATGCTATCAGACGGGCGGGCATCGATGCCAAAGGAACCATCAAAATCTGATCGCAGCGTTTGTTTTGTTCTTTGGTTAATGACATCCACATTTTTGATCAACAGACTGCTGTCACTGGAGTAAACTGTGCCGGTATACCTCTTTTGAGCTTGGGAAAATGCCACCAAACTATAAAGGAACAAAAGGAAGGAAATAATAATCGGTTTTAATGCCATAGCTCTAATATTAAGCTTTCATTTTCTTTAGGTGAAAATAATTCATCTAGTCTAATTTACTAAATCTAAATGCTTAGAATGACAGTAATAACTATATTTAACATATTGGTTAAGAAAATTAAATACAGGAAGTCGTTTGGGGAATTAATTATTCTCATTTCGCCGGTTTAATAAAAATGAAAGGCTATTTTTGGATTCAATTTTAAAAAGAGCGATTGACCATGTTTGCCAAAATCCGAAACACCAATATTGCTGTTGCTGCTGCCATCTTATCCATGATCTGTGTGCAAGGGGGAGCATCATTCGCGAAGCAGTTGTTTCCGGCCATTGGTCCCATTGCGACAACAACCTTGAGGATTGGCTTATCTGCCATTCTGCTCTATGCGATCAATAGGCCGAAGCTACGTACCTTCAACAAGCAACAATGGATGTACTGTGGTCTTTACGGAATCGGCATTGCCGTCATGAACCTCATTTTTTATATGGCCATCCAAAGAATCCCATTGGGCTTAGGTGTTACCATTGAATTCGTAGGACCTCTGTTCTTGGCCTTTGTCCTATCAAAGAAATGGACAGATGTCATCTGGGCAGTATTGGCGTTGACAGGAATTTTACTGATCGTTCCTTGGAAGAGCAATGGCATCGATCCGATAGGATTGGGATTAGCCTTACTTGCAGGGGTCTTCTGGGCCGTTTATATCCTGATGGGGGCCAAGCTTTCCAAAGTTATGGAGGGTAAACAGGCATTTACTACCGGGATGATGATCGCAACGGTCTTTATAGTTCCATTTGCCTTAATGGATGGCGCGATATTGAACATCAATACTGGGCAATTTTCCAAAGGGCTTCTCGTGGCCATCTTATCTTCTGCATTGCCGTTTTCATTAGACATGATGGCCTTGGGAAGACTGCCAGCCAAAACATTCAGCATCTTGACCAGTCTGCAGCCTGCATTCGGTGCACTCTCTGGACTGATATTTTTACATGAATACCTCAGTATCAATCAATGGGTGTCTGTCTTATGTGTGGTATTGGCAAGTATAGGGACGACAATTTTTTCTCGAAAACAGGAAAAGCTTGAACTATAAATAAAAAATTCCAACAAAAAAATCCATGAAATGTTCAAAGGGTATAAACAAATTTTCAATGATATGCCCAGAGAAAAAACACCCCAGATAAAAAAACCAAAAACCTATGATGCATTGGTAGATAAGGGGATGAGTAAAGAAAAAGCTGCCCGAATCTCAAATGCACAGGCTGCTGGTACCATCGATCATAATTCTAAAAAGCTGGAAGAAAGATCAAAATCTGATTTATTGGCAGAAGCAAAAGAAATCGGTATAAAAAATCGTCACAGCATGAATAAGGGACAGCTTATCAAAGAAATCAGAGGACATTAACAGTCCTCTTTTTTTTATCCTCCTAAATTTACTACGCGATTTAGGGAATCTAAGCTTGCAGTACATTTTTCATTAGCTTTCGTGCCTATGACTTGAGTATCGCTCTCTTCGACATCATAGCCTTTGCTCTTCAGGTAATGGATCAACGTATTCCTATGATCGACTTCAAAGTTTGAGATTACCTGCGGGAAGGTTGTGAATATTCTGTAATGATTATCTTTTCTGTTCTGTTGGATTAACTCTGATTTTACGGTCATGAGCATGACCCCACTGCCATAATCTGCTAGGTAATAGGCGTCGGCATCAAACATTCCGACTGCGATTATGCCCAATCGATGTAAGTCTTCCTGTTTGATCGAAAATTCAGGAGTCCTCAATTGATCTATTTTATTTTTCACACCAAACTCCTTCAATGCTTTCGCATCAATTAGGAGGTTTTCAGGTAAGTTTGATTGACTATTTGCCCATGACCAAAGCCAAGTGTTCACAGAATAAGAAAAGCTCCCAATAATCTGCAATGGAAACTCAAGTCCATCACCAAAAGTGATTGACCCACGGGTCAAATCCGCATCCCAGCTCTTGTCTTCAATTAATTCCGAAAAGTCCACTTGCTTTTCAAATCCATAAGCTGCATAACTCTCAAATAATTCTTTCTCCGTTTTTATTGGCTCAATTATAGGGCTTTCTTTGCTGGTTGGTTGTTCTGATTTTTCATTTTCCTGTTTAGGTGTAGGTTTTCCAAATAACCTATTTAAAAATCCCATAATATATTACTTTACTGTGTTAGTTTCTTTTGATGATTTAAGTTAACAAAGGCTGGTTGAAATCCATAATTAGAAGGGGCTAATGTTATAGGAAATTCATTTTTCGTAGTGTTATATCTACTGTTTGTAGGAGAAAATACTTATCAGTCTAAATCGTCGAATATTAATTTTACCTCAATTAAAGTGAAGTTAGGTTTTATTTTAGCTTATTAATGGTCGTTTGGTTAAATATTTGCTTAAATTCTGGACTTAATAAGGGAGCCTATTATAAGATCGTGTTTTTTTGATATTGTAAAATTTACATAGATAAATGGTTGTGTAACAATTTGTTATTGTAAAGATAGCCGAATTGTTACAGCAATGTCTGTTCAAACAGTTGTTTCGCTTAACAAAATAATCTTTCATTCTTGTGATTATTAGTGTTATGTGCTGAAAAGTAATTGTTTTATTGGCTATTTTTGACCATTATTATTTTTACCTGTGAAACCATTATTACTCTTGACCGGGCTACTGCTTTTAGTATCCTGTAAAAACCAAATTACATCTACTCAAGAATCAGAAAAGAATCCGTATTACGAACAGGCATACGATTTCTTGGACAAAAATGAGTTTGATAGTGCATTTGTCTATTTTGAGAAAGCAAAATCTCTGTTCTTGGAAAGGGATGATAGTGTCGGTGTGGCCGAAAGCTTGATCAATATGGCCGTGACCCAATCTGATTTTGGTGATTATTATGGTTCCCAGGAAACCTCCACCAAGGCCATTGAATATCTCAACCTGAACGATACCGCTCAATACGGCTTGTTGGGAATGGTCTACAACAATTTAAGTAATGTCTATACTTCCCTAAAGGATACTGAAAAATCAATTGAAGCCAATCAATTAGCTATACGGTATGCCGCAGACCCTTCCAATAAAAAGGTTTACGAAAATAACTTGGCTTCCACTTATATAGCGAATAGAGAATATCAAAAAGCCATTGAAATCTTAAAAAAACTACTATCCAATACAGATTCAAATTCCATTGATTATGCACGATTCTTAACGAATTATGCCAGGGCCAAAAGCCATGTCGATACGAATTACAGGTTTTTGCCCGTATTGAGGAAGGCCATGCTGATCCGTCAGAAGAAGAAAGACCCTTGGGGGCTCAATTCGAGTTATTCCCATTTGGCGAACTATTATAAGGAGAGGAACAAGGATTCATCGCTGTATTATTCCAAGCAGCAATATGAGGCGGCAAAGGCTATCAAAAATCCAGATGCCCAAATGGATGCCCTGCAGCGCATGTTGGAACTTTCTGTTCTAGAAAGAAACCAACCTATACTAGAAAGGTACCATAAGATACAGGACAGCGTCGAAATTGCACGGATGACTGCAAAAAATCAATTTGCATTAATCCGCTACGAGGTGGAAAAGAGTAAAACCAACAACCTGAAGCTTAGCAATGAAGTTGCTGAAAAGCAATATAGATTGAACTTGATGCGGGTATTCATCGTTGGTCTGTTGATTGTGGCTGCACTGACTTCATTCTATTTCTTGAATTGGCATAAAAGAAGGAAACAGCGAATGGAATTGGAAGCTGAAAATAGGGTGAAGGAAAGTCAACTGAAAACTTCCAGAAAAGTCCATGATGTCGTTGCGAATGGGATTTACAGGGTAATGGCTGAATTAGAGAATCGAGATGATATCAACCGAGAGGAGCTATTGGACCGGTTGGAAATCCTATATGATAAGTCTAGGGATATATCCTACGAAGTTGAAGACCTCGGGATGGATGATATTCAGTTCCATCTGACCATCTCCGAATTGCTGAAGTCATTTTCAAATGAGGACCGTACCATCCTGATTGCAGGGAACGAGGAAGCTATTTGGGAAAAATTCAATGCCCTTCAAAAGGACAACCTAGAGCAGGTCTTGCAGGAGCTGCTAGTCAATATGCAGAAGCATAGTAAAGCGCAGGAAGTCATCGTTCGATTTGATTACGATGGAAATAACCTTCATGTTCATTATAAAGATGATGGCATTGGACTTTCGGATTCCTTAAAATATGGCAATGGATTTAAGAATACGGAAAACCGTATAAATCTATTGAAAGGGACCCTTACTTTTGAGAAAAATAATAATAGAGGTTTAGGAATTCACATTTCCATCCCTATTCAAAAATAGGATGTTATGTTTAAAAAAGTATTGATTGCTGAAGATCATGAGGTGGCCAACCTTTCTGTCCATAAGACGGTACAGGAAATGGGAGTCACGGATACCAAATATGTCTATTACTGCGATGATGCCCTCAGTTGGATCAAAAAAGCAGTTCGCGAGGGAGAGCCGTATGACCTCCTGATTACCGACTTGGTTTTCGAAGATGATATCGTCCCGCAAAAGATTTCCCATGGTAAGGACTTGATAAAAGCCGCAAAAGAAGTACAACCAGATCTGAAGGTGATTGTCTTTTCTTCCATTGATCGGATCAGCTTGATTGAGGATCTCTTTAGAAATTATCAGATCGATGCCTATGTCAGGAAGGCAAGGCATGATGGGCAACATTTTAGAGAAGCGCTGAAAGCGGTTGCCAGCAACAAAATTTATCAATCACCCGATATCCGCTTGGCCCTAAGGTCAAAGAATTCACATGAATTTACCAATATGGATATCCAGATTATCTCATCCCTATCCCAAGGAGTCCTTCAAAAGAACATCCCTCAAATCTTGCAGGAAAAGAATATCAAACCTTCGGGATTGAGTAGTATCGAGAAAAGATTGAACCTGATGAAAGAGGTATTAGGCTTTACCAAGAATGAACAACTGGTATTGTATTGCAAGGATAAGGGATTAATATAAAATTAATGATTGCTTTACGGAAAACCGTATGGTAATGCCAAGTAGGGAAAGTATCTTTGCTTACTGATTTGACCAACCCATATTAACCAAAATAAATATAAATGGCTTCTAATTATTTAGAGGCCATTTTTTATGCTTTTTCCTGCCAATCTTGTTAAAAAATGTTAATCCATGGGTCTTAATATACATTTAGGCATTTGCTTTGCGTTAATAATAGCAAACAGAGTAAAAGAGTAAATAATTTCATAATTTAGGTTAATAATTGGTTAGTTAAAAAAAACCTGAGCTTCCCCGGCTCAGGTTTTTTATTGTTTATAATGAATATGATCCTATTGCAAATCGCCAATATTTGGCAATAGACTAAGTCAAATCAAAATTTACGGCAAACTTCAATAATTCAGCAAAGGATTTATTTTCCAGTTTCTTGCAAATGTTTTTTCGGTGTGTGGATACGGTATGGGAGGATAGAAAAAGTTGGTCTGATATTTCTGATGTTGAGAAGCCATTTGCCAGCATTCGAATAATCTCTTTTTCCCTTTTGGTCAGTTGCGCATATTTTTTATAATGGGCATGCACATATTCGTTTTGATCCAAAGTCTTATTGACCCGTTGGATGATATGGTCTAATCCATCAATAGGAGCAGATATCAAGATCAACTTAGTCTCGGTTTGAATTTCAGCAAGTTTACAACTGGTAAAACACCATTGGTACTGTTGATCGGCATACCTTTTTACCCTTTGGAAAAAATTGTATGTTTTATCAGCCTCCCCATTGATGATATACTTCTGTAAACCAACAAAAAAGCTGAATATTTCCTCTTTAACAAAGAAATGGTCGTAATAACCCATCCCCATGGCAGGGATCTCTTCAGGATATACCCCTAAATAACTGGTCCCCCAATGGTTCATATAACTGCAGCCATTAGGTGAATTTCCGTTCAAATCATGGATCATGAGGCTTGCCGGTAAGATATCGCCTAAGTCAGGAATGCTGAAATTCCCCATATTAAGACCATGTGAGATTTCAAATAATTGGGCATCAAGGGTAATCATAATAATTAATATATGGTTTGGAAATTAATTATCGCTTATCCTAAAATAGCGAACAATGTTTAAACACTAAAATAATTTTTTCAAATCTGCTAATCGAATTGCAATAAATAATTCTATTATAGAACCTATTAACCTTTTTTTAATGTAATCTTAATATTTTAATTGGTTTTAAACAATTGATAATCAAACCAATAACTTGGTGTTTACTTAAGGTTAACTAATGCGAATTTTTTATTTTGAAATAATAAAAAAGCCAAAAAAAACCTTTGTTACAGTTGTGGTAATATTTATTTTCGTAACAGTTTAATCTTTTTAACAAAATTAGATTCCAACTGAAAAATAGAATCATGAAAAAGCTAACGATCCTTCTCCTTATTATTTTCAACTGTCTGGCGGCATCGGCACAAAGAGGTAAAATCAGCAATAATTTTTTTGGTCACTTGGAGTTCAATTCCCTTGATGGAATGTATAAGGCCACCCTTGAAAAGAATATCTTCAATGGATTGGAATTTTATGACAATTCAAGCAATAGAATCACCTTTGATGAAAAGTACCTAGCCAAGCATTTTCCAGGGATCATGAGAGATAATGAAGGGAAAACCAATTTTCTGCGAAATCTGGTTCGTAAATATTCACGTGATAAAAATTATAGATTATCTCATGTCATTGACATGTTTGGCAAAGAGAAGATTGAAGACAATCGGGGTTATTCTTCCGAGAGAGGAACAGATATTTTTGGACATGAATATCATGAAGAATCGGGGAAGTTTGGTACTGCTAGCATTAAACGCAACTTGCAAGGTGTTCTTGAATATGATCGAAATGATTTTTCAGCCAGCTTAGGCAAAGATTTTCACAGGCAATGGGTATATGAAGATTCTCAAAAAAACAGAATCGAATTCAATCCTAGTTCTTGGGAAAAAATGATCAAAAGGTTCAAGTCTGATAAAGAAATCATGTTCTTCTTAATCGAACAAATGACTGATTTCTATGACGAAGATGACAACACCTATCTTGACGATTATTGAGGCTTACTTAGTGGTTCAATATGAATTCCACAGCAGCGTCGTCATCAATTTTTAAGCAATATAAGCCAGCAGCATCGGGTTGGTCATCTTCATGCGCAGAACTGCTGATAAATAATTCATCCATATTTGGCCCTCCAAAAGTGCAGGAAGTTGGATTTTTGGAAGGCAACGGGATATAATCGATGACCTCTAACCTTGCAAGATCAAATATGATGATCCGGTTTGCGCCCCAATTTGCTATGTAGAGTTTTTGGCTCCTGGAGAGGCACATTCCATCCAATGAACCTGTTCCATCATATTGAAAGACCAGGGTTTCATCCTCCAATTTTCCATCATTGTATTTGAATCGTCTGACTGAGTTTAATTCAGAATCGATGAAATAGATAAAAGTGTCCTCAAAGACAATCCCATTTGAAATAATGACTCCATCCAATAGTGGCTTTGCCTTGTCCTGCTTCAGTTCATATAAGGTTGCGTCAGGTAGCAATGGACCGTTATCACCATTATTGAGGTTGTTCATGCTGCCGATTAACCAAGTTCCCCAAGGGCTAACCGCACCATCATTATATCGGTAATTTGACCTATGCTCAGGCTGTGTGATGAAAGTCTTTCTCCCTGTTTTCCATTCCAATTCAAACAGACCGCTTTCAAGAGAGATTAAGATTATGTCCAAGTCAGGGGTCAATGCCAAACAACTCACATATTCGTTGAAAACATGCTCCTCAAAACTCTTTGTTTGGTAATCATAGATGTAAAGTTTTTTGTCCATGATGTCCACAAAGAAAAGTTTCTGGATCCTATAATCCCAAACCGGTCCTTCGCCTAATTTTAATGCTTCGTTATAAATTCTTTTCAGGGCCATATTTTCCTGGTTTTGGTAAATTGCTGTAAATCCTGAAATTGTTTCATTTTCAATTGCGGATTTCTTGGTCATTATCAGCAATATAAGTTATTTTTAGGTTTAATTTTAAACCTACATGAGATTTTTAGAGAAACTGGAAGCTGGTCAGACGGTTATCGGGCCATTTTCAAAAACTTCAGATCCTTCCATGATTGAAGCCATGGGATATGCAGGCTTTGACTTTATCATCATCGATTTGGAACATGGTCCTAATAGCATTTTAAATGCGCAGAACCTCGTGAGGGCAGCGCAGATCACAGGCGCCTTTCCTATCATCCGAGTTCCCGAAAATGCGGAATCGGCTATCGGAAAAGCATTGGATATTGGTGCCATGGGGATACAAGTCCCTCAGATCAGTAATGCCGAACAGGCAAAATTGGCTGTTGAGTATGCTAAATTTGGCCCCATAGGTATGCGCGGTGTTTGTAGGTTTGTCCGTGCTGCAGAGTTCTCAAACAAAGATAGGTTTGAATATTTTTCAGAGGCCAATAAGAATTACCTGATCTTGCAATTGGAAGGAGAAGAGGCTATCAGGAATATTGAGGAAATCATTCAGGTGGAACATGTCAACATTATCTTTCTGGGACCTTATGATCTATCCCAAGCCTTAGGAGTGCCGGGACAGATTAATCATCCTACTGTTATAGAGAAAATAGAATATATCGTCTCGCTCTGCAAAGAAAACTCGAAAAAAACCGGAATTTTTGCAGATAATCTTACGGACGCTAGAAAATGGAGGGACTTAGGGATTGATTACATTTCATATGCAGTTGATGTAGGGATCATACAAGAAGCTTCGAAGTCCATAATCACTGAATTCCTAAAATAGATTTAATTTGAAAATTTCAGGTTTTTTTTGTGCTCTTGTTTTGTGAAAATTTCCTATATGTATAAACATGTTTATATTTTTCTTTGATATGTAGGTACAATGTTTTAATATTGTGCTGTAGACCAATTGAAATTAAAGAATTTTTAGATTGCAAATAGATATGTTGGAAGATTTGTCAACCATGGAAAGCCCTTCAATCATTCGAGGTACCAGACAAGCAGTGATGCCATCCGTAATTTCAAAGGAATTTAGGGATGGATATAGCATTTATCCCTCCTTTTCCATTGCCGAAGGAATGATTTCATCGGGATATTCCTCTTTAGCAGACTGGATTATTTCCAAGAAAACGGTTTGTGTAGATGGTTATGTTGCGGTAGATTGGGCTGGGATCAAGGCTGCTTTGGAAAAAGAATTTGCTAGGAGATCCGTACGTGTGAATTGGATTGAAACAAAGGATTTCTTTAAACCTGAGGCGGAGATCGATATAATGGTAGCACCTTATTTGGGGGATGAAGACTCGGTATGGGGAAAGGTTTGTGACCTTAACCTAGCTGAATTCTTTGACATGGAGGGATTAAAGAATCTGGAAGCTGATCAAGAATTTGAACTCAATATAGTCTGGGGGATTGGAGCCAGTTTTGTTAGCACTTTTAATTCCATAGCCTATTTTGATATTCCAAAAAATGAACTGCTTTTCCGGGTAAGGGGAAATTCTGCCTTTAATATTGGATCCACGACAAGGTTCAATATGAAGAAAACCTACAAACGTTTGTATTTTGTGGATTGGATCGTGTTGAATGCCCATAAAAAGGCGATCCTTTCAAAGATCGATCTTCTTGCAGACAGCCAATGGTTGGATACCATAAATTGGATCCAAGGCGAAGATTTAAGAAATTCCTTATCTGAAATGAGCAGAGCGGTCTTCAGGCCTAGACCCTGGTTTGACCCTGGGGTATGGGGCGGACAATGGATGAAAGCTCATTTTCAGGAATTGGCCCAAGATGAGGTGAATTACGCTTGGTCATTTGAAATTATTGCACCTGAAAATGGATTGGTTCTAGAAAGTTCGGGGCATTTGTTGGAGGTCAGTTTTGATACGCTGATGTTTCAGGAGTCTAAAAATATTTTAGGCTCAGGTCATCCGCAGTTTGGTGATTATTTCCCGATCCGTTTTGATTTTCTGGATACTTTTGATGGTGGAAACCTTTCAGTTCAATGCCATCCAGCATTGGATTATATACAGGAAAATTTTGGCGAACAGTTTACACAGGATGAAACCTATTACATCATGGATTGCAAGGAAGATGCGAAGGTGTATTTGGGATTTCAAGAAGACATTGAACCAAACAGATTTAAAAAGGCTTTAGAAGATAGTGTAGTAGAAGAGAAGGAGCTGGAGGTTGCCGAATTTGTCCAGGAATTTAATTCCGAAAAACATAAGCTGTATCTAATTCCAAATCAGACGGTACACAGTGCTGGAAGGAATAATTTGGTTTTAGAGATTTCAGCAACACCTTATATCTATACTTTTAAGATGTACGATTGGCTTCAGCGGGACAAGGAGGGGAAGCCTAGACCCATCAATATTGAACATGGGTTCAGGAACCTGGATTTTTCAAGAAAAGGAGAGCTGGTTGAACGGGAACATATCTCCAAATCCTATGTATTAGAGGAACGTGTGGGGGCAAAAATCATCCAATATCCAACCCATCCTGAACATTATTATGCAATACAAAGATTAGATGTCAAGGATCAAATCGAAGTGCAGACAGCGGATAAAGTGCATGTCCTGATGCTTGTCGAAGGCAGTAAGATTGAATTGGAGGACAGAGCAGGAAATCAGCAAACATTCCATTATGCCGAAACTTTCATTGTACCGGCTGCAGCAAAACAGTATAAAATTAAGAATCTAGGAGAGGGAGAAGCTAAGGTTATTCTTTCTTACTTGAAATAATCAAAACGATAACCAATAGCAAAATCATGATTATGCAGCATTTTCGAAAGGTATTTTTTTCTGCGGCTTTATTTCTGGCAAGCGCTTCGAGCATTTTTGGACAAGAGAATACGATTTGGGAATTAGGAAAAGCAGATCATTCGAGCCAAGAATTTGCCTTAAGTCCGCAAGGATTTAAAGATTTTTTGGCGCATGATTTTGGTTATGAAGACAACTATTTTGTGGTTGGTCAACAGGTGCTCAACCAAGATTTTCCTTATGTTTTACCGGGTCCTGCGAACGGGTGGGGCGGCACAGGGGGGACTTCTGGTATCCGGACCCATTTTCTGAACCTGTACTATCAATTGACTTCCATAGACCCAAATGATAAATATGTACTGGAATTGGATTTCGTGAATTCTGAAGGTAAGGCCAAACCCACTTTGCAGGTGGGTATTAATGGACATCTTTTCAATTACGATCTAAAGAATGGTACTGGCGAAAGTAATCCTGTAGCAGGACAACTTGGCACTGAAAAAATCAGGATCGATATCAATCCAGGCATCCTGAAAAATGGTTTCAATCAAATTAACCTAACCAGTTTAAAAGGAGGCTGGATTGAGTTTGATTCCTTTAGGTTATTGGGACCATCGGGTACAAAACTCGTTGCTGAATACAGTACAGTTGTTAAGGGGCTTGAAACGGCTGATTTTGAACTGCAAAATGATAAAGAAAGGATCCAGAATTTACTGCTGGAAATCTTGCGATTAAAAGACAACCAAACCGTAAAGGTATTGGTCGATGGCAGGACAGAATATCAAAAGTCCATGGATCAAGGCTTGTCCAGGATCGAGATCCCGTTGCAGGCCGTGAAAAAAAGTAAGACCAGTACTGTTGAGGTATATGTTAATGATCAATTACTCAGCAAAGAGCAGGTGATTCGGAGTCCGAAACCCTTAGGTTCATTAGCAAATTATGTCAATACCATGATTGGCGCATCCCATTCCCGTTGGATGATTGCTCCAGGGCCATGGATGCCCTTCAGTATGGTAAAATTAAGTCCTGACAACCAAAATGTTGGATGGCAGGCCGGGTATGAACCATCCATTGAATCAATTGCTATGTTCAGCCATATCCATGAATGGACAATGGCCGGGCTAGGTACCTTTCCCACCTCGGGGCCATTGCAGATCCAGGTTGGCGATCAATATGATCCCGATTCAGGCTATCGCTCCAGGATCGATAAGACCACTGAAAAAGCACCATTAGGTTCTTATCATGTGAAATTGACAGATTATGATATTGACGTCGATCTTACCCAAACCACCAGAGCCAGTTTCCAACGTTACACCTTCCATCAGTCTGAGACAGGTCGGGTTATGATTGATCTAAAAGTCAATGGCGAATACCCTTATACCATCAAGGACTATCAATTAAAAAAGGTCTCAGACTATAAGATCATCGGTTATTCGGATCAATTATCGGAAAATGTTTGGTCCACAGATGCAAAACAGGACTATAAGGTCCATTTTGTAATGGAGTTTGATCAAGCCATAGTTGATTTTGGAACTTGGGAGTCAGATCGCATCCAGAAGGGGCAGAGTTCATCGGGGAAAGAGGTGAAAGAGGCGGGAATGTACGTAGAGTTTGATGTCCAAAAAGAAAAGACTGTACAATTACGGACAGGCATATCTTATGTCAGTATTGATAATGCGCAAGAAAATTTAGATAGAGAGATTTCAGGACCATTTGGTTGGTCATTTGAAAAGGTTAGGGGCAATCAATTAAAGACCTGGAACGCATTATTGGAAAGGCTGAAAGTGAAAAGTGATGATTACTTTGAAAAGGAGAAATTCTATAGCAATATGTATAGGTCCTTAAGCCGGAACACCTTTAGCGATATTAATGGCGAATGGCGTGATTCGCAGGAAAAGGTCCGTCAATTCAGCAATCCTCAGGATTTAGCCTTGGGTTGTGATGCTTTTTGGAATACCTTCTGGAATTTGAACCAGTTTTGGAACCTAGTTACTCCGGAATGGAGCAATAAATGGGTAAAATCACAGCTCGCGATGTATGACGCTGATGGTTGGTTGGCCAAGGGACCCGCTGGAATGGAATATATTCCTGTCATGGTTGCCGAGCATGAGATTCCGTTGATCGTATCGGCTTATCAAATGGGTATTCGGGATTATGATGTAGATAAAGCATTTGAAGCCGTTAAAAAAATGCAGACTACGATGCCTTCGAAATTTGCAGGTGGATTTGCAGGGAATAGGGACCTCGAGGTCTATTTAAAATATAGATATGTTCCATCTGATTTGGGAAGGTTCTCCAATACCTTGGAATATAGTTTTGATGATTGGACGGTGGGTCAGTTTGCCAAATCCTTAGGGAATGAAAAGGACTACAACTATTTCAATGATCGCGGCAATTGGTGGAAAAATGCCATTGACGTGGAAAGTGGTTATGCCAGGATGAAGGATTCAAAAGGGGAATGGTTAAAAGATTTTGATCCATTCAAATCTGGTGCAAACCATCATTATGTTGAAGGGAATGCTTGGCAATTGACGTTTTTCGTTCCTCAGGATATTCCTGGATTGGCCAATTGGATCGGTGCCGATGTATTTTCAGAGCGACTGGAATGGGGATTTGAAGAGAGTGTAAAATGGAGATATAACGGGCCCAACGATCAATATTGGGATTACCCGGTAGTTCAGGGTAATCAGCAGTCGATGCATTTTGCCTATTTATTCAATTATTTGAATAAACCTTGGTTGACACAGAAGTGGAGCCGTTCCATTGCAGAAAGGTATTATGGTAGAGGGATATCAAATGCCTATTTGGGAGATGAAGATCAAGGGCAGATGAGTGCCTGGTATATTATGACGGCCATTGGTCTCTTTCAGATGGATGGAGGTACAAGGAGCCAACCGGTCTATGAGATTGGAAGTCCTATGTTTGAAGAGATTCAGATTGACCTTGGAGAACAGTTTGGCAGGGGGGGGAAGTTTGTCATCAAGGCCAAGAACAATAGTAAAGCGAATGTTTACATCCAAAATGCTACCCTGAATGGTAAGAAATTGAACAGCTTTTATTTCAGTGCCGAGGAGTTGTTGCAGGGCGGTGAGTTGATTTTAGAAATGGGTGCCGAACCAAATAAAAATTGGGGTGTATCGAGATAGGGATCGATTTCAAAATAAAAAACTATTATAAACTATAATTCCGACATGTGAATATTTCCAATAAGCAATTGGCCTTTGTGGCCTTGATAGCCTCATTAGGTGGTTTTATTTTTGGCTTTGATATGGCTGTGGTATCGGGGGTTTTGCCTTTGGTGAAAATGCAGTTTAGTCTTGACAGCTTTTTGGAGGGCTGGTTTGTTTCATCGGCACTATTAGGCTGTATCCTCGGGGTCATGATTTCCGGTCATCTATCGGATAAATATGGACGTAAAAGCAGCATGCAATTTGCTGCTATAATATTTGTCATCGCCACTTTTGCCTGTATTTTTTTGGAGTCCTTTTCCTTGATTATCCTGACCAGGATCTTTACGGGAATTGGGATAGGTATTGCCTCGAATGTTGTTCCTCTATATCTGTCGGAAATTGCACCTGTTAAAGATCGTGGAAAACTGGTGACCTTTTATCAATTGGCATTGACCTTTGGCATTGTACTGGCTTATGTGTCGAATGCCTTGATCATTAAAGATCAGGATGTTTTGGCTCAATTCTCAGCGCAAGCATTCTTTCAGCATGTGTTTGTCGAAGAGGAGTGGCGAGCCATGATCGGTATGTCCCTGATACCCTCTATGGCCTTTTTTATTGGATTGATGTTTGTGCCCGAAAGTCCGAGTTGGTCTAAAAACAATGATGGAATGTCCAATTCAGGGTATGCAGAAGTCTGGAAACCAATTTATAGGAAAGCATTAATAATAGGTTTGTTTTTACCGATATTTTCCCAGTTCTGTGGGATCAATGTAATCATCTATTACGGTCCTACCATATTGAAAACTTTAGGGTTTAGCTTAGATAATTCCCTGTATGGCCAGATTATCATAGGTGTTGCCAATATGTTGTTTACACTGATTGCCATCTGGAAGGTGGATAGTTTAGGCAGAAGGCCACTCTATTTGATCGGGACTTTGGGCGGAGCTGTATCCCTGTTTCTGACCAGTATATTGTTTTTTCTGGATCTGGCAGATAGTTGGCTGCTGGTGATTTCGGTAGTCTCTTTCCTGGCATTCTTTGCATTCTCCATAGGGCCCTTGAAATTTGTGGTGGCTTCTGAAATCTTTCCTGCACATATCCGCGCCAAGGCTATGGGCTTGAGTATTTTAGCCATGTGGGTATCTGACTTTTTAATGGGACAGGTAACACCCTTCCTATTGGATGATATCGGCGTTGCTGGGACCTTTATTCTATTGGGTCTAGTTTGTCTGATTGGTTTTGTGTTTGTCCTTAAATATCTTCCAGAAACCAAAGGTAAGAGCAGTGAAGAAATCCAATTCCTATTAAATCAAAACTAAGATGAAAAGATTGTTCAGCTATTTAACATTTGCCGTTCTTAGCCTAGGTCATCTTGCTATGGCCCAACAACCGATTCAATCGGTGGATCTCTTTATTGGTACTGCCCATGCGCGCTGGTTTCATTTTGCTCCAGGTGCCATGCCATTTGGTATGGCCAAGCCCGGACCGTCGACCAATGGAAGTTTGGGGAATAAAAGTGGATGGGAGGCGACAGGTTACGACTTCCGCGACCATAGCATAGAGAGTTTTCCTAATTTCCATGAATTCCAGATCGGTGGGATTTCGTTAATGGCAAGCAATGGCAAATTGAAAACTATCCCGGGAAATCTGGATGATCCCCAAACGGGCTATCGTTCAAGTTTTGACCGTAAAGATGAACTGGCAGAACCGGGATATTACCGGGTATTGCTAAAAGATTATGGCATTACAGCGGAATTGACGGCTACCGAAAGAGTCGCGTTCCATCGCTATACCTTTCCTAAAAGTGATGAATCCCATATCATTTTCGATATTGGCAATATCATGGGGGAGAGCGGAAAGGTGAAGGACGCTGAGGTGAAAATAAACCATGATGGTACCATTGAAGGATATGCGATTACAGCACCATTTTATGTAGAGAAATATCAGGCTGGTTCCGATATCAGGATGTATTTCTATGCGGAGATCAACAAAAAAGCGAAAAAGCACGGCGTATTCCGGGGAGAAAAGCAGTTTGAGGGACTTGATCGGATTTCAGGGATTTCTTCAGGAGCTTATTTCACCTATACTACTGCTGATGAGGAAAGCATCGAAGTCAAGTTAGGCCTTTCCTATACATCAGTTGCTGAGGCCAAGGCAAATTTGACTGCAGAAGCCAGTAATTTGGATTTTGATGCTGCCAAAGAACAGAATCAAACCCAATGGAATGACATGTTGGGAAGGATTCAGGTGAAGGGTGGAAAGGAAACAGATCGTACAAAGTTTTATACCGGTCTTTACCATGCTCTGTTGGGCAGGGGATTGGCAAGTGATGTTTCAGGAGCCTATCCAAAAAATGATGGGACCGTAGGGTACATTGAAAAGGACCAAACAGGAGAGCCAAAACATCAACATTACAATACAGATGCGGTATGGGGGGCTTTTTGGAATTTGACACAACTATGGACCATCGCCTATCCAGAATACTTATCTGATTTTGTGAATTCGCAATTGTTGATCTATAAGGATTCAGGATGGTTGGCAGATGGAATAGCCAATAGCAGATATGTTTCTGGCGTTGGGACCAATTTTGTAAGCCTTGTTATTGCCAGTGCCTATATGCAGGGAATTCGGGATTTTGATGTGCAATTGGGTTATGAAGCGGCATTGAAAAATGAAATAGATGGAAAGGGGAGGCCACGAGGAGCAGGAAAATTGGATGTGGATCAATTTGTAGCGAAGGGATATGTGCCACATATTGATAAATCTGATAGTGAAATCCATGAATCTTGGATGTTTTCAGCTTCTCATACCTTGGAATATTCTTTCAGTTCCTATGCAGTTGCCCAATTTGCCAAAGCATTGGGCAAGAAGCAGGACTATGCACAGCTATCCACATTATCACAGGGCTGGAAGCATCTTTTTGACCCTCAATTGAAATTGATAAGACCTAAACTTGCCAATGGGGATTTTATTATAGATTTTAAACCTAGTCAAGCATGGCGGGGTTTTCAGGAAGGAAATTCCTATCAATATACATTTTATGTGCCGCATGATCCTAAAGGCCTGATACAGGCTATAGGTAAAACAGCGTTCAATGCTAGGTTGGACAGTATTTTTGTGCAATCGGAAGCATTAGGTTTTTCGGGAGGAAAAAATATTGATGCCTTTTCAGGACTAGAGGGGCTTTACAACCAAGGGAATCAGCCGAATCTACATGTATCTTGGTTATTTAACTTTTCTGGGAAGTCTTCATTGACGCAGAAATGGGTTCAGGAAATCTGTAATAAATTCTATGGTAATGAGGGCATTCATGGATATGGATATGGGCAGGATGAGGATCAAGGGCAATTAGGTGCTTGGTATGTAATGGCAGCCATGGGCATATTTGATGTGGCTGGACTAACGGATGCCGATGCAAAAATGGGCCTATCGACGCCACTCTTTGACGAGATCAAGATTCAATTGAACCCTAAATACTATTCAGGTAAGGACTTTGTCATTAAGAAAGAGAACCCAGGTTCGAGTGGTGCCTATATTGATCAGATTAATTTGAATGGCAAGATTGTCCATCAACCATTTATCCCATTAAAGTCAATAAGGGCAGGAGGGATACTGAAATTAAAAACTGGCAATCGTCCAAAAGATAAATACTAAGCTAAGGAGATGAAAGATCAGGGATTAAGACCCTGATTTTTCCAATAGCTGTATGGCGTCATATAACACCCCGGCTTCGCCTCTAAAGGTTCCGGATCCTTCCGGTTTGTTGTCTTTCGTGTACCATTCATAAAAGCCCTTGTTTTTGATCACCCGGTCCAGCATAGGTTTCAATTGTTCCTTTGCTTCTGTCACAAATCCGTTCCTGATCAATTGCTGAATCATTCTACCTCCAAACCAGGTCCAATCCCCTCCATTTTGATAGCCATAAGGATACATGCCTTTATTTTTAAAGAACCCTTCAGGATAGGTTGGATAAATCGTAAGCCCAATGGTTGCAGCTCCAGATTCTTTCACATTGGCAATCATTTTATCCAATGAAGTTTTGATCTGCTCTTTGCTCAACAGATTGGCTTCGATTGCAATTACAGTTCCTCCATGGTAAAAGATTTTATTTTCATCGAAATCAGCAGGAAAGGGAGACCCATTCAGGTAGATATGCGGAATAAATTTTTGATTCTTTGCATCCCAAAGATGTTTCATGGTATTGGTCGCAATATCTTTTCTGATGGTTTCCCATTTTGGTTTATTGTCAGGGACTAACACCATGAAATTGTCAAGGGCGATCAAGAACATGGCATTATCATAGATGTCAATGGCGATATGGGAATTATCATCCAAATGTACTCCCCAGTCATGTTCAGGCTGAACATCGCCCCAATCCACTGTTGTTGCGCCCCATAGCAGCCCATGTTCTTTGTCAAATCGTTTGTCCATTAAGAATTGAAGCGCTTGTTCCATTCGTTGAGCGACTGTAAACTGACCTACCATGGTCTTTAAGAAATCCCGGTCATCGGAAACCTGGATATATTTATAGACGGCCTGTATTAGGGATGCCTCTTGGTCAGTCTCCACCGTATTTTTATGGGCAGCCAATAAGGGTTCTAACTTAGACAGGATGCTGTAATAATCACTGGTTTTGCCTTTCAGGCTTTCTTTTGTCACGAAGCCATCTGGGATATTTCCATCCTTAGCTTGAAGACCAAAAAAGGCCAATAGGTTTTTCTTGATTTGATCGGCAGGTTGTACTTTGTAGGCAAGTCGGATAAAAGTATTGTAATCACGGATCCAAACCTCTTGGTATCCATCACCAGCGTTAAAACCAGACTTAACGATGTCCTTTGCCATGTCTTTGACAATAGTATAATAACTGTCGGAAATCACTGAATCCTGAATGCCTGAATTTAGATTGTTGTTGTTGCTTGTATGGTTGTTGCAGGCTGTTAGAGTTAGGCCGAATGCAACATAAAATAGATAACTTTTCATTGTTTTTATTGGTTATAACCTCGAAAATCGATAATATTAGGGCACTGAAGTATGTGTATACAAACATACATAATTTGCTATTTAAAAAAGAATTATCTTACTTTAAGTCACAATCAAAAAAGTATGAATCTGAAGATAGACCATAATAGCCCCATTCCCCTGCACGTGCAGGTAGAGACTTTGCTTCGAGATTTGATCAAACAGCCTGAATATCAGGATGGCAAGTATTTGCCCAATGAGATAGATCTGGCGAAGAAATTGTCGATTTCTAGGTCTACCTTGCGATTGGTGATCAATAAGTTGGTCTATGAAGAACTTTTGGTGAGGAAGAAAGGTGTAGGGACGAAAGTTACGCAACAGAAATTCAGTTCAAAATCCAAGAATTGGTTGAGTTTTTCACAGGAGATGAAGAACAGGGGGCTGGAGGTAAAGAATTTTGAGCTCCATGTTCGTTGGGTTGTTCCGGAACCCGCTGTTGCTAAGTTTTTTGAAATTCCGGAAGATCAGAAGGTCCTGAAGCTAGAAAGGTTGCGAGGTAAGCCAGGTGATCCATTTGTCTATTTCATTTCCTATTTTCACCCAAGGGTCGGACTGACTGGAGAGGAAGACTTCAAATTGCCCTTATATGATATTTTGCAGCAGCAATGCAATATCATTGCGGATCTTTCCCAAGAGGAAATTGATGCCAAAGCTGCCAATAAATTTATTTCGGAGAAGTTGGAGATTGCCATAGGAGAGCCTATTCTTTCGAGGAAGCGTTTTGTATATGATCAATCAGGAAAACCCATTGAGTATAACCTAGGTTATTACAGGGCGGAAAGTTTTACCTATAAAGTAGAAAGTAGAAGGGGAGAGAGCTAATTGGTTGGAGGGCGTAGTACGTAAAGATTAGCAAATCTCGCTAATTTTTTGTATCTTTGTATTCATTCATAAAGGCCCCTATCTTAATCCTCAGCCAATCCAGGTTATTTAAAGAGATACCCCTTTCATTTTTTAACTTAATAATTTTTAATGTCAAGAAACCAACTCACATTCAAGAAAAAAGAACTAGCAAAAAGAAAACAGCAAAAACTTCAAGAAAAGCAAGAGCGTAGAGAACAGAACAAGTCTCAAAACAACAAAGGCAAGTCATTGGAAGAAATGTATGCATATGTTGATGAATTTGGAAACATCGTCGATACACCTCCAACTGAAACCTATAAGTTTAAACCTGAAGACTTAGAGAGACCGAAGGATCCTGAGGATGAATTCCTATTGGGACGTGTTTCTTATTACAATGAAACAGGTCATTATGGATTTATTCGCGATAACGAGACTAGAGAAACTGTTTATTTTAACGATACCCTTGCAGGCAAGATTCTTTCTTTGCATCAAAATGTGAGGTATAAGTACACCAGAACCAGACAGGGTAACCAAATTTCGGAAGTGGAATTGGTATAGTCGGATTGTACTTGAAAATATATCGACTAATGCTAAGCCATTAGTTTTGCACAACAAAAAAAGCAGCCCTTTGGCTGCTTTTTTTGTTGTGCAACATGCACGTTTGAGCTAGATTATCTAACTACACGTACATTGATTGCATTAATTCCTTTAGGACCACTTTCAGTATCAAACGTAACATTGTCATTTTCTCTGATTTCGTGTACTAAACCTGTTGAATGTACGAATACATCTTTTCCTCCTTCGTTTGGAGTGATAAAACCGAATCCTTTAGTTACGTTAAAGAATTTTACTTTTCCTTCTTGCATGGTATTATTATTTACTTACTTAATTATTTAATTCGTTTCTAGTTGGAAGCCAATCAGTTTTTGGATTCCATGTAATGCTTTTTTCTCTTCTTCACTGCAGAAAGAATAAGCATGGCCAGCATTTCCGGCTCTACCTGTTCTTCCAATCCGGTGCACATAGGTTTCGGATTCAGTAGGAAGGTCATAATTGATGACCTGTGGTAATTTATGTATATCAATACCACGGGCAGCAATATCTGTTGCGATCAAAATCTTGGATCTGCCTGTCTTAAAAGATTCCAGGGCATTCTGTCTTGCATTCTGTGATTTATTTCCATGAATAGCATCTGCCTTGAATCCTCTTTTATTGAGTTGCTTAGCCAGACGGTCTGCAGCATGTTTTGTACGGATAAAAACCAGAGTTTGTAGGTTCTTATCTCTGTTCAATAGATCAACCAATAAGTCGGTTTTCTGTTTTTTCTCAATGAAGAAAACAGATTGATTGACATTTTCAGAGGCTTTTACAACGGGGTTGATATTTACTTCTGCTGGGTTTTTTAAGATCGTATTGGCAAACTTCCTGATTTCAGGAGGCATGGTGGCAGAAAAGAACAAGGTCTGTCTTTTCTCCGGTACATATTTAAGGATCTTCTTGATGTCATGGATAAATCCCATATCCAACATGGTATCTGCTTCGTCCAATACTAGGGTAGCAATGCTGTTCAATGTTAAATATTTCTGATTGATGAGGTCCAATAACCTACCTGGTGTTGCGATCATTATATCTACAGGCTGTTGAAGCGATCTAATATTTCTGGAGATAGGGACACCACCAAATACGACCAAATGCCTTAGACCAAGGTGTTTGTTCAGTTCAGCAAAGGTCTTGTCAATCTGAATAGCTAACTCGCGAGTAGGTGCCAAGATCAAGGCTTTTGGAGCTTTGGAATTCGATTTTTGCTTCGCACAGTTTTGTAGGATAGGGATGCTAAAAGCAGCCGTTTTTCCAGTTCCGGTCTGTGCACATCCGATGATATCATTTCCCTTTAAAATGTGGGGAATTGATTCAATCTGTATATCCGTAGGGGCCTTGTAGCCAAGACCTTCGAGTGCTTTTATGATTGGAGCGATTAGCTCCATATTGTTGAAATTCATTGATGTTTTTAAAATTTGTCTTCAAAAAATTTGTTTTACGAAATGCTCTTCGTTTGAACAAACTGCTTACAGACATAAAATATGTCAATTAATATTAAAATGAAATCTGAAGAAGCAGTGACAAAGTTTATTAAGGAGGGTTTACAAAGTCATTGATATTATAGAATAAATTCCAATATTATTACAAAATTACTAAAATATTTCGATAATATTTTTCTTTTTTATTAATGGGACGATTTATAGGTCCTAAACGGACATGAGTTTAATGACCTTGACATGCGATTTAAAGGCTGACCAGAAGGAATTATACTCGTTGTATTTTATTTCATAATCCTTGCAAGCCTGTCTAACGATCTTATTTAATGCCGGATAATGGATGTGGCTGATCTTTGGAAAAAGGTGATGCTCCACCTGAAAGTTCAGACCGCCCAATAGCCAAGTTAACATTTTGTTTTTGGTGGAGAAGTTTGCTGTGGATTGGATTTGGTGGATCATCCATTCCTCTTCAATTTTAGGTTGGTCACCAGATTTAAATTCCGTTTCTGAAACCACGTGAGCCAACTGAAATACCGTCGCTAAACAGATTCCGCATACTGCACCTGCAATCAAAATACCAAGTAGAGTTGGAATCCATCCTACATAAATAATCGGGATGACAATAAAGATCAAGGCGTGAATGAGCTTACTGATCCAGAAGATTACTTTTTCCTGCAATGGAAAGTGGAAAGTTCTTTCTGAGCTGCCCATTTTTTGCCTGAAGTATTTTTCATAATCCTGATAGAATATCCATGCTAAATATGAAATTCCATAAAGAAAAATAAAATAAATAGGCTGGAAGCGATGGTGTTTCTTTAGTTTCTGATCTTGATGGATACGCATAAACTTCACTTCGATATCGGGATCTTCACCATCAATATTGGTGTAGGTATGATGGGCGATATTGTGTTTTTGCTTCCAAAAAAATATATTTCCTCCCAATAGATTTAAAGAATAGGAAAGGATATTATTGACTTGCTTATTTTCAGAAAACGAATTATGGCCTGCATCATGCATAATATTGAATCCAATTGCTGCAAGATTGACACCAAATATCATACATAACAGGACACTGATGGCCCAATGCGGTTGTACAAAAACTAATATACAGTATATTAAAACAAAGGAAGCCATCAAGATTATGGCTTTACTGTACAACTTACTGTTTCCAGTCTTTTTTTGTATGGTATTATTAAAATATTCGTTAATATTATTTTTTAATGATTTTGAGAATAAGCTGTTTAAGTTGTTGAACTTTATGGTTGATTTCATATAATTATTAGCCACTTCCACTTTGTCGACCAGCCCGACAAGAATGTTGTATTTGTGCAAACTTACAATTTATATGGCAAATGATTGTTTAACTTAAGTTAAAAAACTCTAATTTTTTATTGAGCCTTAATTTAAACTTTGCTTTCTGATTTCTTCGATTTCCTCCACGGTTTTCACCAGGTCTGGACCCAATAATCGGTAACCATTCTCTTCAATCAAGAAATTGTCTTCAATTCGGATCCCCGAAAAATTACGGTAATCCTCTAGGAGATCATAATTGATGAATTCATGGTTTCTCTTTTCAGCCTTCCACATATCGATCAAGTCAGGGATAATGTATATGCCGGGTTCTACAGTCAAGACAAAGCCTGCTTCCAGTTCTTTTCCTAGGCGCAAAGATTTGAGCCCAAACGTATTTTTGTCCTTAGGCTCTCTTTCGGTATATCCCACATACTGTTCACCCAGGTCTTCCATATCATGGACATCTAATCCCATCATATGGCCTAAGCCACATTGAAAGAACATGGTATGGGCGTGGTTCGCAACGGCGTCTTCAGCATTCCCCTTCATCAATCCAACTGCAGTCAAGCCCTCTACCAAAGTTTTGGCAGCTTTCAGGTGAATATCCTTGAATTTAACCCCAGGTTTCATCATGTCTCTAGCATCTGTAAAGGATCTTAAGACCACATTGTAAAGATCTTTTTGTCTTTCCGTGAAAGTGGCGGATACAGGGAAAGTCCTGGTTAAGTCACCTGCATAACCCATTGGAGTTTCAGCGCCCGAGTCGTTTAAGATCAAATCACCGTTTTTAAAGCTGTTCTGACGGTATTGGTTATGGAGAATTTCACCATGAACCGTCACGATCGGTGGATATGCAAATGTGAAATTTTGGTCTGCAGCATATTTTTGGATTGCATTCACCAATTCATATTCTTTCATTCCAGGTTTTGCAATCTTCATGGCTAGGAGATGCATTTCGGTTGAAACACGAAGAGCCTCTTCAATCTGCTGGATTTCCTGTGGATCCTTGATCGATCTCTGCTTTACGACGGCCTTGATCAGTTTTTCAGATGGCAGTAGTTCATCTAAATGCCTATCCAAAAGTCTGCTCAATAGGATTTTGTTGTAAGATTGATATGGAGGTAAAAAATGGATTGGGCGATTGTTGAACTTAGCTTTCTGAAGGTAGTTCTCCATTTCTTTAAAAGGCATGGTTTCAGAAACGCCCGCTTTTAGGCTTTTTTCCTTCAAGGTTTCTTGTCTGCCGGTCCAAACCAGTGCATCCATGTCCAATTCATCACCAAAGATTATTTCCCGGTTTTCATCAATGTCGATGATCCCAGCGATAAAGGGGGCTTGGATTCCGAAATAATATAAAAAACTGCTG
Source organism: Sphingobacterium sp. NPDC055431 (assembly GCF_053644255.1). Classification (NCBI taxonomy): domain Bacteria; kingdom Pseudomonadati; phylum Bacteroidota; class Sphingobacteriia; order Sphingobacteriales; family Sphingobacteriaceae; genus Sphingobacterium; species Sphingobacterium sp. NPDC055431. Next base: position 208,300 of record NZ_JBSHLH010000003.1, read on the forward strand.
TCTTGGCGGAATGGGTAAGTGTTATGTTCGAAATTGATGGGATTTTCAATATTTCCTAATAAAACGATCACTCCATGGGAAACCTCATTTTTTAATTGGGTTCTTCTATTCTGATAGGTACTTGACGAAAACATTGCTCTAAAATTTTATAACGAAATTAAACAAAAACTGTGGAACCATCTTTAGGAACCACAGTATTTATAGGAATAAGTTGTTACCGGTTGATTAAGCAGCTTAATCTTTGCTTAGTTGAATTTGTGTAACGCGATTTGGAATGACATATCTACCCAAAGCATCTTTTTCAAAGCCTTTTAATGTATAACCACTTTCGGAATTAAACCTGATGAGATTATTCTCCAGGATTTCTGAATTTGGGATAAGGGTCAAAGTAACCGTTTTGTTTTTCTCATTATAGGAAAGTAGGTCCAGCTCTCCAGCATCGAGTTCAATCCAAAGTTTTTCTGGAGCTAGAAAGATTCGGTTTCTTGCTGCAGTTTTGATTTTAACATCAATATTTTCTTTATTCTTGACCAGGTTTCCTGAGAATGCCAACCAATCGAATTCGGGATGTTTGATGATATATGTTCCTGAATTAACGGCATAGCCATAAAATCCTGATCCATAATCGCCAGTAATACCATCGATTTCTAGGGTTGATGGATAGGAGTGGAACGCTGCTGGTCCGAATCCTTCTTGGGTAACATTTGCCAAAGCACCCATCATGCCAGCATGACCTACGCGCAGTAGGTAGAAGTCATCGGGATGGTCTCTATATTCGGTGAGAACTGGTATGGAATTCAGGGCAGAGCCGTAGTGATGTAGCTGTCTTTCAATTCTGGATAGTTTTCCGCCGTATACAAAGTCCCAATAACGGCGAGCACTGCCATTGTAGCCCCAATGGGGAACTGTCGGCATATAGGCTAATATGGCGTTGAGCGTCACTTGGGCTTTTTCATCGAAACCAAAGTACTTGGACCAGAGGTAAACTTCTTCCTGACCGGTAGAGTCCCATGGCATTTCGCTGCCAAATGGGTAATTTAAGGTTTTCCAATGCTCGGCACGTTTTCTCATTTCAGATTCCAATTTATTTGCAGAGTTCGTTAAGCCTTCCCTTCTTAGGTCATTTAGTATCAGCAGGAAAATACTGCCTTCCATCTGTCCGAATTGTGCATAATGTGGGGCCTTTTCAACCATGGCAATTGCCGTATGGAATGCCCGGTCGAGGTATACATCCCAAGGTTCTTCAGAAACTAGCTGGTTGTAATTCCTTGCGAGTCGGTACATGACCCAATGGGCAGCAGCAACATGGGGATAATTATAGGATCGGCCCATATTGTCGGCTTCTTTTTTAGGCCAAGCCGACCATGTTTTCCAGTTGATATCTTCACTATAGGTACCTTTTGGTAGGGAGTCTGGCTCATAATAGAAAAGACTTTTAACTACGCCATATTTATCTTTTCCCTCTTTGTGCTGGATTCGGCCATACATGGTTTCATTGACAAAACGCTTCAGTTTTTCAATTTCAATTTGGTTAGGTATCATAACCTGCTTCATCATTGCTGCGAGCCAGCTGGCAGCACCTGCTTCATCACTTAAGCCTGCATACCATGCCCTTTGCTCTTGGGTAACAGGTTTTCTTTCTTCAATATCGTATGTAATTACCGAAGGGGATCTTTTAAATGGATCATTTGAATCCTCAAACCATTGTTCATTGGTCAAGAAATTCCCCAAGTCCTTGACTACTTCCTTCTCAGGTTTGATGACCTTATACTGAATGGTTTGTTCGATTCCATCGTGATAGGTGATCTGCAGTCTTGCCCTTCCCCAGGTATTTCCTGATACTTCAAATTGATTCCAATTATCCTTGGTCTTTTTCAAGGTTTTTATGCTTAGGGCATCTTTTGGGAAAACCTCGATGTTCTTGATCTGTTTATTATGCTTGATGAATAATTTGCTTGGGTTGTCCATTGGAACGACATAACCTGGGGCTGCAATGGCTACAGGTCTATTATTGGCCAATAGGGTAGATTCAATTTCTTTGATGCTCGGTGCGAGAACAAATCTCAAGGAGAAGTTTTTGGTCTCACCAGGTTTCAAAATAGATGATGTAGGTTGATTCCAAGGGTTGACATTTTGCCATTCAGTTTCTGCATAAGCTTTGCTATGTATCAACCATTCATGAAAGCCTTCAAAGGTGATGCTTCTAGGGGTTGGATCTGTATTTAATGGGTTGTAAGCTTCAAAACCCGCATTTTCACTGGGCAGGACCAATAGGCTAGGTCCATTTCCATGAAGTCGGTTTACCTGCATATATCCGGCATCCTTTCCAATGTAAGGGTCGAAGAAGACATTTTTAGCATGGGCTTCGTCTAAACTTTTCCAATCCATGTTGTTGTTGAACGGTAATGGAATCCCAAGGCCTCCAATCTCAATGGATTTGGTTGAATTATTGATGATCTGGAAGGTAAGTTGCAGATTTCCATTTATGTCTTCCCATTTTCGGATTACCTTCAAAGGTATGTTTTGAAGGGTTGAACTCAGATCAGCCAAAGCCAATACATTGCCCTCAGGCTTTAATTCTAATACTTTTTGACGGTTATTTGCGGAGGAGAAGGCCTGCCATTCCTGGTTGCCGGCATCACGAATTTTGAGATTGATGTCCCCGATATGGAAGAAACCATTGCGATCTCTTTTGTTTAAGAGTTCGGTTGCTGTGTAGTCAAAGCTAGTATCTGCATGGATCAGCTTGATTGATGATGCGGTCTGAGAACTGTTTAAAAGCTGCAGGTTTAGTTCTTTCAAAGGAAAGGTTTTGTTGCCTTGGTCTATGCCAAGGGTAGGAGGTTCAGCAGCTACTTTTTTCCAAACAGGGTGCTCATTCTGTTGAGCATGAGCAGGTTGGGACAAGCAAGGTGTCAAGGCCACTAAAAGGAGATAATAGAAATTTTTAATTTTCATCATTTCTGTTGAAGTCTTGAATTATTAATAGAAAGCCAATTAATCTAATTCTAAAAATGAATGGAAGGAAAAATTTAATTGTATTAAGTAAAATAATTAGATTAGTGGAAGCAAAATTACAGTTTGGAAGAAATTAAATGGGGTGTTTTCCATTTACTCTAAAAAAACTGGTTTTATTAGCATTGATCCAAAGTCACACTTAATACACACGATTAAGTTTTTCCTGTTTGTTTGTTACAAATATGGTTTTAATAATTGTTTTAAGATTGCCGGATTTTAGCTTTATATGGCCAATTCTTAGCCATTCCTGTTAAATATTTTGCTGAATGACCTCTTTATAATTATATTTAGTGTTAAATTGACATTTATAAACTTTTTAAATTATGAAACCAATACAATATAATGTACCAGTTCCTAAGGATAGGACGGTATTTGTGCAGGAAGACATATTAGATAAGTTTTATCCGTATATGCATCGTCATGTTGAGTATCAGATTATTATGATTGTAGCTGGTAGCGGTCAACTGTTGGTTGATGACAATCTTCATAATTTTCAACAGGGTGATATCTTTTTGGTTGGTTCCAATCAAGCTCATGTTTTCAAGAATGACCAAAGTTCAGAAGGGATAAGGTCTGTTTCCGTATTTTTCAATCTAGAGGGCGCCTTGCTTAATTTGTTAAATTTGCCTGAGTTGAGCGTATTAATGGAATTCATCAGCAATAACTGTAGAGGTTTTCAGGTTCCAAAACAGCATTTAGCTCCGATACGGAGAAGAATCGAGGTTTTGAAACGATCTGATAGGATGGACCAATTGGTGAACTTCTTTTATCTGTTAAAATCGTTAAATATGGTCTCTGCTGATTTGACGCCACTTTCAGGGGTTTCTCATTATGAAACAGATGCCTTTGGTGGTTTCAAGATCAATTCTTTATGTAGGTTTATTGAGGAGAATTTTAAAGAGAACATTTCCTTATGCGATGTTGCAGAAAAGGCAAACTTAACCCCACAGGCATTCTGTAGATATTTCAAGAAATGCACGGGAAAGACTTTTGTATCCTATTTAAATGAAATCCGGGTTCGTGAAGCCTGTCGTTTATTAGGTAATGATAAATATGATTGTGTTTCCATTATAGCTTACAGCAGTGGATTTAACAGCATCACCAATTTCAATCGAGTATTTCGGAGTGTTATCGGCACCTCACCCAAGGAATATGCATTAAACTACAAGAACTTTTTATATCAATAAATAGAAAAGGTTAAAATTCAGTAAACAAATATTAAAAGGCGGTTAGGCGAGGAGCTATTAAGTGGCTAGTTTTGGTTATACAATTATAATTTAAAACAAGAAAACTTACTATGGCTCAATTAAATTGGAAAGGAATTTATCCTGCTGTTTTGACTCCATTTAAGGAGAATGGAGAAATTGATTTTGAAATGTTTGCCAAAAACACGGAGGCGCAGATTTCTGCGGGTGTTCATGGGATCATTATTGCGGGAACTCTGGGAGATGCTGCTGTACTAGACAATGATGAAAAATTTGAATTGCTCTCTTATGCGAAAAAAGTTGTTGCTGGAAGAATTCCACTAATTCTGAATATTGCGGAAAATACGACCAAAAATGCGGTTGACTTTGCAAAAAAAGCAAAGGAACTTGGCGCGGATGGTTTGATGTTACTGCCTCCAATGCGTTATAAAGCAGATGACCGTGAAGTGGTAGAATACTTTAAGGCTGTTGCCAGCGCGACTGACCTTCCTATCTTAATTTACAACAACCCTGTTGATTATGCGACCTACGTTTCATTGAGCATGTTTGAAGAATTGAAGGATTACCCAAGTATTCAAGCGGTGAAAGAATCAACCAGAGATCTGTCTAACATTACCAGAATGAAGAATAAGTTTGGCGATCGCTTTAAGGTTTTGGGTGGTGTAGATACCATTTCATTGGAAACCGTACTCCTTGGTGCAGATGGATTGGTCGCAGGATTGGTTGATGCTTTTCCAAGAGAAACCATGGCAATGTACAATTATGCCCTGGATGGTGAAATTGAGAAAGCCATTGAAATATATAGATGGTTTATGCCATTGTTAGAATTGGATATCCATCCAAAACTTATCCAGTACATCAAATTAGCTGCTACAGCTGAAGGAATCTGTACACCGCATGTTCGCGCGCCAAGGTTGCCTTTGGTAGGTGAAGAAGCGACAAGAATAAACAAGATAATTGCTGATGGCATTGCAAGTCGTCCGGTTTTGAATTAAATCGGAAGAAGTGCATTCTTTGGGACATAAAGTTGGTCTTACAGCTTTATGTCCCTTTAATAGTAAACCCAATTGAATATGAACCAAAAAAAAGAATACTTAGATAAATGTGTAGAGCTGGCTGCTGAGGCGTATCAATTTTTAAAGTCCACTACGGTTAGAGATCGGGCCAAGTTTATGCATGCTGTAGCAGATCGAATTGAAAGTCTAGGGACGGAATTGATCGAGACAGCAAATCAGGAGACTTCCTTACCTTTTCCTCGTTTGGAGGGCGAGAAGGCTAGGACCATCTGGCAATGGCGCAGTTATGCAAATGCGATTTCCAATGGCCTGTACAGTGAGGCAAGGATTGACTTAGCAAATCCAGAAAAAGGAAAGAATGATATTCGCAAATACAATCTAGGCATTGGGCCAGTGGTTGTATTTGGGGCTAGCAACTTTCCTTTTGCTTTTTCAACCGCAGGTGGAGATACCGCAAGTGCCCTAGCTGCAGGATGCCCAGTCATTGTAAAAGGTCATTCGGGGCACGAGAAAACTTCTACGATGATGTCTAAGGCGATCACGGAAGTCGTAAAGGAATTTGGATGGCCTGAGGGTGTCTTCAACCATATCCTTGGCAATGAAGTTGAAGGTGCCAAAGAGAAGATAGGCGCTTATTTGGTTGCTCAGCAAGGTATTAAAGCGGTGGGTTTTACCGGTTCCTATTGGGGTGGAAAAGCCCTGTTTGATATTGCGAACCAGAGGGAAGAACCCATTCCTGTCTTTGCGGAAATGGGAAGCATCAATCCAGTATTTGCCTTCGGGAATATATTGGAGGAGAAAGCAGAAGCTTTGGCAAAGGAATACGCATCATCCTTAACCTTGGGAGTAGGGCAGTTTTGTACCAATCCAGGATTGTTCATTGCGGTGAAAGGGGAAGCATTGGAACGATTTAAATCGAGCCTGCATGATGCGATTGCCGCGATCAATTCAGCCCATATGCTGAATCAAGGGATCTATTCACATTTTGAGAAAAACAAGGATCTATTGAGCAGTCAAGCTGAGGTTGCAATACTTTCAGAGTCGAATTCTATTGCTGAATCTGGCCAGGGCCGACCAAGGGTAGCCTTGACCTCCGCAGCGAATTTCTTGACCAATGAAGTTTTGGCTGAGGAAGTTTTCGGTCCGTTTGGATTATTGATAGAAGCAGATTCCATATCAGAAGTAGAGAAAATCGCAAGAAACCTAAAAGGACAACTGACGATAACTATTGCTGGAACGGAGAAAGATGCTGAAGACAATAAGACGATATTAAACATCATAAAAGATAAGGCCGGAAGGCTATTGTTCAATGGAATGCCAACCGGGGTTGAGGTCGTGTATGCGATGCAGCATGGCGGGCCTTTCCCTTCGAGTACAGATCCAAGGTTTACCTCGGTAGGACCTGATTCCATTAAGCGGTTTTTACGTCCATTGGCATTTCAGAACTGGCCAGATCAGTTTCTTCCAGCTGAACTGAAAAATGGCAACCCCCTTGCTATCAATCGCCTTGTGGATGGTACGAGTACTAAGGATTCCATAAATGCAAACCAATAGATAGATGAAGAAAACATTTTTTTGTATTGATTCCCATACATGCGGTTGCCCTGTGCGGTTAGTAGCTGGAGGTGGTCCATATTTGAACGGGAATTCCATGATGGAACGCAGGCTCCATTTTATGGAGGAGTATGATTGGATCAGAAAAGGGTTGATGTTTGAGCCTAGAGGCCATGATATGATGAGTGGTAGCATTCTTTATCCACCTATCGACCCTAATAATGATACGGGTGTACTCTATATTGAAACCAGTGGTTGCTTGCCGATGTGTGGCCATGGGACCATTGGAACAGTGACTATTGCCATCGAAGAAGGATTGGTGATTCCGAAAGTGCCGGGAAAGCTTAGATTGGAAACACCAGCAGGATTGATCTTGATTGATTATGTGCAGGAAGGCCCAAAGGTCAAAACAGTAAAGTTGACCAATGTGAAATCCTTTTTATATAAATCAGAATTGACAGTGGACTGTCCGGATTTAGGGGAGATTGTTGCTGATGTTGCATACGGAGGTAATTTTTATGCGATTGTAGATCCTCAGAAGAACTTTAGGGATATCAGTGATTTCTCCGCTAGCCAATTGATCCATTATGGCAAGTTGATCCGTTCCCTGTTGAATGAGAAGTATGAATTTATCCATCCTGAGAATGAAAATATTTATGGTTTGAGCCATATTCAATGGACCGGCAAACCGACCAAGGAGAATTCCACAGGTAGAAATGCAGTATTGGTAGGTGAGAATGCCCTCGATCGCTCACCTTGTGGAACAGGGACTTCAGCTCGCATGGCGCAATGGTATGCAAAAGGGAAATTAAAGCCAGGAGATGAATTTGTCCATGAAAGTTATATAGGCTCGCAATTTATTGGGCGGATTGAGGAAGAGACCCAATTGGCGGGTCATGCTGCCATCGTTCCATCAGTAGAAGGGTGGGCAATCATTACGGGATATAGTCAGATCATCATAGATGATATGGACCCGTATAAAGAAGGATTTCAAGTTATGTAATTCACGATAACCATTAAATAAAGTGTCAAAAAACCATAAAGGAAATGTAGTTATTATCGGGGCTGGGATTGCAGGTCTATCCACAGCATATTATTTATTAAAAGATGGTTGGCAAGTCACTGTTCTGGAGAAGGACAATGGCAAGAACAATTGTTCCTATGGCAATGCAGGAATGATCGTTCCAAGTCATTTTACACCTTTGGCAGCACCTGGAATGGTAGCCCAAGGAGTAAAATGGATGCTGAACAGTAAGAGCCCGTTTTATGTTAGGCCATCATTGAACCTCGGATTGATCGACTGGGGACTGAAATTTCTAAAATATGCCAATGAGAAGCATGTAGAAAGGAATGCTGAAGCAATCCGTGATTTGAATCTGGAAAGCAGTAAGCTATATGATCAGTTAGCTACAGAAGATGGCCTTGACTTTGAGCTGAGGCAGAACGGCATTTTGATGATGTACAAATCAAAAGAAGTCGAGCATGAGGAAATAGAATTGGCAGAAAAGGCGAACCGATTAGGATTAGATACTCAGGTTTTAGATCGGAATGGCGTGCAAGAATTAGAACCGAACCTAAAGGTCGATACATTGGGTGCTATTCTTTATAAGTGTGATGGAATTATGTATCCACCTAAATTAATGCAGGAATTGACAACCTATCTTGTAAATCATGGAGTGGAATTTCATTATGCAACTGAAGTTAATGGATTTGAGACCAGTGGGAATAAAATCAAATCCGCAGTGACCACTAAAGGAAACTTTCAAGCAGATGAGTTTGTGGTAACTGGAGGAGCAGCATTGGGCAAGATAGGTGCTAAATTACACTTGAAATTGCCACTGATGCCTGGGAAAGGCTATTCCTTTATGTTCAATCCTGAGGAAGGCACCTCGATGAATCACGCAGCACTTTTGCTGGAAGCAAGGGTTGCCGTGACACCGATGAACAATCAGATCCGATTTAGTGGTACCATGGAATTGGGCCCTGCGAATGATAAAATCTACCAGAACAGGGTTAAAGGAATCGTTGAATCTATCCCAAAATACTATCCTGATATTCAAATTGACTATCCAAACGATATATGGTTTGGATATAGACCATGTTCCCCTGATGGGCTTCCTTATTTAGGGAGGACCAAGAAATACAGCAATGTAATCATTGCCGGGGGCGGAGGTATGATGGGCCTAAGTTTGGGGCCTGCCTTTGGTAAAAGCATAGCAAGGATCCTATCCAATGAAAAGATAGAATCGAATATTTCGGGCTTTAATCCGGACCGATTCCAGTAGCAATTTAACCTACCTAAATTATGATTATGAAAAACCGGAAAAACATTGACCTTAAATCATTTATTGGAATTGGAATTATCGCTATGACTAGTGCTACAACATTTGCTCAAGAAAGTGGCTTGTACGATCATACCACTCCCATCGAACCTTATATCATACAATACAGAAATGACCTGCAGGCCATCAATTATTTTTATGGACCGATGCCGAAAGGTTGGGGATTTCAGAGTGCGGCAGCTTCTCCTGAACAAATAGGCAGATTACTCCTGCTGGATCAGGATTACGAAAAGAAACTGCAGCAGTTTGACTATAAAAAACTCAATACCAATGGTCAGGTCGATTATATTTTACTGAACAGAAAAATCAAAAGGAATATTGAGGACCTTAAATCCAATCAAACCGCATATAACCGTGTGAAGGGTTACCTGCCTTTTGCAGATAGCATCCTTGAATTTGAGAAGAAAAGAAGACGTGGTGGAGCAGTGGATGCAAAGGAGGTAGCAACGGCTTTTGAAAAAGCCTCGGCCCAGATTGATCAAGAACTTAAGAAATTGGAAGAGGTAAAAGCTATACCTTCTGCAGATGTTGAATATTTAGAAAGTCTCTTAGAGTCTCTTAAATTAAGATTGGAAAGCTCATTTGACTTCTATAATGGCTATGAACCTCTGTTTTCTTGGTGGGTTCCAAAATCCTATGATCGATTACAGGAAAAGCTAAAAGAGTATAAGGACCTTATAGTATCGAAATCAGATTTGAAGGCCTTTGATGATGGTAGCAATATCGCTGGTAAGCGCGTCGGCAAGGAGGTGTTAAATAAAATGCTGAAGGATGAAATGATTTCCTACAATGCCGATGAGCTCCTGAAAATTGCTGATAAGGAATGGCAATGGTGTGTTGCAGAACTTTTGAAGGCTTCCAAGGAGATGGGTTTTGGCGAAGATTGGAAGAAAGCTCAGGAAAAAGTAAAGAACTCTTATGTCCCTGAAGGAAAGCAACCTGAATTGATCAATGAGCTGTATGATAAAGCCATGAACTTTATCAATGAAAAGCAATTGATCGATATTCCACCCTTGGCAGATGAAACTTGGGGAATGATCATGATGACACCAGAACGTCAGTTGGTCAATCCCTTCTTCACGGGCGGTCGAGAAATCAGTATCTCGTATCCAACCAGTACCATGACTTACGACCAGAAAATGATGAGCATGCGTGGAAATAATCCACATTTCTCCCTTGGAACAGTTCAGCATGAATTGATCCCTGGGCATCATCTACAGTATTTTATGAACCGCAGGTATAAACCCTATAGAGAACAGAATTTCAATACCCCTTTTTGGACGGAAGGCTGGACCTTGTATTGGGAGCTGCTATTGTATAGAATGGGATTCCCGAAAACACCAGAAGAGCGGATAGGGATGCTGTTCTGGAGGATGCACCGTTGTGCAAGGATAACCTTCAGTATCAAATTCCATATCGGAGAATGGACTCCACAACAATGCATAGATTATTTGGTAAATCAAGTAGGACATGAGCCTGCAAATGCCCATGGCGAAGTAAAAAGATCCTTTGAAGGTTCTTACGATCCATTATATCAATTGGCCTATATGATCGGCGGTTTGCAATTGTTGAACATCAGCGATGAAATGGTCGGCTCAGGTAAAATGACGTATAAGGAATTTCATGACCGTGTGATCAAAGAAAACTATATGCCTATGGAGATGCTGAGGGCTATCTTGACCAATCAGAATCTGAATCCTGACCATCAATCTTCTTGGAAATTCTATAAATTCTAAACCAGCGACCTAAATTATGGAAGAAAACAAACAGGAATTTAAGAAGTCATTGGGCCTATTGGATGCAACCATGTTGGTGGCTGGTAGTATGATTGGATCCGGTATTTTCATAGTTTCGTCAGATATCGCCAGGAATACAGGTTCTGCAGGATGGCTGATGATCGTGTGGGCGATATCTGGGTTTATGACTTTGGCAGCAGCATTGAGTTATGGGGAGTTGAGCTCGATGTTTCCAAAAGCTGGAGGGCAATATGTTTATCTAAAAGAAGCTTATGGACCTGTGGTCAGCTTTACCTTTGGATGGACTTTTTTCGCTGTTATCCAAACGGCTACCATTGCCGCTGTAGGCGTGGCATTTGCAAAGTTTACCGCCTATTTGTTCCCAAGTTTGGACGAGGATGTCTATTTGCTAACCATTGGGACCTATCATATATCATCGGCACAGGTGCTGGCAATTGCCGTTATTTTGCTACTGACCTTTATCAATACCTTAGGGGTACAGAATGGGAAAGTGGTACAGACAACATTGACTCTGATCAAGATATTAAGTTTGGTATTGGCAGTATTGTTTGGCTTTGCGGCCTTCGACCTAGAAGTCTGGAATCACAATTGGAACAGCGCCGATACTTGGAGCCTCAGCCGTTTGGCCATAGATGGAAGCAAAAACGATTATACCTTTTTAGCAGGATTAGGGGCTATTTCAGCCGGTTTGGTGGGTGCATTGTTCAGCAGTGACTCCTGGCATTCCTCTTCTGCAGTGGCTGGCGAGATTAAAAATCCGCAGCGCAATATCGGCTTAAGCTTGGCATTAGGGACCATTATCGTAACAGTAATCTACCTTTTGACCAACCTAATGTATACTGGTGTCCTCCAAATGGAGGAAATGGCAAGTGCCCCTAAGGATAGGGTAGCGATGGTTGCCGCCCAAGAAATATTTGGCCCAATCGGAATCACCGTCCTTGCCATTATGATTATGGTGAGCACCTTCGGATGTAATAATGGACTGATTATGGCAGGTGCCAGAATCTATTATTCCATGGCAAAAGATGGCCTGTTCTTCAAAAAAACAAAAGAGCTTAACAAACATGCCGTACCGAGCTATGCGCTATGGTTACAGGGAATTATTGCCTGCCTCTGGTGTCTAACTGGAAAGTATGGAGACCTTTTGGATATGATCACCTGTGTGGTTGTGATTTTCTATGTGCTATGCATCATCGGGATTTTTATTTTAAGAAAAAACAGACCGGATATACCAAGGCCCTATAAAGCCTTCGGATATCCAATAATCCCCGCAATTTATATTGTACTGGGAATATCCTTTATTTTGTTACTTGTCTTTTACAAACCACAGTTTACTTGGCCGGGAATAATTATTACATTATTGGGCATACCGATTTATTTTATTGTAAAGTCTAAAAAATCGTCACTATGAAATTGAGAATTACTGCTTTTTTGCTGTTTATTCTTCAAGTTTCCAGCTATGCACAAGGAACCTTGGATGATTATAAAAGAGCAAAGGAGGTTCGAAACAATTTTGGAAAGATCTATAATATCCCTCAGCAGATCACTTGGGCTGAAGATGGAGGGTCTTTCGTCTACAAACTGAAACAGAAGGACAACAAAAGCATCCTGGTTTTAGTTGATGCACAAGCAAAGAGCAAAAAGATCATTGATCTTGAAGCTATGTCTGAACAGATGTCCAAGCTCCTTTCTGAAACTGTACCCTTAAACAACAGTTGGTTTGTGGGCTTAAAGCCTATCAACAACAATGAGATCGAATTCACGGAAAAGAAAAAAGTTTGGCGTTGGAATGTTGTGGAGAATAAACTTTCTATTCAAAAGGAATTGAATGACACCGATAGAAGTTCTGGATACTGGGGGCAAAAATGGGACGATAGCAAAGGAGATCCTGTTGAATCACCAGATCAGGTTTATCTAGCCTATATCAAAAACAACAATGTCTATGTCAGGAAGAAAACAGATCTAAAGAGTGAAAAGCAAATGACTTTCGATGGAAGTCCAGGGCTCTATTACTCTGCCAGAATCGATTGGTCTCCTGATTCGAAAAAGCTGAGTACCTCAAAAGTCAGGAAAGCTGAGGTTCGACAGTTGACCTTGTTAGAGTCATCGCCTACGGATCAATTGCAACCAAAATTGCAGTATAGAGATTATGCAAAACCTGGGGATGCCCTTTCGCAATATTACCCTGTCATAGTAAATGTTGAATCAGCACAGGTTGTGGAAGTAGATCCTAAGCAAGTGGAAAATCAGTTTTCGCTGTACAACATCCGTTGGAGACCAGATAATAATGCTATTACCTTTGAATACAACCAACGCGGACACCAACGCTATGACGTATTGGAACTGAATGCTGTAAATGGTCAAACAAAACCGATCATTTCAGAAACCAGCAAAACCTTTATTGACTATAGTGGCAAGAAATACAGAAAAGACCTAGAAAAGACCAATGAAATCGTGTGGACTTCAGAGCGTGATGGCTGGAACCATATGTATTTAATTGATGCAAAGACAGGCAAAGTGAAGAACCAAATCAGCAAAGGAGATTGGGTGGTGCGCAAAGTGATCAATGTCAATGAGGCGGATAGAAATGTTATTTTTGAGGCAAGTGGGAGGAATAAAAATGAAGACCCTTATCTAGTTCGATATTACAGTATTGGATTGGATGGTAATGGGTTGAAAGAACTGAGTCCTGAAGTTGCCAATCATCAAGGTTATTTTAATAAAGACTTTTCTAAGTTTATCGATATCTACTCCTTGGTTGACCAAGCACCTAAAGCAGTATTGAGAGATGCTAAGACAGGAAAGGTAGAATTAGAGCTAGAAGGTGCAGATCTGTCTGAACTGGCTGCCACCGGTTGGAAAGCGCCCGAGGTGTTTTCGTCAGTAGGTAGAGATGGGAAAACAGATATCTGGGGAATTATTATCAGACCTAATAATTTTGATCCTAATAAAAAATATCCTGTGATAGAATACATCTACGCTGGTCCACATAGCTCCTTTGTTCCAAAATCATTTACTCCTGGCTTGTCTGGCATGTATGAATTGGCGGAGTTAGGGTTTATTGTGGTTCAGATAGATGGAATGGGAACTTCAAACCGTTCCAAAGCCTTTCATGATGTAGCTTGGAAGAATCTGAAGGATGCTGGTTTTCCAGATCGGATTGCGTGGATGAAAGTTGCAGCACAGAAGTATCCGTATATGGATATTGATAAGGTGGGCATCTATGGCACCTCAGCTGGTGGACAGTCCTCAACAGGCGCTGTTTTGTTCCATCCTGAATTCTATAAGGTTGCGGTTTCTTCCTGCGGCTGTCATGATAACCGTATGGACAAAATCTGGTGGAATGAACAATGGATGGGCTGGCCAATCGGTCCGCAGTATGCAGAATGTTCGAATATTGAAAATGCCCATCGCCTGGAAGGTAAATTGATGTTGATTGTCGGTGAACTCGATGACAACGTAGATCCTGCTTCCACCTATCAGTTGGTCAACCAGTTGATCAAAAATGGCAAGGAACATGAATTGATCATGGTGCCGGGGATGGGGCATTCTTCGGGTGGTGATTATGGCGAAAAGAAAAGGAGAGACTTCTTCGTGAAGAATCTACTCGGAGTGGAACCTCCTGCTTGGAACATGTATTGATAAGCTAAAATCGTTCATAAAATAATTAAACAAAAAATGATGAGAACAATTGATAATGAAACAATAGATCAAGTACTGAATTATGATAGGATGTTGGAGGCATTGTACAAGACCTTTATTTCCAATTTTACCATGCCTGTTCGACATCATCATTTTTACAGTACCCCTGAGTCCGCTGAGAATGCATTGATCCTAATGCCAGCTTGGACGGACAAATACCTTGGTTGCAAACAGGTTATTGTAGCTCCCAAAAACGCTGAGCAAAATTTACCTGCTATCCACGCCTTGTATACCTTGTTCAATGCGGAAACGGGTGTGCCCTTGGCGCAGATGAATGCTACCAAACTAACTTCCGTACGCACTGCCTGTGCTTCGGCATTGGCAGCTAAATACCTCGCTAGGGAAGAGGTTGAAAACTTACTGATTATCGGAAGTGGTAGTGTCGCAGCTCATTTGGCCCAAGCCCATTCGGCCGTAAGGAATTACAAGCACATAGAAGTTTGGGCTAGAAATTCTGCTAAAGCTCAGTCCTTGGTAAATGGTTTAAATGAACAAGGATTTACAAATGTGTGCTTGGCAAACAATCTCCAAGAAGCAATACAAAAGGCTGACGTTATTTCCAGTGCAACGCTTTCAAAGGAACCAATTATCAAAGGAGCATGGTTAAAACCTGGCGTCCATCTGGATTTAATTGGCTCCCACACCCCGAAGACCAGAGAAGCTGACGATGAGGTCATCCGGAAAAGCTCAATTTATGTGGATTCCAGAGAAGGTGCTCTCCATGAAACCGGAGAATTGGCCATTCCAATCGCTTCAGGGATCTTGGATCCTCTTGAGGTGAAAGCTGATCTGGTTGAACTATGTAAAGCGAATAAATCAGCAAGAAAGGATGATGATGAAATCACCATGTTTAAATCTGCTGGATTAGCCATTGAAGATCTGGCAGCGGCATTAATGGTTTATGAAGCTGTTGCTGAATAAATATTGCACATAAAATAAATAAAAATAAAGTCTCAAAGGTCGCTAAAATTTTAGCGACCTTTTTATTTTACGAGCGATCTAAGTTTTTCCCTTTATTTCTCTTGTGATTGGATTATTTCATTTGGTCAATGATATGTTGATTATCTAATTGACTGATTGGTAGGTTAATGTTGATTAATTATTAATAATTCTAATTAGGGTTAAAAATTGATAAACACTTGCTAAAATATGCCTCATGTTGAAGAGCATTCCTTATTATCTTCGGAATAATTGTCTAAATAACATTTAACCATTATGAAGAAACCAAATATTATGCTCGTCATCCTATTTTCCTGTATACAGGTTTTATTTGCTCAAAATAAAATCCAGTTAAACGGGGAAGTAGTCAATACGACAGGGGAGAAATTATCGGGAGTGACAATTTCTCTAAGCAACTCCAACCAAAAGTTCATGACCGATGAAAATGGTTCATTTTCTTTCGAATATGTTCCAGGAACGGAGTTAACAATTAATTCCTTAGGATTTGCCACACAGCAAGTCACCTTGACAAATCAAACCACTTTGAGAATCGTGTTGATAGAATCTGAGGAAAACCTTGAACAGATTGTCGTGGTAGGATATGGTACCCAAAGAAAAGGGGAGACGACCGGTTCGGTGGCCAGTGTCAAATCTGAAAGCTTTAACCAAGGAGCTGTAAAGGATGCAGGTCAATTGATCCAAGGTAAAGTTGCAGGTTTGAGAATTACGACTCCGAGCGGTGATCCCAACGGCTCTACCCAAATCAACTTAAGAGGTTTGAACTCTATCCAAGGTGCGGTAAATCCTCTTGTTATTATAGATGGGGTACCAGGCGACTTGAATTCGGTTGCCCCGGAAGATATTGAGTCGGTGGATGTCATGAAAGATGGCTCTGCGGCAGCTATTTATGGTACGCGAGCTACGGGAGGTGTTATTTTTATTACGACGAAACAAAACCGTTCCACCGATGGCAGAACGACCATCGAATATAACAATTATGCATCACTTCAAACCTTATTTAGGGTTCCCGAACTGATGAATGCCGATGATTATAGAAGGTTGATCGGAGAAGGACAAAATTACACTGATTTGGGGCACAGTACCAATTGGGTAGATGAAGTGACTCAAAACCCTTTCTCCCATAATCACAACCTTTCCCTATTTGGAGGCAATGCTAGAACCAATTTCACAGGAACCGTAAATTTTCGCGATTGGAACGGTGTATTGTTGAAAAGTGGTCAACAGCGATTAAATGCTAGAGCCGATTTAAACCACGAAATGTTTGACGGAAAACTAAGGAGCAGAATCCAGATTATCAGCAACAGCATCAAAGCTTTGCAAGGCGGAAGTTCTGCATATATGTGGAGGCAAGCATTAATTAGAAACCCAACAGACAAGATCTACAACGATGAAGGCAAATGGCAAGAGAACAACGCTTATATGTACGACAATCCATTGGGGATGATCAACGAAACGGTCAATGACCGAATATTCAGAGAAACGAGAATGAATGGATCCTTGGATTACCGGCCTATTGAATCTTTGAGCTTCAAAGCCATGTTCTCTAGGGTTCAGGATAATGATTTAACCGGTACATCAACATCATTTGATCATGTTAATACCACTAAAAATAACCTGAATGGTACTGCTAGCCGATTTACCCAAGCGGGTGTGGAAAATCTAATGGAATTGACCGGAAATTTCAACAAATCTTTTGGAGACCATCACTTCGCAGTTCTGGGTGGGTACAGTTGGCAACGTAATACTTTCGAAAACTTCAGTGCCTATAATTATAATTTCCCAACAGATCAATACAGCTATAATTCCTTGGAATCTGGTATGGCATTAAAAGAAGGTTTGGCGACCATGGATAGCTATAAACAAGAATCAACTTTAGTTGGCTTTTTTGGAAGGTTGACCTATAACTACAAAGAGAAATACATGGCTATGTTGAGTTTGAGGAGAGAAGGATCCAGCACATTTGGAGAAAACAACAAATGGGGTAATTTTCCAGCAGTTTCCATAGGATGGGACATCGCAAAAGAAGATTTCTTGCTGGATCAACCTGCTATAAACCAACTAAAACTGAGAGCTGGATATGGGGTGACCGGAACCATTGCAGGTTCACCATACAACTCCCAGATCAGCTATAATTATACCTTCGATCAAGGAGCCTATATCAACGGGGAATGGGTTCCTGGATTCGTGCCTGCCCGTAACTTCAACCCAGACTTGAGATGGGAAAGGAAAAATGAATTCAATGTCGGCTTAGACTACAGTTTAGCGAACAACCGGATTTACGGTTCCTTGGATTATTACAACAGAAGGGTAAAAGACCTATTGTACTGGTTTGAAGTACCTGTGCCTCCGTATTTGACTTCGACCATGTTTATCAATGCTGGCGAAATGAGCAACAGTGGATTCGAGGCTTTGGTAAATGCTGATGTGTTGAACAAAGAAGGAGGGGTGAAATGGAAAACGGGCGTTGTCTTTTCTACCAATAAAAATAAATTGATCAACCTATCCAATGACAGATTTGGAGTAACCCAAGAGTTTTTTGATGCTGGCTATACCGGCGAACCCATTCAAACCTTTACACACCGTGTAGAAGTAGGGCGGAGCATAGGTGATTTCTATGTATGGAAAACTGTAGGCTTAGATGACGATGGGAAATGGTTGGTGGAATCCCAAAATGGGGAAATCATTCCAATCCAAGATGCAAGTGTGGAAGATAGGCAATACTACGGAAACGGAATCCCAGATTTCAATTTAGGATGGAACAACAATTTCCAATACAAAAACATTGATCTAACCATAAACTGGAGGGGTGCATTCGGACATCAGATCCTTAATATGCCTAGAATGTATTATGAAAATCCAGTCAACAAAGCATACAATGTTTTGAAAACCGCATACGACCCAATCGATGGTAAATTATTGAACAATGATTTAGTATATGTTTCGCATTACATCGAAGATGCAGATTATTTCAAACTTGATAATTTAACCTTGGGCTATACCTTCAGACCACAATTGATCAAAGGTATCAGTAACCTTCGGATCTATGTTTCCGGTTTGAATCTAGTCACATTTACCAAATACAAAGGTTTAGATCCTGAGGCTACAAGTTATGAAGGAGAATTTCAGTTTGCACCGGGAATTGAGCACAGGGACCGATATCCAACTACGCGGACCTATACCATCGGATTGAATGTTAAATTCTAAGAATATCACAAATCACATTCAGAGTTTGTATCAATTAAACTAAATCAAAATGAAGAATTTAAAATTAAAAAACATATTGCTCCTCAGCGGTTTATTCGGTTCGACTATGACGTTCAATGCCTGTACCGATTTGAATGAGGAAGTGTACTCTGAGGTTTTGGGTAGCACTGTGGATCCCAAGGAAAGAGATCTGCCCTTTATTGTGGCACCAACCTATAGTTCCTTCAGGTCCTTGATGTTTGGCTGGCAGGGTTATTTCGACCTTCAGGAGGAAAGTGCCGACCATATCATCACTCCAGTCCGACCAAACGGATGGGATGATGGTGGAACTTACAGAAGGATGCACCAACACATGTGGACCACCGAACAATGGCAACCTTATAATACTTGGAATCAAGCCTACGCAACCATTACCAAAGTAAATATGGTGATTATGCAGATTGAAGATGGCCTATTGGCATTACCAGAAGAAACTGGAAAAGATGCCATTGCAGAATTGCGGGCCACTCGTGCATTAGCCTACTATCTTTTGTTGGACAATCACGGAAATGTGCCAATTGTCACTGATTATCGAGATGATAGCCTACCTCAACAAAAGACGAGAAAGGAATTGTATGATTTTGTGATCAAGGAACTGGAAGAAGTCATTCCTATGCTTTCTGAAGAGGTAAGTTCGATGTATGGCCGAATCAATGTTTGGGCAGCAAAGACCTTACTGGCCAAGATCTATCTGAATGCAGAGGTTTATATCGGAGTAGCGCAATGGGAAAAGGTCATCAAAGAGACCAATGATATTATCGCGAGCAATGAATATAGGCTGGACGATGATTACAAGAATGTATTCTCCCATACTAACCAAAACTCTCCTGAAATAATATTTTCTGTGCCTTATGATGAAGTCTATGGGTTCGGGAATCAAATCCACATGAAAACCTTAGATCCATTGAGCAGGCTAGTTTATGGCATGGCTGCAGGGCCATGGGGCGGGAACTGTGCCGTGCCACAGTTTATCGATTCTTATGACAAGGATGATACTCGCTTGTATGACACTTGGATCCAAGGACCTCAATTGAATGCCAGCACCGGAGCTGAAGTAATCAACTATGTGAAACAAGTACCTGGAATTGGAGGAGATGGAACAGTAGCGGCTTCAAATGCAGGTTTTAGGATCGGAAAATATGCGATTAAACAGGGTGCTACCAATAATTTGGATAATGATTATCCGATGTTTCGCTATGCCGATGTCTTGATGATGAAGGCAGAAGCTTTGCTTAGGACCAATAAAGCCAACGAAGCCGCAGTTTTAGTGAGCCAAGTTCGAGCTAGGTCCTTTAAGGATAATCCTGCTAAAGCCCAGGTTACCGGTGCCCAATTGTTATTGGGCAGTAATTACAATTATGGCTGGCAAGAAAAGAACAATACGGTTTCTGGAGCAAATGGGGGAGCAGATGTAAAGTATGGAAGATTTCTAGATGAGCTGGGCTGGGAATTCGCTGCTGAGGCAAGAAGGAGACAAGATATTATCCGCTTCGGGGTGTTTCAGTCTAAATCATGGTTTAACCATAAACCACATACGAATGCACAGTCAAGAACCCTTTTCCCAATACCAAATGCAGAGATTACCAAGAACCCAAATCTTAAGCAAAATCCTGGTTATTAGTTAAAGTTAAATATAAGTTCGGCCCATCTCATTCCATTGAGATGGGTTTTTTATTGATTCTGGTCATCTGTTTATCCATTTCCTTAGCACGAATTCATTTCCTGTTAAAAAATGTCAAAAAACCGGTCCTTTGCCCTTAAAAACCACCATTATTTTCTATTTTATGAGAACATCGAAAATAAAAACTATGAAATGTCCAAATTGTAATGAAATATTATTGATGACAGAACGCCATCAAGTCGAGATAGATTATTGTCCTAATTGTCGGGGCGTGTGGTTGGATAAAGGCGAGTTGGATAAGCTAATGGAATATGCCTCCAACCAAACGCAAGCAAGGGATCCGAGAGACTATGATCGTCAAAATTCCTATCAGCAGGACCAGCGCGAAGAATACCGTGACGATAGATATGAAAGAGACCATCGAGACCATCGGGATTATCGTGGCCAAAACCAGAAATATCCGCGGAAGAAGAAATCCTTCTTATCTGATTTTTTTGACTTTGATTAAGGGTTGATTGGAAAAAAAAGATCTTTAAGGCAGTCGTTTTGAATAGACATTACGACTGCCTTTTTATATAAATAATACCCTGTTAGCCTAATAATTAGGCTAAATCTCTGCTCAGTTCCTTAGCTGTATCGATTCCCCCTTGATACAAAAAAGGATACTCTAGCGTATGCAAGAACCTGTGTTTCAATTCGTCATTTTCAATTATCAGCGTATTTTGGCTCTTCGAGCATTTAACCAATAATCTTTCCTCATCCCGCATTATAGAGAAGGAATAAAACTCATTGCTTTCAGTTCTTACAGCATGATACAAGGTCCAAACCTGGTTAATGTTAGATAGTTTAACATTTTGGTTTAGCCAAACGTTAAAGTCTGTGGTTTCCATGATGTTAGTGTGATAGGGCGAATGTAGATATTAAATTGAATTTTACATTACGGTTTCCCGTAAATACATATCAATTTTACATTTATTACCGATTATGGATACCGGTTTTTCTTTCTATTGTTGATTTTCGATTAAATTATGATTATATGGCCTGTTAGATTGTATTAGATTTTATTTTGTAACTTAAACTTGCAAAAACACCTATACCTACCAATATGAAAAGAATTTACTTCCTAGTTTTTATTCTTCTTATGGCTATTGGTTCCCAAGCCCAAGAAAAGTTAGTGCCTTTGGGAGACCCATTCATTATGCTTTATCATGGAACTTATTATGCCTACGGCACCAATGCTGCGAATGGCATTCAAGTCTATACCTCAAATGATCTCCAGGAATGGTCCCAAGAGTCTAATCTCGCCCTCAAATCTGAGGATTCCTGGGGCGGTAAATGGTTCTGGGCGCCAGAAGTATATTACATTAAGGAAAAGAAGAAATTCTTCATGTATTACTCTGCCAATGAGCATATCTGTGTCGCAAGTTCCAATTCTCCTTTGGGACCCTTTGTCCAAGAGAAAAAGGCTCCCATGCTGCCAAATGAAAAAGCAATTGACAATTCCCTTTTTATCGATTCCGATGGCAAACCCTATTTATATTTCGATCGCTTCAACGATGGCTTGAACATTTGGGTCTCCAAGCTCCAAGATGACCTATTGACCATTGATACCAATAGTATGAAACCCTGTATCCATGTTTCCCAAGACTGGGAGACCGTTTGGCCGCGTGTTAATGAAGGCTCATTCGTAATTCAACATAAAGGACTATATTACATGACCTATTCTGCCAATAGTTATGAAAGTCAACATTACGGAATTGGTTTTGCTACTTCCAAATCTGTCGAAGGACCGTGGACAAAGTATGATAAAAATCCCATCTTCCAGATGCCTGAAGACTTAGTAGGAGTAGGGCATAGTGCGATGTTCCGGGATAAAGAAGGGAAATTACGAATTGTGTTCCATGCCCATCATTCCAAAGAAAAGATTCATCCACGAGCGATGTACATCGCAACAGTTGATTTTAGTAAGGATAAGTTACCGGTGATGCAGATTACAGGAAAAGTCCTGCGCCCCAAGCTGAAATAGAGGGAAACAGCAAAAACAATAATAAAAATCTTTAGCTAGGCAGCTTTTAATGTTTCAGACTCAATAAACTCTTTATTCTTGATAAATATAAACTGTAACTGGATATTCACTATAAAGCTTATAATCAAAATAATAATCTTTCAGTGCCAAAAAATCTATTAATTCTTGGCTTGCCTTGGGTTCTCCTTTTAGTATGATGGGATCCAAAAATTCATCGTATAAGAAAATGTAGGAAAGAACAATTTTATGTTCAGACAAATTAGGTTTTTCTTTGCTAGCCTTGACCTCTTGATTCTGGGGGTCAATGGAAAAATAATCGATTCTGTTAACCTCAAAATCAAAGGCTTTTGTGTTTAAGAAATCTTCTTTAAATAATGTATCGGTTTCAAAATATTCAGTTACAAGATAACCCGATTCTATAGTGGGATGCCATTTTCTTAATTTTTTAAGGTCTATCAAATCGGCAAGATTATTCTTGTTCATAAAAATCATTTCTCCAGATGATGTTATCTTGAACTGGATTTTTTGCCCCCAGTCGTACTGGTCTAATATGCTGCTATCCATGTTTTCCTCCATCATAGCAAAAATTATTTTTTTAAATTCATTAATTCCACCTGGATAACTGGCTAGAGCGTTATATTCTCCAAACACATATAATTGTTCAAAGCCATATTTGACATAAACCTTATTTCTTATTGAATCCTTGTAAAAATGATAGGAGTATAAATAGTTTTTTTCAAGGTCAGATTTTATAGAATCAATACCCGCAATGATCCCTAGTTGATAGCTGTGAACATTTTGCGAAACGGAGACTTCGTATGATTTATTGGAATCCGTAAAAATTACAATAGAAGCGGTACTGTCAGGTTTTATGCCTTTTGATATCAATTTTTCAAACTTTGCTTGTAATCTTTCAGCTGCTTGCTGATCCTGCGAAAAAACCTGGCTCATGCCAAGCATAAAGACAATCATTAAAATTTGTATCCTCATAAAGCAATATTATTTGTAATAGACATAAACACGACCAGGAAAGTGGGAGAGAAAACTGGGATGTTCCATCCCATTAGATTTTATGAAATTTATTAGTTCGGTAGCATTTTTTGTAGTTCCTTTAATTAAGTGAGGTTCAAATAATCCCTTTGCATTTACAAAGGAAACAATGGTTTGAAAATTTCCTTCTGCTATCAAAGCATCACTTATTATTATAGGATAACCTTTAAAGGAAGGGTACAAAACATCATAACTATAAAGCTCAATTCTATATTGATTCTCAAAAAGGAACTTCACTTTATTTATCGGTTCAGATGTGAAATATTGTGGAACAGGACGGCCGTATTTAATAGCAGGTTGCCATTTCTTGATTTTAGTACTATCAACAAGGTCAATAAGATTATTATCCTCTATAAATTTCAACTTGCCACTTTTGTCAACCATAAAAGAAATAGCTTTGTTCCAATCGTAATAATCAATTTGATCCTTGTCCAGATTAGCCGATATCTCAGTATGCAAAACGTTTAGAAAGGCATTAATGCCCCTAGGATAGCTGGCTGGAATATCTTCGACTACAAAAATACCTGCCTCCTCGATCATATAATTTGAAAATGTTCTTTCACTGATAGAATCCCTAAAGAAATATAATTCATATAATTTGTTTTTGGCTAATGAATCTTTTTTGGATTGCATAATTAATTTTACCTGTTGGCTGTCTACTAAATTTCTATCATAATTTTGGTAGAATTGAACTTGATTTAAACTGTCCAGCTTAATGATCAGCATATGCTTCCTATCTTTTTCAAGAACCTGATGGACAATTGGATTTAATTCACGCTCCAAGTTTTCCATGAAGGAATGGCTTTGTGAAAAGCATACACTTGTCAGGAGATTAAAGAAAATAATGGTCAGTGCTTTCATAATTAAATGATGCAAAACGATGGTCGATTGCATATTATTTTGGCAAAATCTTTTAATAATCCTTATCTTCTCACTAATCTAAATTCAAAATCAAATAAATAATCGATCTACCGAAAACATGTTTAGTAAAAAGATACTGCCCATTCTATTCTTATTAATTGCTTTTAGCTCAGCATATGCACAGCAAAAACCTAATATTATCATCTTTATGGTCGATGATATGGGCTGGCAGGACACATCATATCCTTTTGCCGATCAGGCAACCGAATTTAATAAAAGTTATCATACGCCAAATATGGTACGGCTAGCCAAGGAAGGGCTAGCATTCACCGATGCTTACAGTACGCCTGTCTGCACACCAACTAGAGTTAGTCTGATTACCGGAATGAATGCCAGTCGACATCACGTCACCAATTGGACGTCTCCTTTTAAAGATAAACCAACAGGCAACCAAGATGAACAAATGGAAGAGCCTGAATGGAACCATAATGGAATGAGCCCCATTCCTAATATCTCCAACACGATCTATGCTGATGCATTGCCACAGATCTTAAAGGACAACGGTTATTTCACTATACAAGCGGGAAAGGCCCATTGGGGATCAGCTGGAACGCCTGGTTCTAACCCATATTCCTTAGGTTTTACGGTCAATATCGCAGGAACATCTACCGGTAGACCTGCCAGTTATTGGGGCGAAGAAAATTTTGGACGCACCGGCAAGGATTACCATGGAATAGAGAATTTGCAAGAGTATTTTGGCGAGGATATCAACCTGACAGAAGCCTTAACCCGCGAAGCGCTCAAGAGTTTGGATTATCCGATCCAGCATAAAACTCCATTTTTTCTCAATCTCTGTCACTATGCTCTGCATGACCCTTTAATGGAAGACCGTCGTTATTTTCAGAAATACTTAGATCAAGGCTTATCCCAGAACGAAGCCAAATATGCTTCCATGATTGAGAGCATGGACAAAAGCCTTGGCGATGTGTTGGACTTTTTAGAACAGCGTAAAATCAAGGACAATACCTACATTATCTTTATTTCAGATAACGGTGGCTTAAGCACTGTTCCTCCTCGAGATGGAATTGCACATACCCATAACAAGCCTTTGCGCTCTGGCAAGGGATCTATTTACGAAGGCGGAATACGGGTTCCTTTAATCATAAAAGGCTTAAACAAGGATGCAAAAAATAAGCGTACTGGAGTTCCAGTAATTGTAGAGGATCTCTTTCCAACCGTATTAGAGATGGCTCAGCTCAAGAAAGTACAGACCGTACAGCAAGTTGATGGTATCAGTAATTTAGCCCTTCTAAAAAATCCGTCTACAACCCGAGCTGACCGTGCCTTGATTTTCCATATTCCCAATAAATGGACAAAATCAGATGGCGATGGATTTAATTATCGTTCGGCAATCCGAAAAGGAAAATATAAGCTGGTTTGGTCTCTAAGGAATGATAGCTATGAATTGTTTGACCTTGAGCAGGACCTAGGCGAACAGCATAATATTATCCAGCAAAATGGAATGAATAAGATCGCAGAAGAATTAAAGGCTGAGCTCAAGGCTACCCTAGAAAAAAATAAGGCTCCTATGCCTAAAAAGAAGGGGTAATGATGAAGCAAAAACGGAGTTCGATAAATCGAACTCCGTTTTTGTATAACACAAAATAATTCTGCCCTTTTAGGGCAATAGGACGTAAAAAAGCTATCTTTTCCATCGTCATCCTGACGCAGGAAGGATCTCGGAACTATACAAATTGATATGTATTGGCGAACAGGTCATCCATCTTCGATGGACGATGATAGCTGGTTATGGGACATTTACGTACAGATACTTTGTTACTTTTGAAGCCCAAAAGTAACCAAAAGGCTTCGGCCCATTTAAGGTGGCTTTTCGCACGGGCTCCCACACATGGATAGAATGCCTTGTTGTCGGGAATATCTTTCAGAAGATCATCCCTTTTGATGGGATGATCTTCTGAAAGCATTCCAAGGCCAATCCCATCACACAGGCATCGGCATTTTATCCATTTTTCCGCCACTGGAAATGAGCCGGATGCTAAAGGACTTCCTTCGGAAGGATAAATGTTTGTTAATTTTCCGACCCCTCCTTGAGATGACATCTTTATAGAAAATCAGATTGTAAAGCGAATAACCCCTTTTGGGGTTCCATTATTTTAGCAGACATGGCACGTTAGCCTGGAGGTCGCGCAAAAACGATGTTCGATTAATCGAACATCGTTTTTGCATTAACCCTTTATAGTTCAATACCATTTCTAAAATAATACTGCCCTGGAAGGGCAGTATGTCGCAAAAGGAGATTTTTCTGGGAAATAAATATGGGTCTAAATACCTAAAAACACAGATTTAACAAACTTGTTCATTGGTACGCAGGAAGGATCTCGGAACTATACAAAGCATGATTGAATTGGCGTACAGTTCCTAAATCTTCGATTTAGGATGACAAAATCTAGTGTAGAGAACCGTACAGATTCTTCACTCATCGTTCAGAATTGGAAATGTCTTAGAGAGGGATTCAGAGCACAGCGAAGAATCTATTTTTTATTTTTTTAAGGGATAGTTGTCATCTCGAATCGTAAGATGAGAGAACCATTTTTTATTGTTTTATTGTCGTAATGGGGATTCGTAGAAAAATATTTCACCCCCGCAGGGGGTTTTCTACCTTCACAAACATCAACCCTTTGGGAAACCCAACAGGGTGACACTGCGAATAAAAAGCCTTTTGTTTACTTTTCCGCGAAAAAGTAAACAAAACCTACTTACTAGCCTCCAGCTGAATTGTTTTACCGTTTTTCTCCTTCTTGCCTTTTGCCAGTTTCTTGGAAAGATCCTCAGCCTCTGAAATAATATTATTGATATAATGCACTTTTTCTTCCATGACCTCGGGTTCCAAAGTAAAACCTAACTTCGTCATATTTACGGACAAACCAACCAATAGGGCATTGATGCGGTAAGCCAGGGTCTGGAAATGTGCTATATCCGCTTTAAGATATTTTCCTTTAAGGGGTTCTTTGGCAAATTGGTCAAGGGAATCATAGGATTGTGCCAATGAAGCCTGGGTAGACTTCCTAAGGAGTCTCAAATCATAATAATTCAGGTTGCCGGTTTGGTAGCTCTCTTCAATTTTATGCAAATAAGATTTGAAATGTTGGAGCAAGGCGTTGGTGCTTTGTTCGACAGTTCGGTAATGGTTGATTGGAATAGCAAGGCAACCTAGAACTGCAAAGATTGAACCCAGTAGGGTAAATGCAAAGCGACTGCCTAATAGGTCCTGGATATTGCCTTCATGGATATGCTGTCCTAACAAGATGGTAATGGTGATAAAAATCACACAGACCAAATAATTGGGCTTGTTGAAAAGCAGGAATAAATAAAGACAAAACGCAGCAATGGCAATCAATACCCAAGCATTTTTTATATACACTAGCAATAATAGACTTATTGCAATGCCGATAACAGAACCGACAATACGTTCGTAATTTCTTTTTTGGGTATTGGTATAACTAGGTCTTGCCACCAAGATGATGGTCAACAAGATCCAAGATGCATAGCGATATTCGGGAAGGAAATAACCTATCAGTCCTCCTGCCATCAGAAGGGCAGCCATGCGGACTGCATAAGAGAAGATCGGAGATTTAAAGCTTAGGTTCTGCAGGATTGTTTTGATGTTGCTCTTAGGAGCCACAAAATCTGCGTAATTCTTGCTCTCCACCAAGGTAATGTCTTGATAGATCTCTTTGGCTTGGATCTTTTGCAAGATGTCGGCCACGTGCCGTAATTGCGTGCTGATGGAACAGATCAAGATCCATTTCTCAGGGGAAGCATCAGCCTCCTCCGTTTCCAATTGCAAGAGAAGCTCCTCTAGTTTATATCTTTTGGTGAATTTGTTTAGCCCGATCTTTTGACTGGAAATAGTCAATCTTTTGGTTTCCTTGGACAGGAGATACAAGGATTGTCGGATCAACTTCAGCGTGTTTCCACCTTTTAAGGTCTCTCGGATATGTTCGTAGTCATTGTCAATGGCCATCAACAATTCATAGAGATCGACTAATTGGTATAGTTTGGCGAGCCATATTTTGCTCTCCAGGTCTGCTTCCGAATGCAGTTTTTTATCCCGAAGGAGAATGGATCGGATAGCTTCCAATTGATCGCTTAATTTCGTGTGCAACGCACTTAATTCCTTATATGCCTTTGGTAAAGATTCCTTTTCATCATAGCAGGCAATTTTTAAGCGGATCACTTGAGCCATGGTCTTCAAACCGCCATCTACAGCATATCGCAAGGAACGATGTGGATTCAGGTAGACTTGAATGATACAGACTGCAAAAAAGAATAAGGCTCCTGCGGTAACCGAAAGACTAAAGCTGATCGGATCATCAGGTCTTAGGCCAATCGTGAAACTGGCAACGATTAGCCCTAGGTTTCCGACTACATTTACCCGAAAGCCTAACAAGGCAATAATGGTATAAATAAAGCCATAGATCCCTAGAAGTGGAACAACTACCCAAGACTGATGGAAAAGGGCAGTGGAAATGCTGAGTGCTGTAATAAAGAAAATCGGAAGACAATAAGCCGCAGTACTTAATTTGTCGGTTTTGTTTCCAGGCACATCGGTCAATGCCGCTAGGAGGGCTCCAACCGCAAAAGCTACCGCAATGGCACCATCAATAAAGAAAAAGATGAAAAAACTGGGAACTAAAACGACTAAGATGTTTCGAAGTGCATCTAGACTTGATTCGGTCTTTAAAAATGATAATAACCTCGAAAATAAAGCTGCAACCAATATTTTATAATTGAATTAATTTATTACAGCGCAAAAATAATGATTCCAATCGGTTTTTGAAATATGATATGGAGTAAAATTTTTCTGACAAAATATTATTTTAGTTTTTCTAGTTTTTATTTAGTTTAATTTTGTTCTATTTTTTTATTTATTTTCTGTTTTTAGAAACTTGTAGACCATTCCAAGTAGAAAATACTGCCTTAAGGTTGTAGTCGAATTGAAATAGGTACTGTTCGAAGAAGTTCCAAAATAATTGGATACGTTTTGGTTTAAAATATCAAATGCGGACAATTTTAATTCACCTTTTTTTAATATGGGGTAATAGATGGATGCATTGACGATATGTAGGTTTTGCCGCTGGTTATTGATGCCGACCACTTGGTTCTTAATGGTATATGAGCTTTCCAATCTGAAATTCTTGATATTGTTCAATAATAATGTAGCTCCATATTGCTTTGAATTATTGTTCATGTCCTTGAAGTTTTCAGAATCGAACTTAAACTTGGTGTTATTGCTGTTGAATTCAAACATAGGGGTAAAGGTGAAGGCATTTTTATAGGTTAGGGTCATTGTGTTATTGAAATTACTATAAAAGCCTGATGCAATATTTTCCTCTGTATTCACCTTGCTGTAGGTGTCCTGAAGTATTCCGTAGCCGAAAGAATTGAAATTCAAATTCCAGTTTTTGTTTTGGAATATTGTTTTTGAAAAGGAAACATAGAAGTTTTTTACCTCGGTAGGTCCAGCTTGATAAAACTGACCACTGCTAAAGCTGGTCTGGATATCATAAGTACTGGAATGGGCGATGCTATTGGAGTTCTTGGAAAATCCGCCTGATAGATGGAGGTTGATTTTTGATTTTGCGAAGAACTTATTGTAATAAACCCTGTAGTTTTCCTTTAGATTGTTTTCGAAAAATGGACTTGCCATTCGAAGGTAATTTGGTGTTAAATCTGATTTTACGGTTACAATGGAATAAAACCTGGGCGTTTCTAGCTCCTTATAATAGTTGAAATTTAGACCTTTATAGGAGAGGTTTACATCCGGGAGCCAATTGGATTCTTGCGTATTTCTATTTTCCAATTTTTGATAATAGTCAAAATGGTTGGAAAAAGAACCCCATTTGAGGCCAAAGGAAATGGGTAGGTTTTTTATTATTTTCAGGTTCCATTTCGTTCCAACAATATAATTTTTATTCAGCAAACCCTTGTTGTTAGCGACGTCATTCCGGCTTTGAAGGATATCTGAATTTACGCTGTTTAGAATATCTTCTGTGGAGGTTTCTTCATTTAAGTTCTGATGTCCAAAAACATCAAAATTGACCTTTTTGCCAAGTGGAACCTGTAAATTGACTTTATGAGATAAAGTAAAAGTACTTGTATTGTTGTTTTGTTGGCGAACCTGATGAAATACGCTGTCATTCAATAAATAAAATCTAGAAATGGAATTACTAGCGTCATAATCTTCGCTATTTTCGTTCGAGATCCCCTGATTTATGGAAATTAACCATTTGTTTTTAAATTTCTTTTCTGCATAAAGATTATGACCATAATTAAAGCCCTTTTTTGAATCTTCATTCTGATATTCTCCCTGAGTTACCTTTTGCAAGTTGTTTCGCCAACTTTCACCATTTGCATTAGAAGTGGATTTCCCTCGATTGCCAGATAGGGAAGGAGAAAAGGTCACTTGGGAAGTGGTATCGATATGATATCTCAGAAACCCTCTTAACTCATGTGTGAACCTTGAATTATTGGAATTATCCGTGTTACTCAGCTGTTCTGCAATCTCGTTATAAAAGGAATTTACTTCGTTTCGACTATCGTAATTATAATCATGCTGTACATAGTTGTACATCAGGTTGACCTTCAGTTTTTTCTTGATATCATAGTTGATATTTACACCTGCAGAGATTTGGTTCATTAAACCGTTTGTGCCATAGCTAGCATAGTTTTGATTTTCAGCCCGATTCATCCCGCCATGTTCATTGAGTTCAGAATAATCAAATCCTTGTCGGTTAATATTGTTGGCAAAACCGATAAAACTGACCTGCAAGGTATCCCTGAACGTATTGATCAATGCTCCAGCCTCATATCGATCCCGCGTGGCTGCCCCTCCATAGAGCTTGCCGAAATTGGCCTTTAAAAACTCTCTTTTCATCTTTAGGTTTAGGACTATCGGTAATTGGCTATCGTCTAAAATCTCCCTTTTTGATTCCCCTTTATCCTTGATGATCTGGACCACGTCGATTAAAGAAGCATCCAAATTTCGGGTCGCTATTTTCAGGTCTTGGGCAAAAAAATCTTTGTTGTTTACCCGGACACTTTGAACCTGCCGACCTTGATAATAGATTGTCCCATCAGCGTTTACCTGTAGCCCTGGTAACAAACTGATCAATTCCTCCACATTTGCATTAGGTCTCGTCTTGAAATAGCTGGCTTTATATTCCAAGGTATCCCCATTTAATCGGATCGGTGGAACAGCCGTAATTTCAATTTCCTCGATAAAATTCCCTTTCATGATGATACTGTCCATTTTTAACTTTTCATTGGGTTTTAAGTTGATTTTCTTTTGAAAAGCCGAACTGTTGACATGAGAAATGAAGAAGGTCAATTCTTTATTGGTCGGAATCCTGACCAATTCAAACTCTCCCTTGTCATTGGTCAACGCATAGGTAACAACCAAGGAATCCTGTTCGGAAACTAGGGAAACGGTCGCTTTTTCTAAGGGCTTAAGTTCGGAATCAAAGACCTTTCCTTTAATGGCAGCATTATTTTGTGCTTGCACAAAACTGATCATGGATACAAGAAAAATAAGGAGGTAAATTTTCTGCATAAAGGTTAATAAAAGTTAGTTAACCTAAATTAGATTATTTTTTTTGACTAATATTTCCCGTACACAGGATTTAACATTATTTAGCTGTTTCAGGCAAATGGTGGTAAGTTATAAAACGAAAGCCCCAACATCTGTTGAGGCTTTACTTTCATTTGATAGATAGATGTGAACTTAAATTTTGTATAAAACTTGGTGAGTTTTATCAATAGTTCGTGTAATCTTTAAGCTGGAATCATACCATGTGGGTCGATTACATATTTCCGTGCTGCTCCTTTGTCGAAATCTGCATAACCTTGCGGTGCTTCATTCAAACTGATCACCTGAACATTTACGGCATCGGCAATTTTGATCTTATCATATAGAATAGCGTTCATCAATTGGCGATGGTACTTCATGACAGGACATTGTCCTGTGTGAAAGCAATGTGATTTTGCCCAGCCCAAACCAAACCTGATCTTTAGGTTCCCTTGTTTAGCTGCTCCATCTACCGCTCCTGGATCTTCCGTTACGTAAAGTCCCGGGATTCCGATCGCTCCACCAGCACCTGCAACATAGACTACCGAACCTGGACCTACGCCTGCAGATACTGCACCGTGAAAGCCCGTAGGGAAGATGTCAGACAACATCGTCAGATCGCGGATATATTCCATCGCCTGTTCATTGTCTGGAAATTTCAACAGATTAAAATCTGCATAAGGTACCATGACATATTCTGCCTGGCCACCAACCCAACCGCCCATATCTACATAGCCATAGGCAGCACCCGGACGTGAAGGGTTTACATTTAGACAGATCCCTGTCTTTCCCTCTTTACAGTTTCGGCATCTTCCGCAGGCAATATTGAAGGGAACAGAAACAATGTCACCAACATTGATGAATTCTACATCCCTTCCTTTCTCGACCACCTGACCTGTAATTTCATGGCCTAAGACCAATCCTGCGGAGGCTGTTGTCCTGCCTCGGACCATATGCTGGTCGGATCCACAAATATTGGTCGAAACGATCTTAAGGATAACCCCATGTTCACACTTGCGGTCTCCCAAGGCCAATTTCGGATAATCTATTTCCTGTACCTGGACCTCACCGGGTCCCATATAAACAACACCGTGATTTTGACACATAATAAATAGCTTTAATTAAAAATTGTGGTTTTATTAATCTGCATTATACAGCAGAAGCACCTGCAGCAGCAACCGCATGGTCATCCTCAACGGTACTGCCACTTACGCCCACCGCACCGATAATCTTGCCGCTGGCGTCCTTGATGACAACCCCGCCTGGGAAAGTAATCAAGCCATTATTGGAATGCTCGATGTTATAAAGGGAACCTCCAGGTTGTGATAACTTGCCGATTTCTCCCGTATCCATATTAAAGTATCGAGCAGTTCTCGCTTTCTTCTGTGAAATATCAATAGAACCCAACCAGGCATCATCCATCTTGTTGAAGGCAACTAAATTAGTCCCCGAATCGACAACGGCAATATTCATTTTTACTCCTAATTCCTCAGATTTTTTTAGGGCTGCATCTACAACTTTTCTTGCTTGTTCTAATGTGATGTTACTCATAGCTTATGTTTTTTAAGTTTATAAACATAAAGTTATTCCATAATGGTCTGGATTTGTATAAGTATAGTTTCATTAAGTATTACGATAGTTCCAAAAAATAAATTTAACTTTAGGCTATAGGTAATCCTCCAATACAAATGAACAATACCATTGACTTACTGTCCTTACAGACTCCCGAACACCTACGAAGTGGTCAGGAACACCAAACTCGCTTTGATTGTGGCGAATTTGAAGTCAATATATTTGAAACCTTTCAATCGTCGACCAAAGTCAAGATTACCTATAAAGGGCTCTCTATTTCCAGTATGATCCGTGGGTTCAAAACGGTATATACCAAAAAAGGAGAGAGTTTTAAGTTCCTGCCCGGAACTTCTTTGATCTTACCTGAAGGGGAAACTATCTATGCTGATTTTCCAGAAGCAGACCTGAAAAATCCCGTACAATGTGCGACTATTCTAATAGGAAAGGATTCCCTAGAGAACCAACTCAAGTTCCTGAATGACAATTATCCTGAAAATGAAACCTGGAAACTGGATTTCTCTAATTTCCACTTTAATAACAATCCTGGATTGGTACGTGCTTTCAATGAATTGCTCCAAGTAGCCACCCAACAAGATCCGAATATCACTTTGAGCGATCTATTGCTCAAGTCACTCTTGATCAGGATCATGGAGTCCCAAAAAGAACATGCAAAGGAACAAAATAGCCTGACCGCCAATAGCCAGTTGCATGTAATCAAAAACTATATCCGCGAAAATCTGGGACAGACCCTGAATACGGAATTACTGATGAAGATTGGTAACTGTAGCAAGAGTACACTGCACCGCATGTTTGAAGCGTATTGTGGAAAGACTCCCGGTGCCTATATTTTGCAGGAAAGGATGCTCAATGCACGAAACCTACTCCTACAAGCTGATTCCAATGTTTCTGAAGTTGCCTATAAAACTGGCTTCAGTTCCTTGAGCTATTTCGTAAAACAGTTTAAAGCTTTCCATAACTGTACCCCTGGAGATTTCATCAAGAAATTTGGGAAATAAACCAACTTTTTTTAAAAGTTTAACCTTCTTGCTGGGTTTTGTTTTGACCTGTAAAGCAAGGGTCGAAGCATGCTCGGATTTTCGGAACTGTTTCATACTAAATTGTTTATTAAAAAAATGAAAGATTTGTTGAAAAAGAATATGCAATTCTTAGGTTTAGTGCATCCTATATAAAAGGAAAGTTGAGCTAGTGCTGGCTTCTAACTTAAAATATATATGATTTTTAACTATGTACATGGATTGAAAATTGTATTTTTAGTTTAGTATCCTTGGAGTGTAAAGCAATTTCAATAACCAACATTCGATCTAATCCAATAGTTATGAGTGAAAAATTCTTAATTGATGAACAGACCTTACAAGATATACAGCTTAGAGATAGGCATAGCCGTACCATTTTAGAATTCTTTGATCATACCATTACTGACGGTGGGATGTTCCATTTAATGGATATTTTCTATAATCCTGTTTTGGATGTGGCTGTCATCAAGGACCGGCAGATGAAGATCCGTCGTTTAGAACCTGTGGCTGATCAGGATTTTCTGTTTTACAGGGTGATTGTGAAAGATTTGGAAAAATATGTCAAATCCTCTCACTCTGGCCGTGCGGCTTCCCTGACCTTGATGGATTTTATCGGTGTAAGAAGTCCTGCTTATTATTATAAGAAGAGGTCTATTCAGGAAGCATGCGACTTTATGATTAAGTGCCGCGACTATTATATGCAGATCAACAAGGATATACAATATCCCGATGTGGAAGAGATCCTTCAATTAATCGAGGATTGCCTTTCCATGATTTTCAAAAAGAAGAAATATGATGCCGATAAATTGCGGATCAATATCTTCAACATCGAGAATTTTGACAAGATGGTCCGTTATACCTTGGCACCAAAGATCAAGAAGATCATTACGTTCTTTTATGAGATCGATGCTTTCTTGTCTGTTGCAAAAGTATCCAAGGCGCATGGATTTTGCTATCCCGAGGTCTATCCCAAAAATCAGACTGGCGTAATAGAGATGAAAGGTGTATATCATATCTTCCATAAACAACCCGTAAAGAATGATGTGAGAATGGCTAGGGATAAAAAGATCTGGTTTTTGACTGGAGCTAACATGGCCGGTAAATCATCCATCATCAAAACGATTTCGTCAGCACTTTATTTGACCCATATTGGTTTCCCAGTTCCTGCAGATTCCATCAAGACTGATTTAATCGATGGCGTCTTTACCAGTATAAACCTTCAAGATAATCTAGAAATGGGCTATAGCCATTTTTATGTGGAGGCGATGCGTTTAAAAACAATTGTGGACCAATTGCCTAAGGATTCCAATGCGGTTATCATTTTGGATGAGCTGTTTAAAGGTACCAACCACAGTGACGCTTCCAACGCGATATTAAAGGTGTTGCAGAATTTAGCCGAAGTGGATGGGCCCTATGTTATCGTATCTTCCCATATCACGGAGCTGTCTAAGGAACTTGAGCATATTCCATCTGTTGGTTTCTTTAAGATGAATATTGAAAGCGATCCTGAAGGCTTGCCTATTTTTACCTATAAGATCAAGGAGGGAGTTGCAGAAGAAAAATTGGGCATGTGGCTGTTGAAGAAGAGTGGTGCATTTGACTCCATTGATAAGATCAAGAATACCGAGACAACAGCTTCTTAATGAGTTATAAAAGGCCTACAAACGAGGTAACATAATTATTTCAGAAAAAACACCTTCAAATATCATGGAGGTGTTTTTTATTCGTTAAATTTAGAGTAACTTATTCCCAAGGCATTTGCTGATCGGCAGCTCAATGCTTGAATAAACCTAAATCATAGCTGTATGAAAAGATTCATTCCGAGATTCGAAATGCTAGCCCTTCTGGCGGTTCTTTCCTTTCTGTTTTTTTCCTGTACGGGACAATCTAAACCTGTGGAAAATAAGCTGGAGGAAGCTGAAAATATGGAAGTAGGCGTAGGTCTGTATTCATTTAATCGATTCCCTTTTGAAAAATCAGTCGAAATGGCAAAAGGAACCCATGCCCAAAAAGTGGAAGGTTTTTCCTTTCATAATTTAGGGGGTCGGTTCGGGGGGAAAGTTATAGCAAACCTATCAGATGAAGAACTCTCGATGATGAAAGGCATTTTGGATAGCAATCAGGTTCAGATGGTTTCCATGTATGCCGATGGAAAAACGATAGAAGACTGGGAACAATTATTTAAGCAAGGCCAAAAGTTGGGCTTACAGTTTTTGGTTGGGGAACCTGATCCATTGTTACTAGATAAAATCAATGAATTGGCAGGACAATATAAGCTATCCTTGGCCATTCATGAGCATGCCAAAGGATTGAGTCGCTATTGGCATCCCGACAGTGCGATGGCAGCCGTAGAAGGACGAGAGCATCTCAAAATCTGTGCAGATATTGGTCATTGGGTACGAAGCGGACTCGATCCAGTGGAATGCTTGCAAAAAGTAGAGCACAAATTATTGAGCTTGCATGTCAAAGATCTGGATGGTATTGGGAATATGGAGGCGAAAGACGTGGCCATAGGAGCAGGAGTGATAGATTATGATAAAGTATTTGCTGAATTAAAGCGTCAGGATTTTTCTGGAGAAATCTTTATTGAATGTGAGCATAATTGGGATAATAATTTTGAGGAAGTAAAAGAATCCGTAAATTATATGAGGCAAAAAGCTAAATAAACCTATTGATAACAATAAGCTACGACATATGAAACTAAGAAGCAAAGAATGGTTTGCTAGAAAAGGCAAGGATGGCTTTATCTATCGTGCATGGATGAAGAACCAAGGTATTCCAGCAGATATGTTTGAAGGAAAGCCTGTAATAGGCATCTGTAATACATGGTCAGAACTGACGCCATGCAATGCCCATCTACGTGATTTGGCAGAAGCAGTTAAAAAAGGCGTTCTGGAAGCAGGAGGGTTTCCGCTTGAGTTTCCGGTGATGTCCTTGGGGGAAACCTTGATGAAGCCAACCGCTATGTTGTTCAGGAACCTCGCCAGTATGGACGTCGAAGAATCCATCCGTGCGAATCCGATGGATGGAGTTGTGTTATTGGTAGGCTGTGACAAGACAACACCCTCATTGGTGATGGGAGCCTGTAGTGTGGATCTTCCGAGCATTGTGGTTTCAGGTGGAGCCATGTTGACCGGTAAATTTAGAGGTAAGGATATCGGGACCAGTGATGTTTGGCGATTTGCAGATGACTCTAAAAAAGGACTGGTTTCTGAAGAAGAGATGAATATGGCCGAAGCAGGGATGTGCCGTAGTATTGGCCACTGTGCAGTCATGGGAACAGCGTCAACCATGGCCGGAATGGTAGAATCCTTAGGCATTACCTTAGCAGGCAATGCGGCAATACCTGCCGCAGATTCCAGAAGAAAGGTGTTAGCTAGGATGTCGGGAAGAAGGATTGTTGAAATGGTCAAGGAAAACCTGAAATTATCCGATGTCCTGAAACGCGAAGCTTTTGAGAATGCGATCAAGGTGAATGCCGCTATTGGTGGTTCTACCAATTTTGCTATTCACTTGATGGCCATTGCTGGTAGGATTGGCGTGGACTTGAACCTGGAAGATTTTGATCATTTCTCGAAAGATATTCCCTTGGTTGCCAATCTACAACCTTCGGGACAGTATTTCATGGAAGACCTGTATTATGCGGGCGGTATACCGGCTGTGATGAACAGTATCAAAGGTTCATTGCATGCTGATATTTTAACGGTCAGTGGAAAGACCGTTGCCGAGAATATACAAGACCAAAAGAGCCTGAACGATGATGTGATCTCGACGAAAGAAAACCCATTCAATCCTATTTCAGGTATAGTAGTCCTCAAGGGGAACCTCTGTGAGAATGGGGCTGTTTTGAAACCTTCAGCTGCAACACCTGAATTGATGAAGCATACGGGGAAAGCTGTTGTTTTTGAAGATATTGAAGATTATAAGAAAAGGATAGATTCGGATGATCTCGATGTCGATGCCAATTCGGTTTTAGTCCTGAAAAATGTAGGTCCAAAGGGCTATCCGGGCATGCCTGAGGTTGGCAATATGGGGATTCCAAAGAAGTTGCTCGATGTCGGAGTGACGGATATGGTCAGGATATCGGACGGGCGTATGAGTGGTACCGGTTTTGGTACGGTGGTTTTGCATGTGTCTCCTGAATCTGCCATAGGGGGTACCTTGGCTTTGGTTCAAAATGGGGACCTGATCGAGTTGGATGTGGAAGCTAGGAAATTGAATCTATTGCTAGATGATGCAGAATTGGATAGTAGAAGGAAAAATTTAAAATTAAATCTCAATCAATTTACCCGTGGGTATTGTAAGTTATATGTGGACCATGTGGAGCAGGCTCATTTAGGAGCAGATCTGGACTTTCTAAAAGGAGGTTCTGGTAGTGAGGTGCTTCGAGATTCCCATTAACAGGGGTTAAAAGAAATTATATGGAACAAAAAAGATTTGTAAATAAAACTGCAATCGTTACGGGAGCTGGTAAAGGCATTGGCTTTGAAATAGCTAAAAGTTTGATTTTGGAAGGGGCTACCGTAATTTTAAATGATGTAGATCCAGATTTGTGTGATGAAGCTACCGCCAAACTCAATGAAATCGGCACCTGTTATTCCTTTGCAGGCGATGTGTCTGAAGCTAGCTTTAACAAGGACCTTGTTGACTTTGCAGTATCAAAGACGGGGACTTTAGATGTGGTAATGGCCAATGCTGGTATTACCTTGTTTGGGAGCTTCCTGGAGTATAAGGCGGAAGATTTATATAAAGTGCTACAGGTCAATATTGGTGGCACTTTCTTTTTGGCCCAAGCTGCCGGTAAATATTTTATTGAACAAAAGAAGAGAGGTAGCATTCTGTTTACTTCTTCGGTGACAGGGCATCAGGCCCATAAGGAGCTTGCAGCCTATGGAATGACCAAAGCTGCGGTAGAATTATTGGCGAAACACTTGGTCTTGGAGCTCTCCCCTTATGGGATCAATGTCAATGCCGTAGCCCCAGGGGCAACCTTGACCGAAAGGACCATGGAGGATCCGGAATATAAAAAGACCTGGGCTCATTTGACACCAATTGGTTCTGCGGCATATCCAAGCGATATTGCGCAGACAGCACTCTTCCTGGTCAGTGAACAGGCAAGACATATTACGGGACAGACGATAGTGGTAGATGGTGGTTGGTCTGCTGTAAGTCCATCCCCATTTTGAGAATGAAAATAGGTTATGAAAATAAATTCAGTGTAAAAGTTAAAAACAGATTGATTATGGAAAACAGAAAGTTGAGGATGGGCATGATCGGCGGGGGACAAGGGTCTTTTATTGGTGCAGTACATCGTTCTGCAGCCTTATTGGATGGGAAGATTGATTTGGTGTGCGGAGCATTCAGTTCGCGGCCAGAGGTTTCTGCCCAATCCGGAAAAGATTTGGCCTTGCCGGCAGACCGTGTTTATTCTTCTTTTCAAGAAATGATCGAAAAGGAAAAGGAATTGCCCGAGGATATCAGGATGGATTTCGTTTCCATAGTAACACCCAACCATGCCCATTTTGAACCAGCTGTGCTCGCTCTGAGAAATGGTTTCCATGTCGTAATCGATAAACCGGTAACATTTACCTTAGAAGAAGCTAAGGCCTTGGCAAAAGTAGTGGAAGAAACGGGCTTAATGTTAGCCCTGACCCACACTTATGTGGGGTACCCCATGGTTAAACAAGCCAAAGACTTAGTTGAAAAAGGTTTGATAGGCAAGATCCGCAAGGTTTTTGTGGAATATCCGCAAGGTTGGTTGACCAAGGGGATAGAGAATTCTGGCAGTGTGCAGGCAGCATGGCGTACTGACCCGCAAAGAAGTGGGAAAAGTGGATGTATGGGTGATATTGGAACCCATGCGGCACATTTGGCAGAACATATTTCTGGTTTGAAAATAACACATCTATGTGCCAATTTGAATATTTATGGAACTGATCGCGTCATCGATGATGACGGTGATGTCCTGTTGAAATTTGAGGATGGCGCCACGGGTGTATTAAGTGCATCGCAGGTGGCTACTGGTGAAGAAAATGCGTTGAAAATCCGCATTTATGGGGAAAAGGCAGGATTGGAATGGAGACAGGAAGAGCCTAATTCCCTGTTTGTCAAATGGGATAATCAACCGATTCAGATTTATAGGACTGGCGGGAACCAGGTATATCAGATGTGCGAGGCAACTGGAGCATTCACCAGAACTCCAACAGGACATCCAGAAGGCTATATTGAAGCTTTTGCCAATATCTACCAATCTTTTGCAGCTCGATTGTTACAAAAGATCACAGGCAGCCATGCAGAAATCGCTTTTCCAGCTTATCCAGATATTGAAGAAGGTATTCGAGGTATGTTATTTATTGATCGGGTTTTGGAATCCAATGAGTCCGAAGCAAAATGGACAGCATTTTAATACAAAAAACTCATCATTTGATGAGTTTTTTCTTTTTATTGCCCGTTTTTCCGCTTAAAATAATAAGCCAAAAATATATCATAAAAACATGAATTATTTCATTGTATTTTAGCGGATTAATTATTAATTTTTAGTCTGAAATATAATCTTAAATTATTAAATAATTTCTATAATAAAAATTTTATAAATTATTAATAATCAGTTTGTTGTC
>NZ_JBSHLH010000004.1:0-239507 GCF_053644255.1 Sphingobacterium sp. NPDC055431
CACCTAGGCAACTGAGCGAAAGACGAGATTCGAACTCGCGACCCCAACCTTGGCAAGGTTGTGCTCTACCAACTGAGCTACTTTCGCTTGACGTGCTGCAAATATAGAGAGATTTAACAAAGTTGAAAAATAATATCCTGATAAAAAATGCAATGTGCTTGTAATGTGCGTAATAATTTTATCACGAAGCCAGAAAAAGGGCATAATAATAGCTTTTGGCGCGATTTTTATCTATTTTCGTAGATTAATTCTTGTTTATGCAACTTCGACTCTTTACTATACTCTTTTTATGCTTTCTGGGCTTGAACAGTAAAGCTGAATCCTATCCTGAGGTGGTATTTGATAATAGTTTGGTGAAAGGAACTTATGCCCGCAGTATCGTTAATTATTCGGGCGATAGTTGGGTGGAGAATGTCCAAAAAAACCTTTTGGTTTCGGACAGCTTATTTTTTACTCCTGGGAATGCGCTTTCCCTAAAATACATTTCCTCCGAAATGGGAGATTGGGATGTGCTGATCAAGTATAGTAGGCAGAAATTTCACTATCGGGTGTCCTTCGATGATATCCTGAGCCTAAAGATCTTTGTAGGTTCTGCTGGTACAAAAGCTGAAAACTTACCTTCAATTTCTATCCAACAAGGGATGAATCAATCAGTTTCTATCCCATTGGGAGATTATATCGAAGATTATAACCATAGCAGTTGGATGAGCGTGAAGATTCCACTGAAGGAATTTGCAGGCTTGAATATTGATCATAATATCTCTGGGATTATACTTAGGCAACATCACTCCAGTGAGGTTACCAATCAATTATTTCTGGATCAGATAGAATTCCTTCCTACCAAATATTCAGAGGCTCCCTTGACATCCAATGCGGTATTATCCAAAGCTACTGCTTATGGGAAGCATGTGGACCTACAGTGGCAGGTTCCCTTGACACCTAGTATCCGCTATGTTAAGATCTATCGCTCCTTGGACAACAAAGAATTTAAAGCAGTGGCCATCCGACCAACCTATATGCTGAGGAGCTTGGACTATGTGCCTGTTTTAGATAAGAAATATTATTATAAGATTGCCTGGGTGGACTACAACTACCGTGAATCGCCATTTTCAGAAGTGCTAGAGGTAGAACCCAAACAGCTTAATGAAGATCAGTTATTGGATCTGATCCAACTTGCCAACGTAAATTATTTCGTTGAGAATTACGATATCAATTCAGGAATGTACATGCCCTATCGCATGAAAGATAAGGCAGTGGTTTCTGTTCGTGAAACCGGAGGTGCCATGCTGAGCATGTTGGTGGGTGTAGAGAAAGGATTTGTAAGCAAAGCATTGTTCCTAAGTCGGGTTAAACGGATTGTAGGTTTTTTGGGTAAGGCCCAAAACAATAAGGGCTTCTTTCCTGCTTATTTTGATGGTAGAAAAGGACTGCCTTTATATCTAGACGATATTCCACGTTATGACGTGCAAGCCACGAGTTCCTTGATGGAAGCCTTATTGGTCATCCGTCAGTACCTGACTACCGATGCAGCAGATGAAAATAAGTTACGCGCGGATATTACCCAGTTGTGGGAAAGATTGGATTGGAGAGGAGTGACCTTGCCGTCTGATCCATTGGTGTTAAGATCAGCAATCGAAATGGTAGATGAGTATTTTACCTTTGATCCCTTGGTTGGTATCAATGGAGGCCTAAATGCCTACATGTTAGCCATTGCTTCCACAAAATCAAGCTTGCCACCTGAGGCCTTTGCCAACGCTTTAAAATATAGATTTGAAAAGCCAAGGGGAAGAAATTCGATCCGACGGATGGGCACCGATCATGAATCCAATTTAGGGGATTCCGTTAATCTGATGATGGATGCTGAAAAGGTATTGATTTCCGTTCCTGGGCAGGATTCCATATTTAAAGTGGCTTCAGCGCATGATACCCTGATGTACGGTATCAAACTTCCATTCGGAAACTATACCACGAGTCTATTGGATATGTACAGGCCTTTTAATACGATCAACCCGAATCTAAGTAAGGTAGGAGAGTATGACCTGAAATCAGTTCTCCAAAAATATACACAAGTGGCAAAACGCAGGGATAATGAGATTGGCGTAGGTACTTCAAATTCTGATATTTGGGGATTCTATCAATATAGAGATAGTATTGGTACTTTCCGGATCAATCCTGCCATAGCGATTTCGTCCATGTTTTTGGATGAGAGCCGTTCTAAGCGTTCCATGTATGCCATGTACAATCAATTTGGAGAATACCTCTTTACCGAATATGGTTTTAGAGCATGGATGGATTTGCGGACAGATGATGTTTCTGACGAGTATATTGCCAACAACCAATCCAACCTTGCCATCCTGTTGGAGAACGCCAGAACAGGGCTGATCTGGAACTTATATCAGGCAATTCCAGAAATCAGATCTGCGGAACAAAGAATCTTCAAGAAGTGACATTTTTAATAGTAATATCACTATATTTACAGAATAATAACTTTATAAAAACTCATGAAGCGAATCAACTATTTAACTTTAATTTTTTTAGCGGGTCTTACTTTATTTTCTTGTAAACAACAAGCATTGGTTGTGAACCCAGGGGCTGTAGTCAGTCAAGATGGAACCAATGATGGATTGAAAAATGTGAAGAGAGAATTTGAGGACGCGAAGCAGACAAATGAAGGTATTTTAGTTTCCATATCATCCGATTTATTGTTCCCGACGAATTCTTCCTATTTAACAGATGGAGCAAAAACTGAATTGAGCAAATTGGTGAAGGTATTGAAGACTTCCAACGCCAGTTCCAAGATCAGAGTTGATGGACATACTGATGCTACAGGTACTCCGGAGTA
Organism: Sphingobacterium sp. NPDC055431; assembly: GCF_053644255.1. Taxonomy (NCBI): domain Bacteria; kingdom Pseudomonadati; phylum Bacteroidota; class Sphingobacteriia; order Sphingobacteriales; family Sphingobacteriaceae; genus Sphingobacterium; species Sphingobacterium sp. NPDC055431. The sequence goes on from NZ_JBSHLH010000004.1 coordinate 2,843, forward strand.
CAATGTTTGGCTGTCAGACAAGCGTGCAGCTTCAGTGGAGAAGTTTTTGGTAGATGCGGGGATATCTGACGCTCGAATTTCAACAAAAGGTTTAGGCCAGACCAAACCAATTGCTGACAACAAAACTCCAGAAGGAAGACAAAAGAACAGAAGAGTAGAAGTGGTGATCTTGAAATAAAGAACCTCTAAAAATATATAAAAACGCAGTCCGCAGTAAATGGGCTGCGTTTTTTGTTTGCTGGAATTTGATAGGTTGCTAATTTATTAATTGATCGATATGGAAAGCTAAAATTGCAAAATGACTTTTTAAAAACAGAGCTTTGCCTTTAAAATCCTAGTTTAGATTTACTTAAAGAATTGGAGATTTTAGTTCCTAGAATTTGGGAGTTTATTAGGATAATATTAAGTATTTTTGTTAGTTCAAAGTTTTAGGGAGAAGAGAAAGATGTATATAATTTTTGATACGGAGACTACGGGTTTGCCAAAGCGTTGGGATGCACCAATTACGGATACAGATAACTGGCCGAGGTGTATTCAGATTGCTTGGCAATTGCACGATGAAATGGGAAGGCTGGTTGAGCATCAGGATTATTTGATCAAGCCGGATGGTTTCAACATTCCCTATGATTCTGAAAAAATCCATGGTATTTCTACTGAATTGGCAGAATCTGAGGGTATACCCCTGACTGATGTTTTAGTTAAATTCAATGAAGCATTAGCAAAGGCGAAATTTGTGGTAGGTCAGAATATTGGTTTTGATATCAATATTATGGGCTGTGAATTCTACCGTTATCAGGTGGATAGTCCAATGGCTTCCATGCCAATCCTTGATACCTGTACGGAAGTCACGGCAGAGCTATTGAAACTGCCCGGTGGTCGTGGTGGCCGATATAAGTTGCCTAACCTAACAGAATTACACAGTTATCTGTTTGGGGTTCCATTTGCTGAGGCGCACAATGCTACAGCCGACGTGGAAGCAACTACGCGATGCTTTTTTGAGCTGATCAGAAAAGATGTATTTACGCCAAGTGATTTACAGGTTGATACCGGCTATTTTGTAGAATTTAGAAAAGAGAATCCTTCCGTTGTTGAATCGGTAGGACTGAAGCATGTAAACCTGAAGGCGGCCTCTGACGCAATCCGTCAAGAGGAAAGCATGGGGGTTAAAAAGGTTGTCATTGATCCTGAAACTCTAGCTAAATTTGAAGCAGCTGAGTTTGCCCACTTACATAATCATACCCAATTTTCAGTTTTACAGTCCACAATTTCCATTGATAGCCTGATCCAAGCAGCAGCCAAGCATAAAATGTCGGCAGTTGCCATGACGGACCATGGTAATATGATGGGAGCCTTTCACTTTGTTAGCAAGACCTTAGGTCACAATAAGGATGTAGAAGCAAAAATTAAGGAAGCTGAAGAAAATGGCGAGACCTATGATGGTCGGATGATCAAACCCATTGTGGGTTGTGAATTCTTTGTATGTGAGAACCGTAAAGACAAAAGCAGAAAAGACAATGGTTATCAAATTGTCTTTCTGGCCAAGAACAAAAATGGATATCACAACATGGCAAAAATGGCTTCAGTAGCTTATACTGAAGGATTTTATTATGTGCCGAGGATCGATAAGGAAACTGTCGAACGCTATAAAGAAGATTTGATCGTTCTTTCAGGTAACCTAAATGGTGAGGTTCCTAGCAAGGTTTTAAATATAGGTGAAGCCCAAGCAGAAGAAGCGCTGATCTGGTGGAAGGAACAGTTTGGCGAGGATTTCTATATTGAATTGATGCGACATGGTCAGGAGGACGAAAACAGGGTAAATGATACCTTGGTCCAACTGGCAGAAAAACATCAGGTGAAGGTAATCGGGACCAACAATACATATTACGTCAATAAAGCTGATGCGCACGCGCACGATATTCTATTATGTGTTAAGGATGGTGAAAAGCTCTCTACACCGAAAGGGAGAGGTCGCGGATTCCGATTTGGTTTACCAAACCAAGAATACTATTTCAAATCTGCTGATGAAATGAAGCAGGTTTTTAAAGATACACCACATGCCATCATCAATATACAGGAGGTTTTGGATAAGATTGAGATTTATTCCTTGAACAGGGATGTCTTACTTCCAAAATTTGAAATCCCTGAACAGTTCCAATCGGAAGAGGATTTGGTTGATGGTGGAAAGCGTGGTGAGAATGCCTTCTTAAGGCACCTGACCTATATCGGTGCGGAGAAACGATATCCTGAGATTACCGATTCCATTCGGGAGCGATTGGATTTTGAATTGGCTACGATTGAGAAAACAGGGTATCCTGGTTATTTCTTGATCGTACAGGACTTTATTGCTGCCGCCCGTGAAATGGGAGTATCAGTAGGTCCGGGTCGTGGTTCAGCAGCAGGTTCTGCCGTTGCCTATTGTTTGGGGATTACCAATATAGACCCCATCTTATATGATTTGCTATTTGAGCGTTTCTTGAATCCTGACCGTGTTTCCATGCCCGATATTGATATCGACTTCGATGATGAGGGGCGTGGTCGGGTAATGCAATATGTAATCGACAAATATGGAGCATCACAAGTAGCGCAGATCATTACTTATGGAACTATGGCAGCGAAATCTTCTATCAAGGATACTGCCAGGGTTTTGGATCTTCCACTTTCTGATGCCAATGAAATTGCAAAATTGATTCCCAACTTGAAACTAAGTAAGATCTTCAATCTGGAGGACAAAGCGCTGAAGGAAGTTTTGCGTAGTGAAGAGTTGGAAGCCGTCAATAAACTGAAGTCTTTGGCTGATGGTGCCGGTATTGAAGCGGAGACCATCAAACAAGCCAGGGTCTTGGAAGGATCGATGCGTAATACGGGTATACATGCCTGTGGGGTAATCATCACACCGGATGATATTACGAATTTCGTTCCAGTATCTTTAGCGAAGGATTCAGATCTATATGTCACCCAATTCGACAACTCGGTCGTTGAAAGTGCGGGTCTGTTGAAGATGGACTTTCTAGGCTTAAAAACGTTAACCTTAATCAAGGATACCGTTATCAACGTAAAATTGAGCCATGACATCGATTTGGATCCCGATAATTTCCCTATTGATGATGTAAAGACCTACGAACTGTTCCAGAGGGGTGAGACCATTGGTATCTTCCAATACGAGTCTCCGGGGATGCAGAAATATATGAAGGAATTAAAACCGACAGTCTTTGCGGATTTAATTGCCATGAATGCATTATATCGTCCAGGTCCGATGGAATATATTCCTAGTTTCGTAAAACGTAAGCATGGAATTGAACCTATCACCTATGACTTGGATGCCTGTGAGGAATACCTGAGTGAAACCTACGGTATTACAGTTTACCAGGAGCAGGTAATGCTTCTGTCCCAGAAGCTTGCGGGATTCTCAAAAGGTGATGCCGACGTTCTCCGTAAGGCGATGGGTAAGAAACAAAAAGCGGTCTTGGATAAGATGAAGCCTAAATTTGTTGCCCAAGCAGAAGCGAATGGACATAGTGCAAAGGTTTTGGAAAAGATCTGGACTGACTGGGAAGCATTTGCATCCTATGCCTTCAATAAATCCCACTCCACCTGTTATGCCTGGGTCGCCTATCAGACTGCGTACCTAAAAGCACATTATCCAGCGGAATATATGGCTGCTGTACTTTCCAATAACATGAACGATATCAAACAAGTAACGTTCTTTATGGAAGAGTGTAGGAGAATGGGTTTAACTGTCTTAGGTCCAGATGTTAATGAGTCGCATTATAAATTTACGGTAAATGATGAAGGGGCTATCCGTTTTGGTATTGGAGCAGTGAAAGGTGTAGGAGCAGGAGCCGTAGAAACGATTGTAAATAGTAGAACTGATGGTCCATACAAGTCAATATTTGATTTAGCTAAGCGAGTTGATCTTCGGATGATCAATAAGAAAGCATTCGAAAGTCTGGCTTATGCTGGAGGATTTGATTCCTTTTCGGATACCCACCGTGCACAATACTTTTTCTCGGACACCGATAGTAGTTCGGGGATTGAGAAGGCCATTAAATTTGCTCATAAATTTAAAGAGAATGAGAACTCCGCGCAGGTAAGTTTATTTGGAGCGGGTGGAGCTGTTGAATTGCCTGAACCGACCTTGAATCCATGTCCAGCATGGGGATTGATCGAGAAGTTGAAATATGAAAAAGATGTGATCGGAATTTATCTGACCAGTCACCCTTTGGATAACTATAAATTCGAAATGCGCCATTTCTGTCCAAATAATGTGACAGACCTACAGATGATCAATAAGGTGAAAGCTGCGGAAGTAGAGCAGGAGCTATTACTTGAATTTAACCGGATCAAGAACAAGGAGGTTGTTTTAGGAGGGATTGTGGCCTTGGCAAACCATAGGGTTGCCAAATCGGGCAAACCTTTTGGTTCATTTATTATTGAAGATTATTCAGACTCCTATGAGATCATGGTTTTTGGTGAAGATTATGTGAAATTTAAAGGTTATTTGCAGGAAGGCTATTTTGTCCAGATCAGGGGATTGGTGCAAGAGCGTTTCAAACAAGTTGGTAACTGGGGATTTGAGCTGAAAGGAATCCAATTGCTATCTGATTTACGCGAAAAGATGGCAAAAAGCTTTACTATTCAGTTTCCATTGCATATCTTAAATCAGGAATTTGTCAAAACATTAGAAGAGTTAGTGAGTTATACTCAATTAGAAGGACAAGAGGCAAACTGTCAATTAAAGTTTATGATCATGGATCTTCAGGATGAATTGTCCATTGAAATGCCTGTAAAGCGTAAGAAGATTTTTATCACCAATGAATTTTTGGATGGATTGGAAGCTTTAGAGAGTGTGCGATATAAATTAAATTGATAGCATATAAAAAAAATAATAGTTGTAAGTAAATAGCATGTATAAGCGAATGCTTATATTTGTGTTCATTTAAATTGTAAAATCATAAAAACATAATCAAAATGGCATTAGAAATTACAGATGGCAACTTTGATGAAGTTGTATTAAAATCAGATAAACCAGTACTAATTGACTTTTGGGCAGAATGGTGTGGCCCATGTCGTATGGTAGGTCCATTGGTGGATGAGATTGCAACGGAGTACGAAGGTAAAGCAGTGGTAGGTAAAGTTAATGTTGATAACAATCCAGATATTTCTGTTCGTTATGGAATCCGTAATATCCCGGCTTTGTTGTTCTTTAAGAATGGTGAGATTGTTGACAAACAAATCGGTGCTGTTCCAAAATCAGTATTGACTGATAAATTAGAGAAACAACTTTAAGACTAGAAAACAAAATAAGGTAGGGCGATTAGAAATAATCGCCCTGTTTTTTGAACCAGGATTAATGGGATAAGAGGATGGGCCAAGATTTGGATTAAAACCAGGATGGAAAGGATGGGAGGATAGGCCAAGATCTGGGTTTGAACCAGGAGGGAAAGGATAAGAGGATGGGCCAAGATTATTCCGATGGCATGGTAGCATCTCGGCGGTTATCTAGCCAAGCCGAGGTGCTGCTCGATGAGCATGCCTTCATTCCAAATTTCTCACATCTCATATCTCACATCTCATATCTATAATTTAATGTTATACTTAAATCCCAATGTAGCCCAGCGGCTTGGCATTGGGACTGCTCCAACTTCGATGTATTGTGCATCAAATATATTCTGGATATCGCCGTAGATGGTATACTTAGATTTTTGGAATGCGATGCGGGCATCGGACACAAAATATGAGTTGTTTGAAGTCCTTTCTAGCCAACGATTTGCAGTAATAAAATTCCAATTTCCGGTATGGAAGCTAATAGTTGCGATAGCCTGATGTTTTAAGCTTTCAATTCCGTATTTGATTATGCTGTTCTTGTAATTGTTTACAATAGAAGGGTTTAAATAGCTGTAGGAAAAGTTGAAGTTCAAGCTTTTTCTTTCGGCAATCTGGTAATTGTATAATAGATTGGAAAAGATTCCGTGGGTTTTATTGTTCCCTAAATTATTTGCTTGGTAAGGTACATCCGTACTTTCACGCATCCAATCAATAAAGTTATCGATATCACGATAGAAGTAGCCCGCCCTTATACTGAGGTCCCCTTTAGAATAGGAAGTTCCGATTTCGTTTTGCCAAGCATTTTCACTTTTTAGATCTGGATTTCCAATATTTCCGGGTCTTTGGTTTAGATACAGGTCTGTAAAGGTTGGGATCCTTTGGCTGGTCCCACTGCTTGCCGAAATCTTCCAGTTGTCATTGATCAGGTAACTGATATCTAGTCCAGGGAATACCTGCCAATCGTAATCAGAATTGTAATTGATATAGGCCCCTAGGTTGAAAATAAACTTCCTAAAATAGGTTGAACGGAATTCAGTGAAAAATCCAAGGTTATTGCGACTATGATCTCCAATGTTGGAGCTATTGATCTTTTCATGTCTTGATTCAATCCCTAATCCCAAATCACCGTATTTAAATTGTCTGTATGCATTTAATTCCCCTGAGAGGCTATGTGTATAGTGATGGCTTCTTCCTTTGCTCAAATCATCTTTAAAGTATCTATAATCATCATCATTATAGCGGTAATTGAACCTAGGATTCAGGTACCAGTTTTCGTTCAGCTGGTGTTGAGAGGAAATACTTGATAAAAATGTCTCTACCAACTCTTCTGAATTTTTATCCCCGGGTGCTGCATAATAACCATTTGCACCAAACCTGTTGTTCATATAGCCAGCCATCATTTGGATCCTGTTGTCCGAATTTATGACTAGGTTGTTTTGATAATAGATTCTTTCGTTATCAGATCCTGTATTATATCGTTGACCATTGCTATGCTCTTTACTGGCATATAATTGATGTTGGTTGCTTTTATTATAAAAAGTTCCTCCAACCTGAATACCTGTTCCATAGTAGATGCCATCCTTATCCGTTTCTTCCACTTTGTCAAAAGAAGTCCCTGCATATAGATGGGTATATACTGAATTATGTTCCACTTGTTTGGTTACAATATTGACAGCTCCGGTTAGGGCGTTGATTCCATACATCCTGGAGGCAGGTCCACGAAGGATTTCAATTCTTTCGATTGCTTCTAATGGAATAGGGATATTGAGCATGTGGTGACCTGTCTGTGGATCAGATAATTTAACACCATTGATCAATACCAGCGTTTGGTCGAAACTACCACCATCGATGCCGATATCAGCTTGGGTTCCGAAAGGACCACGCTGACGGATATCTACGCCAGACACGTACCTTAAGACCTCATTGATACTTGTACTTGGTAATTTCTTAAGGTCCTTTTGCGTCAAGACCTGGATATTGCGGCTATGTTGATTGAAAGGAATCTGAAATCTGTTTTCCTGAATGATGACCTCTGAGATTTTGGTTGTATCATTCAAGCTTTGTGTAAAGGCGAATGTAGGTATAGAACAAAAAAGGAATAATAACTTTTTGGTTGACATTTTAATTAAATTTTTGCCAAAATTAGTTAAAATGTTTAGTTGAACGAATATTCTAATGCCATTCTTCTCGACCTTTAGGGATATGATTGATCTTAAGGTCTATACTATCAATTTTGTTTTCTAGGATTTGAGTGTTGGCAAGGTCAGGCTGTCCTGCATCCACCCAAGCTGTAAACCATATTGAGCCGATGGCATGGATTGATTTTTTCATTCGTCGCATGACCATACCATTTAACTGATTATGATAATTTGTGACATAGAAGTCGGAGTAGTTTGTTTGTAATTGTTGACCTCGCTGGATAAAGGATCGATGTAGGACTTTTGGAAGTTTATTTGACAAATCCTTTTCAACTTTTAATACGGAATCGAGGAGGGAATGACTTTCAAGGACTGCCTGCCACGCAAAACCCAGAACATCATCAATATAGACTGCCGGTCCGACATATAAACTATACTTGTTGCTATATCTTTCAGGCAATCGGGTTTCCCATAGGGCATGGATTCCAATCTGGTCTGTTAACTGTCCGTTATAATTACTGCTGGTATGTAATGGAACATGGGCATCAGCTACATAATGACCTAAATCAGCAGAGATCTTAATAATTCGGTCAATATCCTTTTCGAAGAAGGCTTTTTTTAATTGACGATATGACTTCTCGATTTGCCAAGGAACAATTCCACGGCTGATCAAATATTTTTCCTGATATTTTTCCTTTGCTTTATTCCATGGGATCTGGATAGAATCGTGCTGATCCCAACGATCCAGATCAATAAAGTGACGTGGTGACTCCGCTGGGTCAATGTAAACCCTTTTATCGGCATTGATGGCATACTCACGGATTTGATAGTGGTGTTTCTTATAAAAGACACTGAGATCAGCAGGAAGGGTGAAAATGGCATTTTGATTCATCAATTTATGCGGTTTAAAACCCCATGCAGATAGGATAAGGATAATAATTCCTGAGATGAACAAAATACAACATTGTTTCATGTTGGTTAGTAGAGATTTATCGAAAAATAATAATTTTAAGTTAAGATATATAAGATTTTGTCGAAACATGTTAACTGAAATTTGTTACTTTGCTGAAGTCAAATACTGATTCGATGAAAATATTATATGCTGTTCAAGGGACTGGAAATGGGCATTTATGTCGAGCTATCGATATTATTCCATGTCTTCGGGAATACGGTCAGGTCGATGTTCTAATCAGTGGCATACAAGCCGATATCGATTTGCCATTTGAAGTCAAATATCGATACCATGGATTGAGCTTTATTTTTGGCAAGTCTGGTGGTGTAGACCTTTGGAAGACCTTTATGAGTTCAACCGTCCGGAAATTTGTCAAGGAAGTGAATTCTGTTCCAGTGGAAGACTATGATTTGGTAATCAATGATTTTGAACCCATTTCTGCTTGGGGATGTTATTTTAAGGAAAAGAACTGTATTGGACTAAGTCATCAGATCGGTGCTTTTGATCCTTCGAGTCCTAAACCTGAGGAGTCGGACATGTTGGGGAAATTTATCATGAAGAATTATGCTCCATCGAATATCTCCTATGGTTTTCACTTTAAGTCCTATGCATCCCATATCTTCACTCCAGTAATCAGGCAGTCAGTAAGAGAATTGGAACCTAAGGATCTTGGGCATTATACCGTATATTTACCTTCTTATGATGATTCCCATTTATTAAAGCACCTATCACGTTTTACGGATGTAAAATGGGAGGTTTTTTCGAAACATAACAAGAAGCCATTTAGACTAAAGAATGTGTCCATCAATCCTATCAATTCGGATGCTTTTGTACAGAGTATGGCAGAATCTTCAGGCGTTTTATGTGGTGCAGGATTTGAAACTCCTGCGGAAGCCCTATATTTAGGGAAGAAATTATTGGTGATTCCAATGAAGAACCAATATGAGCAACATTTAAATGCAGCATCTCTGGAGGAAATTGGCGTACCTGTGATCAAAAGTCTAAAGAAGAAATCTGAATTGGACATTGAATCTTGGTTAAATGCAAAATCTAAGGTAAACGTGGATTACCAAGACTGTACGGCAGAGATAATCGATAAAATAATAAAAAACCATAAACCATAATGAAGTACATTTTAGGAATCTTTTTTTGTTTAGCAATAAGTTCGCAAAGTCAGGCACAGGCCTTATCAAATGCCAACGATTCTTTGTCTTATGCTTTAGGCCAAGACTTAGGATCTTATATCAAAAGGATGGATCTGCCTATCAATAAGGCGAAATTGTTACAAGCAATAGGAGATGTGCTGGAAGGTAAGGATCCATTATTTAAGGATGAAGACCGAGAGCAGATAATCCGTGATGGATTACAGAAGATCCAGGACGAAAAGAGTGCAGGATTAAAGAAATCTGCGGAAGAATTCTTGACAAAAAATAAAAGCAAAGTTGGAGTAAAGGTGACTCCTGAGGGAGTGCAATATGAAGTCCTAAAAGAGGGAACAGGATTGAACCCTTCATTGACCGATACGGTAAAGGTTCATTATATTGGAAAGGTCCATACTGGAGAAACCTTTGATAATTCCTATGAACGTGGTGAGCCATTGGACCTTGAATTGGATAATGTAATTGAAGGATGGAAAATCGGTATCCCCTTGATGAAAAAAGGAGCAAAATATAGATTTTTCATTCCTTATAATTTAGGCTATGGAGAACGTGGCAGTGGTCCAATTCCTCCATACAGTACCTTGATCTTTGATGTGGAACTATTGGATATAAAATCCCCAAATGAGAATGCAATATAATAACTTAGGTAAATCGGAATTAAAGATATCTGAAATTGGACTTGGCGCGATGTCGTTGGTGCAAGGTCATGATGGAACGAATTCTTATATTATCAAGCATGCGCAAGAGCTTGGTATCAATTACCTCGATACATCGGACCTTTATGACAAAGGGAAGAATGAGGAATTGATAGGCAGGTTGCTTGAAGGAAATCGTGATAAATGGATTTTAGCATCTAAAGTCGGGAATAAGTGGAAAGAGGATGGAAGTGGCTGGGATTGGGCGCCAAGTAAGGCCTATATCTTAAAATCTGTTGATGAATCTTTAAGTCGTCTAAGGACTGATTACCTCGATCTTTATCAATTACATGGAGGTACCATTGAGGATCCATTTGATGAAATAGTTGAAGCCTTCGAATTATTGGTTCAGCAGGGAAAGATCCGCTATTACGGTATTTCATCCATTAGACCAAAGGTGTTCCTAAATTATGCCAAGAATAGCCATATTGTTTCTGATATGATGCAGTACAGTATCTTTGATCGGAGGCCAGAGGCGTATTTTCAGGAACTTGCGGATAGTGGAATTTCTGTATTAGCTCGTGGTACTGTTGCCCAAGGGTTATTGTTAAAAAAAGCTGCCCAGAAATACTTGAGCTATTCCGTTCATGAAGTTCTGGAGATCCAACGTGAAATATCAGAGATAGCAAATAAATTAGGTGTGAATAATTTGGCACTTGCTTTAAAATATCCATTATTACATCATCCTGTAGCCTGCAGTGTACTCGGGATAAGGACTAGGGAGCAAATTAATTCGTTGGACCTGGTTGTTGACGAAATGAATAAGATTAAATTACAGGACTATCAGGAATTGTTGGCTAATATGCCCGAAGTTAGTTATTAAAGGAATTTTATACTTCTGATCTAATAGAAAGGGCAGGAGGAATAGAGATATAGGATAAAGGTCAAGAATAAATCTTGACCTTATTTTTTATTATTTGCTGAAATATTTTTTGAGGATATCCTGTAGATCTTCGGGGCTATCGATGGCATCGTTAATATGGGTAGATACCGCAGTTTGGATCCTGTAGCCATTATCTAACCAGCGGAGCTGTTCCAAAGATTCTGTCGTTTCAAGTTTAGATATAGGTAACCTGGCTAATTCCTTTAAAGTTTCAACCTTAAAACCATAGATGCCAATATGATTGTAATAGGTTTCTTTGGAGAGCCATTCTTTGATGTCAACACCTCTCATATAGGGGATTGCCTGCCTAGAGAAATACAATGCTTCGCTTTTTTGGTTTAATACCACCTTCGGCTTATTTACATTTTCCAGATCCGTAAGTTCTTGAATCGGACGGACAAGGGTTGCAATTTCTACTTCAGGTCTTTGGAAGCAGGAAACCAGTAAATCAATCTGTTGAGGATCAATAAAAGGTTCATCACCTTGAATATTGATGGCGATATCAAAACCCGAGATGTTATTGATGACCTCAGCACAACGATCAGTACCAGATTGGTGTTCTTTTTTAGTCATGACGACATTGCCCGCAAAACTTTTCACATGGTCGAATATCCTTTGGTCATCCGTAGCGACAACGACTTCGCTGAGTGAGGCGGCATGTTTTACTTGGTTGTAAACACGCTGGATCATGGTCATTCCGGCGATATCCACCAGCGGTTTTCCGGGAAATCTTGTTGAATCGTATCGAGCAGGTATTATTCCAATTACTTTCATAGATTAAAAATAAGAAAAGCCGAAGAATATCGGCTTTTTAGTTCTTAAAATAAACCGAAGAGTTCGGCTTCTATTTTTTGGATAATTTTTCCGAGATCTTCCTGATTATTGGCAAAATCCAGATTATCCTTATCTAGAATCAATAGTTTTCCTTCAGAATAATTATTGATCCATTTTTCGTATTTCTCGTTCAGCTTAGAAAGATAATCCAAACGTATTCCAGATTCGTAGTCACGGCCTCTTTTTTGGATATTGTTTACCAAAGTAGGTACGGATGCACGAAGGTAGATCAAAAGATCTGGTGGTTTGATGTAGTTAACAATGCTTTGAAAAATATCGGAATAGTTTTCAAAATCGCGGGCACTCATCAAGCCCATATCATATAAGTTTTCTGCAAAGATGTAAGCATCCTCATAGATGGTCCTATCTTGGATCATGTTGATCTCTCTATTCTGTAGATCCACAATATGGCGGAATCTAGAATTTAGGAAGAAAATCTGCAGGTTAAAGGCCCATCGTTTCATATCGCTATAGAAATCCTCTAGGTAAGGGTTATTCTCTACGGCTTCAAATTGAGGCTCAAAGTTAAGGTGTTTGGCAAGTAATTCTGTTAAGGTTGTTTTACCAGCTCCAATATTTCCAACAATTGCTATATGCATATTCTAATACAATTTTTTTAAACCGATAATTTCACGAACTTCTTTCATTGTTTTTTGGGCACTTGCCTGGGCTTTTTCAGCGCCCATTTTTATGACTTTGGCAATGTAAGCATCATCCTCACTGATTTCTTGGATTCGTGCTCTCACTTCACTGGTGGCATTTACCATATCTTCAGCAAGTTGTTTTTTGAAATCACCGTAGCGGATTTCGGCTTTATTATATAATCCATCGAAGTGTTGAACGGTATCAGGAGTAGATACGACATTCATCAAATCGAAGAGGTTTTGTACAGCTTCAGGTTTTACTTGGTTCTGTTCCGTAGGACCAGCATCGGTTACCGCGCGCATAATCTTTTTACGGATAACTTCCTCGGCGTCGGAAAGATAGATACAATCGGCTTCACCGTTTGATTTTCCCATTTTACCTTGGCCAGATAGTCCTGGGATCTTGATGAGCTTGTCTGCATAACTGAATGCAAATGCTTCTTTGAAATAATCTACCTCATACAGACGGTTGAACCTGTTTGAAAAGGTCCTGGTCATTTCCAGATGTTGTTCTTGATCTTTTCCTACAGGCACTTTAGTTCCGTGGTGGATCAAGATATCACAGGCCATAAGGACAGGATATGTCAATAGACCTGCATTGACATTATTAGGGTTTGCTCTAACCTTATCCTTAAATGCTGTAGATCTTTCCAGTTCACCTAAATAGGCGTTCATATTCATGTATAGATAGAGTTCAGCAACTTCAGGTACATCAGATTGAACGTATATAGTTGATTTTTCGGGGTCTAATCCAGCGGCAAGGTATTCTACCACCACATTGCGTACAGTTTCTTTGAGGCCATGTGGAGTAGGGTGAGTCGTTAAAGAGTGTAAATCTGCAATAAAAAAGAAGCAATTGTATTCGTCTTGCATTTTGACGAAATTTTTCAATGCCCCATAATAATTTCCAAGGTGTAATTTTCCGGTACTTCTAATACCACTAACAACGGTTTCCATATAACTGCGAAGTTACATAAAAAACAGGAAAATTGATACAGCTAGTACGGATGATAAACGGGGTTTATCGGAATTCAACCGAAGGCATTGAAAATTGCTATCCTAATAAATATGAGGGTTTTCCAGCAGGTCGGTAACATAACCCAATACTTCAACTTCCAAGGCTCCATCTTCCAGCATGGAAAAAGTAAGGTAAGCCGCATAGATTTCACACGAAAAGGTGACATGTTTATCCGATACAATGGTGTCGATGACGCCCTCACGGACATCAATCCCTAAATGTTCCAGTTCGTTATGTAGGTTGGTTGAAATACTATCATGATCTTCTCCAGAAGCAAATCCAACAATGATATGTAGGATCAGTTTATCAAACAATTCTGGATTCATATTTCTGAATTTATTGGCATATAAATCAGCATCAAAACGACTTTTCGCACTTGAGACGATTTTGTCCCAAATTAGGTACTCAGTTTTAGTTTGCATAATAGAAGTTTATAAATTGTTAAAGGTAAATATAACTAATTATCTCTTTTAATACAACGTCACAAAGTCGTTAATCTTATGATGTTTATGCAAACAATTGGGATGTTAGGATGGTTTTAAGGATAGGTTTTAAATATTTAATTATTATGAATTCAGAAGAGAACAAAAAACAAAATAAGGTGAATGATGATGACCAAGGACCTAAAGATCCAAAGGACTTGACCTATAATAAGGAAGATTCCTCCTACGAATTGGATGTCAATGATAATGATCCAGATTGGGAGCATCCTTCGGACTATGATACTATCAGTGAAGGTGCTGCAGACGATGACTCTACCTATGACTCGTCGAATCCCTATGTAGGTGAAGAATATGCCCCATTAGATGAACTTCAGGAGGAAAATCTAGAGGATAACAATATGCATGTCGAAGGGGAGAGCATCGTACGGGTATCTAAAGAAGATGAAGAGTTGTCGAGAGATGCTGAAGATGAGCGCGATGATTTGGATGAAGAAGGCTATCCTAAATACGAAGGCGATTAATTCCTATTGACTGAGTCGGTTTTTCTAATTGAATGGCTATATTTAGGCTTTCAAAAATTTTGATATGCAAATTGATTTAACTGGTAAAAAGGCCTTAGTTGGTGGTGCTACTTCGGGAATCGGGAAAGCAATTGCCATGGAATTGGCGGCATGTGGAGCTGAAGTCACCCTGATGTCCAGGAATGAGGACAAGTTAAAGGAAGTTTTAATGGAACTTTCGGCGGTAAATGGCCAGAAACATGGTTATCTGCAAACCGACTTTATGGACTTTGAGCTGCACCAAGCCAATTTAACGGCTTATTTTAATGCGCATCAGGTAGATATCCTGGTGAACAATACCAATGGACCTGCAGCAGGAGATGTCTCCCATAAAAATATCGGAGATTATCAGCAGGCCTTTGATCTGTTGTTCAAAAACGCTGTTTATACCTCTGAATTAGCCTTGAAAGGTATGCGTTCCTCAGGTTTTGGACGTATTATCAATGTTTCCTCCCTGACCGTGAAAGAACCTCAGGATAGCCTAGTGCTTTCCAATACGATGCGGGTCGCCTTAGTCAGTTGGAGTAAATCACTTTCAAAAGCGGTTGCTGCAGATGGAATTACAGTCAATTCCATTTTGACAGGTTATTTTGCAACGGATAGACTTTATGACCTGATGAATAATCAGGCAAAAAATGAGGGAGTTTCCTTAGAGACGATTGAAAAGCGACGGATTGAAAGTATGCCTATCAAACGATTGGGTAAACCGGAAGAATATGGTTATTTAGCAGCTTTCTTAGCTTCTCCTTATGCCAACTTCTTGACTGGGGCCTCCATTCCATTGGATGGCGGTCTTTCCAATGTCGTCTTTTAGATAAACGGTTGGAAGCTATTCGGCTTCCAACTGTTCTTTGTATTTTTTCTTGTGTTCTTCGATCTCTTCTGGCATTTCAGGGTATTTGATATCCTTATATGTTGAAAGTACTTCGTAAATAATCTTTGCGACCAAGAATCTACTGATTGGTTTAGAATCTGAAGGAATAACATACCAAGGTGCATGTTTTTTGCTGGTATTCTTGATGGCATCCTCATAGCATTCCATATATTTACTCCACAGTGCTCTTTCCTTTAAGTCTCCAGGAGAGAATTTCCAGTTTTTTTCTTCCTCCTCCAATCGGCTCAGAAGTCTGTCACGTTGTTCCTCCTTGCTGACATTCAAAAAGAACTTGAAGACAATCATACCATTTTGTGTCAATCGTTCTTCAAAGTTGTTGATTTGCTGGAAGCGCATTTCCCAAAAATCATCTGGTAAATTTTGAGGATCAGTGATATGAGGAATCCTTTCGTTCAGAAGGTATTCAGGGTGTACCCTTGTTACCAATACATTTTCGTAATGGGTCCGATTGAATACCGTGAATTTCCCTTTTTCTGGCAACTTGATTTCATGTCGCCATAAATAATCATGTTGTAGTTCGATTTCTGTTGGTGTTTTGAAGCTTTCAACAACTACCCCGCGTACATTCATTTCCTTGAAGACTTCTCGAATCAAGGAATCCTTACCAGAAGTATCCATCCCTTGCAGACAAATCAAAACTGAATATCGGTCATCTGCATACATTTTGTCCTGAAGAGCAGCTATTTTCTTTCTTAATTCCTTTAATTCAAGCTTTGCGTCATCCTTTGTTATCTCATCTTTTATACTGGTGGGATGTTCATTTAGTTTGAAATTGCTTTTTGCCGTTAGCCTTTTTGCATAGTTTCCCATAAGCTTTATTTTGTTGAACACAATTTAATAAATAATTGTTTAATCTACGTTTTGCCCTAGGGTCAATAATTTATTATCCAATGAGCTGATAAATAAAATTATCATTTATTTCAGTGATAATTAAAAATATCATCGTTTTTAATGATAAATTTGTTTATCATTTATTTTGATGATAATAAGAAATATCATTATATTGGATGATTAATAAAAAGACAGCCATGAGTTACCATGTCATATTAACAGGAGATGTAGTGCATTCAAGGTCGCATGATGCGAAAGAATGGCTTCCGAGGTTAGAGCGGGGCATCAAGAAACATGCACTGACCTATGATATTTTTCGTGGGGATAGTTTTCAGGCCGAAGTGCCTATTGAGGCCTGCTTTCAAGCGATATTTTATTTAAAGTCAGAAATGAGGCAATTGGAAGGAATGGATATCCGAATAGGAATAGGAGTGGGGAAGGTTGATTTCATTGATAAAGATATAAAGAAGTCGAGCGGAGAGGCTTTTGTTTTTTCAGGTCAATCATTGGATAGCCTGACTAAGGAAAGTTTGGAATTCAAATCGCAATGGAAGGATCTGGATGAGCGCTTGAATTTAATATTAACTTTGACAACCCGCTTAACGGACCAATGGACTCCCAATATGGCTGAAACAGTTCAGGCAGCAATGGACTATCCCAATGCCAACCAGACTGAATTGACGAAGATCATCGGGAGAAAGCACCAGAGCCAAGTGAGTACAGAACTTAGTAAAGCGAATTATTCCAAGATGAACCAAGTAATCGATTATTGCACAAAAGATTTAAAGGCCTATGTTAATTGATCTGCTTAAAATGTTGATATCCCACATTTTAGGGGATTTTGTTTTTCAGCCGAAATCGTGGGTTGATAAACGTAGGACACATATTCAATATTTGTTTTATCATGTTGCGGTGCATGCAGGTCTATTGATATTATTTTTTATCAATGATCTGGGCAATAAATGGCAAAGTATCCTTTTCCTGGTTGCGGCACATTTAGCTATCGACAGCCTAAAAATAGGTTGGGAACAAAAATGGCCCTCGAATCCTGTCCGAATTTTCCTGGTAGACCAAGCCTTGCATATAGCGAGTATTTTTGCTGTCTATTATTTTAATAATATGGCTGCCTTCCAGGATATTTTAACAAATATGAACTGGAACCATGTGCTGCTCTATACCATAGCCATATTGTTGATCGTATTTGTAATACCAATTGTGATCCGTGTGTTTTTCAGCAAGTGGAATAAGGAAGTTGAGTTCAACAGTAAGCGAAAAGAAACCTTATTTGATGCCGGGACCATTATTGGAATCTTGGAAAGAGCAATGATATTGGGCTTTGTGCTGCTTGGCTTGAATGAGGGGATTGGGTTTTTGCTGGCAGCTAAATCAATATTTAGGTTCGGGGACCTAACGAATGCGAAGGATACAAAATTTACGGAGTATGTACTGATCGGAACTTTGTTAAGTTTTGGACTTGGTATGTTGGTCGCATTTGGCTTAAAATATCTACTAACAATAATATAATCTAATATGAAAATAAATCTAAAAAGGTTCAAGAGCCTATTTTGTCTATTTGCTGCGGTCTCTATGAGCACTGGCGCCATGGCGCAAAGTGCTTCATTTGAATCTGACCTTAAAAAAATAACGGATAAATATGATGCCGTAGGCTTGGCCATTGTGGTTGTAAAAAATGGAAAACCTGTTTATGAAAAGGCTTTTGGCTATAAGGACCTAGAAACAAAAGCTCCATTAACCACAAATGATCTATTCAGGATTGCATCTATTTCCAAATCGTTCAGTTCTACGGCAATTATGCAACTTGTAGAACAAGGAAAGGTTTCGTTAGATGATGATATCAGTGATCTGGCTGGATTTAAAATAAGGAATCCTAAATTTCCGGACACCAAAATAACATTGGAAATGATGCTATCACATCGTTCCAGTTTAAATGATTATAATGGTTATTTTACTTTTGATGTTCTAGATACCACAAAGAACAAAGAATGGGAGAAATCCTATAACAGTTATGAACCAGGAACCGATTATGAATACTGTAACTTGAACTTCAATATCATTGGGGCGGTATTGGAGAGATTAACTGAAATTCGATTTGATAACTATATCAAACAACAAATACTGAATCCATTAAAATTGGATGCGGGATATTGCGTAGACTCATTGGACCAAAGTCGATTTGCAAAATTGTATGATAAAATAGATGGTGAATATGATGAACAAAGTGCTGCTTACTATCCAAGATCTGAGGAGATCAGGAATTATAAGATGGGAGTGAGTACACCTGTTTTTTCACCAACTGGGGGAATGAAGATCTCGGCACATGATCTAGGTAAATATATGCAGATGCATATGAACTATGGGAAATTAGGTAAGAAGCGAATCATCAGCAAAGCAAGTTCACAAAAAATGCAAAAGGGCTTATCTCCAAAGGAAAATTATGGCTTAGCATTATTGGAAACCTATCAATTAATTCCTGGGGAACATATGATCGGACATACTGGCTCAGCCTATGGCCTTTATAGCAACATGTTTTTTGAGCCTAATAAAAAGTTCGGTTTTGTCGTGATAACCAATGGTTGCATTCCAACGATTGATCGAAATGAAGATATTGTAATGTCGAAAGAAGTTATTAACTTACTCTATCAAGATTTCATAAAAAAACAGTAACGAGTGCCATTAACCTTCTGAGCATTAGGTTGCAAGGTCCACAAAAGGATTAAAGGGGGATATTTTGGGGCAGTTTACTTGAAAAATTAACTACTTTTGTAAAAATTATTCAAATTGAGAATTTAGCAATATGATTATTCAACCAAGAACTAGAGGTTTTATCTGCTTGACAGCGCATCCAGAAGGAGCGGCAGAGAATATCAAAAACCAAATCGATTACGTAAAATCTAAAGGCGAGATTAAAAACGGGCCTAAAAAGGTATTGGTAATCGGTGCATCTACCGGATTTGGGATTGCTTCACGCATCAGTGCTGCATTCGGTTCAGGAGCAGCAACTATCGGAGTGTTTTTTGAAAAACCAGCATCTGAAGGCAAATTAGGTACTGCAGGTTGGTACAATAGCGCTGCTTTTGAGAAAGAAGCTCATGCTGCTGGCTTATATGCAAAAAGTATCAATGGCGATGCTTTCTCGGATGAGATCAAAGCGCAAACCATTGAATTGATCAAAAAAGATCTTGGACAGGTTGACTTGGTTGTCTATTCTTTGGCATCCCCACGTCGTACACATCCAAAAACTGGAGTTCAACATGCTTCAGTATTAAAGCCAATCGATCAGGCTTTTACCAATAAAACTGTTGATTTCCATTCTGGTGTTGTATCAGATATAAGCATTCAACCTGTTGATTCAGATGATGACATCAAAAATACGGTTGCTGTAATGGGTGGTGAAGATTGGAAATTCTGGATTGAAGACCTTAAAGCTGCAGGCGTCTTAGCAGAAGGCGTTAAAACTGTTGCATATTCTTATATCGGCCCTGAATTGACTTATCCTATCTATAGAAATGGTACAATCGGTCGTGCTAAAGATGATTTGGAAGGAACTGTTCCAACCATCAATGAAATTTTGAAAGATTTGCACGGTATCTCCTATGTTTCTGTAAACAAAGCATTGGTTACACAATCTAGTTCTGCAATTCCAGTGGTTCCTTTGTATATTTCATTATTGTATAAAGTGATGAAGGAAAAAGGAATCCATGAGGGAACAATCGAGCAGATGCAAAGATTGTTTGCTGAAAGATTATACAATAATGTAGAAACTCCTTTAGATGAAAAAGGCAGGATCCGTGTTGACGATCTTGAAATGAGAGCAGATGTTCAAGAAGAGGTAGCAAAACTTTGGGAACAGGCAACAACGGAAAACTTAGAAGAGATCTCTGATATCGTTGGTTACCGTAATGATTTCTTCCAACTATTTGGTTTTAACTTTGATAATATCGATTACGATAAAGATACTAGTGAATTGGTACAAGTGCCTAGTTTGGCAGAATAATCCAACCTCATTTAGAAATATTCGGGAGTTGTCTTTTGGCAACTCCTTTTTTATTGTGCAATAGCCTACTGCAAAGAATTCAATGCTATGAATTCTTTTGAGTATTCATTTAGTAATTCAATATTTAGGTAGATTTTCAGCATTGTTTATGGAATGAGAACTTTTGAACTTGAGTGTTTTATTTAATGAATTCATATTCATTCCATACTTCCGATAACCTGTTGGAAATAAACAATTAAGGAGCTTGAATTGAAAGGTTGTTATTTATTGATACTCAATATCAATAAAAATATAGTTTGAATATATTTAAACTTGATTTCTTTTTTCTAATTTTAACTGCTGTTTGAAAAACATCTGGCCAAACCAGGAAAAAAGTACAAACTAACTATGAATTAATTAAATGGATAATCGGATTATTCTTGAGGAAGAACAATTGAATCTCAGTGAAGGGATTCAGGAGTTCGGTTATTTATTGATTGTTGATTTAGACTATTACCTCATTGCAGGTAGTGAGAACTGTGATGTTTGGTTAAGCAATCCTGTTTCCACTTATCTAGGAATTAATTTATGGGAGATATTAACTGCATATTTTTCGAAATACGTAGTCAGTATAAAAATTGCGGTTGATCAAGTTATTAATGAAACCAATGAACGGGTTTTATTGGAATTGGTCATCCAAGGAGAACCATATTATCTAAATATCTATTTATTCAATAACAACATCTATTTAGAGTTTGAAAAGAAATTTGAGGACTCGAATGTTTTTTTTCCAAAGTTTGAAATTGTAGATAAGCTATTAAGTGAAAGCAAAGGAAAGATCTGGAAGGTAGTCAGTTCTTATATTTCGAAGATTTCTGGATTTGATCGGGTAAGGGTTTTTCAATATGTCGGTGATGGAGATGGCTATGTATTGGCGGAAAGTATTGAGAATTCAGACTTGGAAAAAATATTAGGCTGTTATTATCCTGATATGGATATTTTTAAGCATGCTAAAAACATTCATTCGGTCAATTTCCACCGCTATACCGCTCAGGTCAATGGTAAAACCATAAAGATCGTAACTAAAGATAATTTTAAGCCCAATCTATCACAGACAAATATCAGGATGATTTCTCCGATCCATGCAAATTATCTCATTCGCGATGGAGTCAATTCAAACCTTAGCGTATCCTTGCAGATTGATGGAAAGATTTGGGGATATATTTTTTGTCAAAGTAAAAAGGGAAAGAAAATAAACCTCTTAAAACGGGAGGCCATGGTGTACTTTATTCAAATGGCTATTTACCGTTATGAAGAGGAACAAAAGAATAAGATCAAGGACTTTCAGGATGATATTAGGAATTTTGAGCTTCAGCTGAAGGAAAAGTTAATCCTGAAAAATAACCTTGCTGAAGCTTTAATGAGTTTGGATAAAGAGCTCTGCTATTATGCCAAAGCAGATGCTATGCTTATTTTGATTAATGGTAAGCTTTATACCTACAATATCTCCATTGGTTTTGATAAAGTATTAGATATTAAAGGACTTATTTCCAGAGTATCAAAGGATTCAATCTTCTTTGATGCTGAGTTTATATTAAATCATGGTGAAGAGTTAGGGTTGGATTCAGAACGATTTGTCGGCTTAGCTGCGCTTAAAGTTGAGTTGGAGGAGAATTGCAGTGTGCTTTGGTTTAGGAAGGAGAAAGTGTTCAAGAGGAAGTGGGTAGCCAAACCCGAATCTAGGATTAAAATGAACCTACCGAATGATTCATTTGAAAGGGAAGAACATCCTGTCCTCGATATTTGGCATCAAACTACCGTTGGGATCTGTGACCCTTGGCGCGATAATGAGATTTATTTTATTAAGCGGTTAAGGAATCTGATCATCCAGAGCAATAAGAATTTTTCTCAAGAAATCGTAAAGCTGAACAAAGAGGTGATCGACCTGAATAGGGCACTGGATAACTATGCCCATACGGTGAGCCATGATCTTAAAAACCCTTTATCAGCAATTAACCTCTCTACCCAGATGCTCCTTCAACGACCGGAAATGACAAATGACCTGAAACTGAAGATGCTGAAGAACACGAAAGAGGCCGTGGAAGTCATTTCTGAACTGCTGAAGAGTATTCATGATTTTTCTAAGGTGAAAGACTATCAGTACAGTATGGAACCAGTGTATGTGGAAGAATTCCTGAAGCAAATTGTGAACTTCAGTCAATTGCGCTATAATGCCCTTGGAACTGAAGTGATATATGGTAATATTCTTCCAGTTTATGGTGAAAGAAGTATTGTATACCAATTGTTCCAGAATTTAATAGGGAATGCCATTAAATATAGTGCAAAAGTAGAAAAGCCCGTTGTAACCATTTCTTCTAGCCTCAAGCATGAATTTGTCCGTTATACCATCCAAGATAACGGTATAGGGATCGCGAAGGAGGAGTTGAGTACCATTTATGATTCCTTTAAGCGGATGTCCAATGCCAATAGTTATGAGGGAACAGGCTTAGGCCTGACCATTGTAAAGCGGATTGCCGACCGACTCCATATTACAATCGAGGTGGAAAGTGAAATAGGAAAAGGAACATGTTTCCATCTGTTGTTCCCGAAAGAGGTTTTCATACTTCCTTCTCAATCCTAGTCAAAAGCAAATTCTTTAATCCCAGTAAATTCCGGTATTGCTAAAAATATGGGGTAAATGTTTCAATTATTCGGAAATAGATGATTTTAATAGCTAAAAAGCTCACTTAAAAAAATTATATTTGCGAATTAAATTGAAGGCATAATAACCTATATGAAGCATATACGCAATTTTTGTATTATCGCACATATCGACCACGGGAAAAGTACTTTGGCCGATAGATTATTAGAGTATACCAATACCATCACCCAACGTGAGGCGCAAGCACAATTGTTGGACAATATGGACTTGGAACGTGAAAGAGGGATTACGATTAAGAGCCATGCAATCCAAATGGAGTATACCAAAGATGGACAAACGTATGTGTTAAATCTGATTGACACCCCGGGTCACGTCGATTTTTCATATGAAGTTTCTAGATCGATTGCTGCCTGTGAAGGTGCTTTGTTGATCGTAGATGCTTCTCAAGGTATACAGGCACAGACTATTTCCAACCTATACTTAGCCTTAGAGCATGATCTTGAAATTATCCCCATCTTGAACAAGATGGATTTACCAGGAGCTATGCCGGAGGAAGTAAAAGATCAGATCGTTGAATTGATAGGTGGAAAGAGAGAAGAAATTATCCCTGCCTCCGGTAAGACCGGAATGGGTATTCCTGATATCCTAACTGCTATCATTGAGCGTATCCCTGCGCCGGTTGGCGATCCTGAAGCTCCATTACAAGCCTTGATCTTTGACTCCGTATTCAACTCTTTCAGAGGGATTATGGCCTATTTCAAAGTTGAAAATGGTGAGATCAGAAAAGGAGACCGTGTAAAGTTTGTTGCTACGGGCAAAGAATATATCGCTGATGAGGTTGGTACCTTGAAGCTAAACCAGGTGCCTAAGGAAGTAATTAAGACCGGAGATGTAGGTTATATTATTTCTGGGATCAAAGAAGCTAGAGAGGTAAAAGTAGGGGATACCATCACGAAGAAGGATCGTCCTTGTGCCCAAGCTATCCAAGGGTTTGAGGAAGTTAAGCCCATGGTATTTGCGGGTATCTATCCTGTAGATACGGAAGATTATGAAGAGCTAAGGGAGTCTATGCACCGTTTGCAGTTAAATGACGCTTCGTTGGTGTTTGAACCTGAATCTTCAGCTGCATTAGGTTTTGGTTTCCGTTGTGGTTTCTTAGGAATGCTGCACATGGAAATCATCCAAGAACGCTTGGAACGTGAGTTCGATATGACAGTTATTACTACTGTGCCGAACGTATCTTACCTAGCTTACCTGTCAAAAAATCATGAGGAGATCGTAGTCCACAATCCTTCGGATCTTCCTGATCCAAGTAAATTGGACAGTATCGAGGAACCCTATATTAAAGCAAATATCATTACAAAGGCTGAGTTTGTTGGTCCTGTAATGTCCCTATGTATTCAGAAACGCGGTACGATTGTGAACCAATCTTATTTGACATCTGATCGTGTAGAATTGGTGTTTGAAATGCCAATGGGAGAGATCGTTTTTGATTTCTATGATAAGTTAAAGACTATCTCTAAAGGATATGCATCATTCGATTATCATCAAATCGGTTATAGACAATCGGACTTGGTGAAATTGGATATCCGTTTGAATGATGAACCCGTGGATGCATTATCTTCATTGATCCACAGAAGCAATGCTTATGATTTTGGTAAGAAGATCTGTGAGAAATTGAAGGAACTTTTACCGAGACAGCAGTTTGAAATCCGTATTCAAGCTTCGATTGGAGCAAAGATCATTGCGAGGGAAACCATTTCTGCATTGCGTAAGGATGTAACTGCAAAATGTTATGGTGGTGATATTTCGCGTAAGCGTAAGTTGTTGGAAAAACAGAAGAAAGGTAAAAAACGTATGCGTCAGGTTGGAAACGTAGAGATTCCACAATCAGCATTTATGGCGGTTCTGAAATTAGATTAAGAAAATCAACCTATATAATATATTATGAATTTACTGGACGGTAAGGAAGTATCAACCAAGGTTAAAGAAGACATCAAAAGAGAGGCTGCAGAGCTTACTGCGAAGTTAGGCCGCAAACCTCATTTGGTAGCTATTTTAGTTGGAAACGATGGTGGTAGTGAAACTTATGTTGCGAGCAAGATGAGAAATTGTGAGCAAGTTGGTTTCGATTCGACCAATCTTCGTTATGATACGGATATCACTGAAAAAGAATTGTTGGAAAAGATCAATGAGATCAATGCAGATGAATCGATTGATGGATTGATCGTTCAATTGCCTTTACCTAAACATATTGATCCTGAAAAAGTTACTGAAGCTATCGATTACCGCAAAGATGTTGATGGGTTCCATCCAATCAATCTAGGTAGAATGCAACGTAATCTACCTTGTTTTATTCCTGCTACTCCTTATGGCATCATGTTGATGTTGGAACATTACGGAATTGATACAGCTGGTAAAAAGGCAGTCATTGTTGGAAGGAGCAATATCGTTGGCTCCCCTATGAGTATCCTTTTGGCAAGAAACTCTAATCCAGGAAATTGTACAGTTACCCTGACACATAGTAGGACAAAAGACTTGAAAGCTGAGGTTTTGCAAGGTGACATCGTGGTTGCAGCCATTGGCAAAAAGAATTTTGTAACTGCGGATATGGTAAAAGAAGGTGCTATTGTTATCGATGTGGGAATCAATAGGGAGAATTCGACCGAAACAAAATCAGGATTTAAACTTTATGGTGATGTGGATTTTGAGCATGTTGCTCCGAAATCTTCTTGGATAACACCAGTACCGGGAGGTGTCGGATTAATGACCATTATTGGTTTGTTAAAGAACACCCTAGAGGCTGCAAAAGGAACAGTGTATCCCAAAGCTTAAAAAATATTGAATTGAAATATGTTTATTTAAAGCTCCCAATTTTGGGAGCTTTTTTTGATTAATTTCCAACTATTTGAATTCTCCATGGTTTTAGTCCATATATTTGATTACTTATTTCATTAACCATGGCTAAACTTGATCAAGTAAAGAATAAGGATATTTTGGAAATGATCAACCAAAATGATGAAAACCTAAAAAAGCTTCATGAAATCGTTCGAAAATCATTTGAGGAAGAAAAATTAATCGTTGATAACCTTATTAATCCTACAGGTGAATACCTAAATAGGGGGCAACTTATTTCTGATAAGGTAGCACGATTTGGAGGCAGCTGGTCTTTTATTTTAATATTTACAGGGATTTTGATCGTTTGGATATTGTTCAATACGCTCATGATCAAGCAAGACCGATTTGACCCTTATCCTTTTATTTTGATGAATTTAGTCTTGTCCTGTTTGGCTGCCCTACAGGCTCCAATCATTATGATGAGCCAAAACCGACAGGAGGAAAAGGATAGAAAACGGGCTGAGAATGACTATCTGGTAAACCTAAAGGCTGAATTAGAAATCAGGAGTTTGCATAAGAAAATAGATGTACTATTAGAGGAAGAGGTTAAACAGCTATTTGATTCGCAGGTGAACCATTTAAAATTGCTGAAACAACTCTCGGATCATGTCGACCGCTTGGAAAAGGAGTTGAAAAACAAAAATGTCCAGCCATAGTGGGAATGGCTGCCATATTTTTCAAAAAATTGGTATAAATATTGCGAAGTGCAATCAGTATATAATTATTACAATAAACTATTATTACACAAACAAATTAGAAACATGAAAAAAATCGCAGTATTAGCAGCAGTTGCATGTGCACTTTCCTTGTCAGCATGTAACAATAATTCATCTATGGATAAAAACAATGATGGAGATACTTCAATCGGTGAGAAATTAGATCATTCAATTGAAACTACAAATGAATCAATTGATGAAATGAAAGCAAATGCAGATGCTGAATTGGCAAAAGCTGAAGAAAATGTAAAAAAAGCACAAGCTGATTTAGATGCTGCAGTAAAAAGTGGCGATAAAAAGGCTGAAGAAGCTGCTCAAAAAGCATTAGATGATGCAAAATCAGCATGGGAAAAAACAAAAGAAGCAGCTAAAAAAGCTGGTGATAAAATTGAAGAAGGTGTAAACAATGCAGTAGATGCTACAAAAGAAGCTGGTCAAAAAACTGGCGAAGCTATCGATAACACTGCAGAAAAAGTAGGTGATAAAACAAAAGAATTATCTGGCGACGCCAAAAGAAAAGCAGAAAACGTTAAAAAAGCTTTAGAAAACTAATAAAATCCATTTATAGAATGGTTATTAAGTTTTTAATTGAAAGCGCCAATACTATTGGCGCTTTTTTTATTTTGATTTTAGGATAGGCTCCTAGAAATTCTATTTATTGCTGTATATTGTTGGTTTAACAATAAAAAATGAATTGGAATAAAGAAGAAGTTGTCGCATACTGCTTTAATAAATGCAAAAATAGGGTAGAAGAAATAAAATCAGCCATGGATTCAGCGCAAGATGCTATCCTGAATGATACTAAAAGTAGTATGGGGGATAAATATGAAACATCCAGGGAAATGGCCCAACAGGAAATAAGTCGCTTGCAAAATCAGCTGAAACAGGCTGAAATTGACCTGGATAAAATCAATGGATTAGACTTAAATCCCTCGGAATTGGTGAGAATGGGTAGCATTGTTCAAACAGACCAATTTGATTACTTTATTGCGATCTCTATTGGCGCAGTTAAAATTAAGGAGAAAACCCTTATGGTCATTTCTAAAGAGTCACCTATTGGGAGCATCTTGTTTGGGAAAAAGGTAAATGAATCAATTCAGTTCAATAATAAAACAATTATCATCAATAAAATTTATTAGGATATATATAACGAAGATCTAACGAGCTTATGGCTCGTTTTTTTTGTTTGTAAAATAAGTGGTTATGTTACAATGGTTTTAAATGGAGAGGTGATTGTAAATGCAGTTTTCAGTAATGAGAAACAGAAAGTTGAAGAATTTGTATAGATTGATTTACAATAAATGAAAAAAATAATTGTCAAAACTTTTTAGGAGTAATTTTTGTTTAGATTTAAGTATTATTTACCAACAAAAACAAGGTGATTTATGAATCTTAAAAAAATCTTAACTATTGCATTGGTTTCCGGAACCCTGATGACCGGAACAATCGCTTGTAAGTCCAAAATATCGGACGCCGACTTGAAAGCAAAAGTAGAAACTGCTGTTCAGGCTAATCCTGGAATTACCGTTGATGTGAAAGATGGAGTGGTTACTCTAAACGGAACGGCAAATTCAGAAGATGAGAAAGTGCAGATCGAAAATGCTGCAAAAGCTGCTGATAGCAAAGCTGTAAAGTCTGTACAAAACAATATCGTAGTGAATACGATGCCTCCTGTTGAAATCAATACCAATGATGCTGACTTAACTTCAAAAGTAGCCGATTTTACCAAAGACTTTCCTTCGGTAAAAACCGCTGTATCTGACGGAGTTATTACGGTAACTGGTGAATTGGAACAAGCACGTGTACAAGCTCTGAAAATGGGTCTGGATGCATTGAATCCGAAGAAAGTAGACATGAGTGGTTTAACTGTTAAATAGAAAATAATATGAGTTTACAATCGAAATATCAGGTATTAATTGATACTGCAAAGGCTTCAGGAATGACAGATTTGGCTATCGCAGAACAAGATGGTGTTTTGCATGTTCAAGGTACAGCACCAAATGCAGATGTAAAAAATAAATTGTGGGATATCTACAATCAAATTGACCCTAATTTCCTAAGTGGTGATGTGGTCATGAATGTGGATGTATCATCTGCTGTAGCAGGTTCTCAAGTACGTGTAATTACGGAAAGTAGCAATTTGAATATCCGTAAAGGTCCAGGAACGGATCAACCAATCGTAGGTAAAGCTGCGAAGGATGAAATCATTACTTTAATTAGCCGTGCCAATGATCAATGGTGGTTGGTAAGAACCAAAGATGGTGAAGAAGGATATTGCTATGCGCAATATTTGGAGCCCGTAAGCTAAAAGGAAAATTGAACATATAAAAAGCCCGATATCATTTATCGGGCTTTGATTTTTAATAATCTTTCTATAAAGTCAATCCGACAACATTTCCACTACTTCCTGCTAAATAAATAAGCTTTTTATTGAAAGAAACGGCAATGACATTAAAACTTTCAGTCGAAATATTTTCCCATGTCTTTCCTCCATCTTTGGAAATATCAGTTCCCGATGTTCCTGTAGCAACCAATATTTCAGGACTAATGTATTTTACTGACGATCGATATCCATGAACTGGAATTTCAGGTTTATCCCATGATAATCCAGCATTATGGGTCAGAAGAATGTTATTGCTGTTGTCCTTATCTGAGGTATAGTTTCCACCTACAACAACACCAACACGCTCATTGAGGAAATCAATGGAAAATATTCCAGTACTGGCAGAACCAGACCAGATAGGAACATCCTGAACGTCCAATTTTCTTTCCTTTTCACTTCTTTTCATCAAACTTGAATAGGTGCCTCCAGTACCAATATATAACCAATCATTGATGACCTGAAGAGAAGACCCACTTGCTGCAAATGCCGCTTCCCCGGGCTCCGCAAACAAATGAATTTCTTCAGTCACATCAGTCCAAGTCTTGCCTTTATTGTCACTCTTCAGCAATTGAAATTGTCCATTGATGGGATCTCCTAATATATAACCTGTTTTTCCCTTGAAGTCCATTCCATCTAAAAAGATAGCAGGATCCTCATTCTTATATGTTTCTGTCCAAGTTTTCCCAGCATCTTTCGTATGTAATACTACTGCAGGTGCTCCAGCGCTGACAATAACTGCTTCTTTGGCACTGAAAACCTCAATATCCCTGAAATCAAATTTTTCATATCCTTTCGGCGAAATCCATTCCCAGTTTTTGCCGGAATCAATAGATCTTCCAACCATCCCATTGCTTCCACTTACCCATACAACCTTATTTTTATAGGTTTCCAACCCCCTAAAACTAGCCTTGTTACCAGAAGTTAGGGTTTGAAAGGATTGGGAATAAGCTTGAAAGGCGAAAAGACAAACTGCAGAAATTAGAAAATATCTTTTCATACTATGATAGTTGCTTCATTAATTCATCAAATTCAGCCCGAAGGGTATTAAGTTGCTCTTCTAGTTGGGCTACTTTTTCTTCTAGCTGCGCAATTGCCGTATTATTGGTTGTTGATGGACTTGAGGGAGCCTCTTCCTCATAAGAATCCTCATCAAAGTCTGCAAAGAGATGGATATATCTTACTTCTTTTTGGCCTGGACGTTTTGATAATTGTTTGATGTACAAAGGTTCAGAGGTACTTAGTTTTTGTAGGAGTTCCTGTACCTCATCAAGATTTTCAAATTCATATAGACGACCAGAATTGCTATTGATTTCACCAGCTGTTAAAGGTCCTCGAAGAAATAATAGACAGATTATTGCTAATTCTTGGGGCAATAAGGGAAATTGAATCGCCAAGTTGTGTTTATATTTTGTAACTCGACTACCACCACCAACAACAGTTGAAATCAATCCTTTTTTCTTCAATCCGTCCAAAACTTGGATAACCAGATTTTCATCATATTGAACTACGGGCTTTCTTGAACTTTTTTGATTACAGGCAGTCAACAGACCATTAAGGGTCATTGGATAATATTCTGGAGTAGTCTTAGATTTTTCTAATAATGATCCCAATACTCTAATTTCTTCAGGGCTTAAAATTGGTAATGATTTAGTTTCTTCCATATATTAAATTCATCTGTGTTAATAAATATACAGATTAATAGGAGAAAGGGGAGAGGATTGGATAAATTCCCACTAAATAATGGGCATTTAATACAGAAAAAGGAAGAACAGGCTATAATTTTAATAGCCTGTTCTTCCTCTTAAGTACAGATGTTTTTTTAGAATGGCTAATACCTTATTCTACGTCCATAAATTGAGCGATTTCTTCTCTAATTTCAGACGGTAACATCATATAGATTTCTTTTTTCAAAGTGACTTGTTCTCCCTGAATAGTTGAGATTTTGCCATCATAGCTAATAATAGATTCAAAACCCCCAATTAACCATTTTCCATCTTTTTCAAGATAGTCCCGGTGTTTTTCATCTAATTTCTTTAATTCTTTAATTATTGCTTCGCTATTAAAGTTTTGGTTCTTTACCATATTGAAAAATCCTTTTAAGTTGATTATTATTGGAAAAAGGAAAGTACCTTTTGGAATTGTGCTCCTTGATTCAAACAATTATCAAATGTTCAACAACTACGGATACGCTTATGAAAATATTGTGCCAATTATGTAGAAAGGTTATTAAAAAATTTACAAATAATCCGAGGTTAACATAGCGCTAACAAGAAGCTTGATAAATTAACTTTAATGAATTTTCTTTTGAATCGTGTTTAATTTTTTATTAGTGTGAAATCCAATAAAATGTACAGTCCTAATAATTGACGATAAATTGTATCTTATTAATAACAGATTTTGAAAAGAAATATTGCATGAATTCTGCAATTGTTAACTTTTCTTTTTCTCATATACGGCATACCTCCCATTAAACTGATCCTTAGTAGATACCGCTATCACTATTTTCCGCTTTTGGTCCGTGAAGTAATAATCATCTTTATCCGTACCTATTGCCTCATATCGCTCTTGAAAAAAGGCCAGAATATAATCAATGTCGATACTCGGATCATTTTTAAACCGCACAATTGCATAAGCGCATTTTCCTCCTTGAAAGACATAATACAAGGATTCCACATAAGGTGAATCAGTTTCAAATGAAAGAGCCGGGCCTGAGTCATTCAGTAAATTCCTTTTTTCTAAATCTTTGATTTGTTCCTTAGAGCCACCAAATTTAATCACAGGCTCTGGGATATCCGTTATCTTAGGGATAACGGTTATTTCAGTGCTGTTCTTTTTACCTTCATTTGTTGCATTTATCTTTACTTTTCCAATATGATGGGCAGTAAAGAGACCTTCTTCGTCGATGGTCCCAACATACTTATTTGAACTTTTCCATTTCGTGTTTTTATCATTCGACTTTAATTGAAGCGTTTCCCCCACATATAATTTTGAGGCTTGATTTTTTGGTTCTATATCTTCATCGAGGATACCTTCTTTAACACATGAACTCAAAAAAATAGGGAAAAGGATAATAATAATGGTCTTAAAATAGTGTTGTCTTGCCATAGCCTTATATATTTATTTGTCTATAAGGTAGTTCAATTAAATTAATCAATAGTTAAAATAATAATAATTAATGCTTTCTCTAATGGATTCCTTATTTTAGAAATATTTAGGAAAGTGAAAAACATAATATTTTGATAGTATGATGAAAGAAAATGAAAAGATACTCAATCTTATTCAGGTGTTGATGAACAACCAAATGTTGTCTGATTTCTTAAAGGAATATGATTACTCAGTGAATTTGTTTGGTTTAAAAATATCAGATTCAAGACATTATTTTTTGAGATTATCCCAACCAAAAGATGAAATAATTTTATGGATGCAAGAGGAGTACATCCCTAAGCTGGATCATACAGGAAAATGGATTCAATATCCTGCAATTGAGAACCCTCGGGTAGAACGTATTGAAGCCTCAACTAAATACATACCTACAGATTTGACATACGAAGAGTTTAAAAACAACTTGGTACAATTTTTTGAGCAGTTGAAAAAATACCAGGCAAACCATCTCCAGCATGTAAGTCATGAAAAGTTGAACCAAAGCATTGATGATTTAATTGCAGAAATAAATTCCTTGAGCAAATAAAAACAACTTTAGAAGCATAAAAAATGGGCTATAAATTATAGCCCATTTTTTATGTGATGAATTTAGATTGCTGGATTCTGAGCATATTCTTTCCAGACATCTTGAATGTTCTTTCCAAGCGATTGCACAAAGAAATCATTGTAGTTAGTGCCATTGATCAAGGCATTGTTCAATTCTTTTACAAAATTCTTGTTCTTATGTGTCTCAATCCATAACAGGAATCGACCGGTAATTCCATAGCTACCATCATAGTTATGTTCTGGTTTGTAATCTTGTAATGTCCATGGATCAGGTTCATCTATACCATAATGATACCTTACATTGTCTGCAATGCCTTCAACCAGCCATCCAGGTACCGAACCTTTATAATCCTGTTGTATATGGTGCATGGTCTCATGGACAACGACATCACCGTCTTTCGGATTTCCTTCCATGTATTTGAAGCCAAAAACCACGACCTCACCCCAGGCATAAGCAGCACCATCATAAGTAGGATCAATGATGAAGTACATTTTCTTTTTCGCATTCGGATTAAAATCATTGAGAAGCTTTGGATAGACCGTAAAATAAGTGTTCATCAATCTTTCCTGATATTCCAATTGTGATTTATTGGAATGATTGATAAAAACCAAGGAGACATTGTTTTTGGTCAAGCTATCAATCTTTTGGATAGGTTCCTGTTTTTGACTTGAAGGTGGCATCTGGATCAGCCTGAACTCTGAAGCTTGGAACATATTGTCATTGTAAAGCTTGGAGATAGACCATTTGTAATGGGTGAATTTCTCCTCATTCTTGAAAAAGAAACTGTAGGTATTCCTTCTTTTTCTGAATTGCATGCCCATATGGCTATCCAGTTCTTTCCAGGTCTGACCATCATTGGACCCATAAAACTTCCAATCCATCGGATCACGGCCGTCAAAATCATTTCCTGTGGTAAAATCATAGCCCGCAACAAGCTTCGCCGTATCAAATTGGAATTTGATATCTAATGTCTTAAAGTTTTTTGCGAGGAACTTCGTCGTGCTGTCACCGTCAGTTAATTTGGTTGAGCCTTCCTGCCCATTAGCCCCATCTGGATTTTCTATGCTTACGGTCACTCTAGCATCAGTGGTAATGTCCTTAATTTCAATTTTTTCCAATTCAGGGTCAGGTTGGTCCAGGAAACTGTCTTTGCTACAACTGCTGTAGATAACTGCACAAAATAGGGCAAAAGTCAAGCTTTGTAGTTTGGTTTTCATTTTTAGCATATAATTTTAAGTTTAGTTTATAATCACGCTAGTTATTGCTGTTATGTTAAATTAACGCTAAATCTAGTAAAATCTTATGCCTGTCATGAGCTAAATCGCGTTAGCCTGAAAAGGTTTTTCCTGAATTCTTCGTTTCTATTAATTCTTAGGCTTTTTTTACTTAAAAAAATTGAACCCCCATAGCTGGAGATAGCAAATATGCTAAAGCTAGTTTAGCAATTAAAATTTAGATTAAAAGTGGCTTTTTAGGCCAAATTCCTTGAAATCGAACTTTTGCAAGCATATAGCTACAAATTATTTTTAAGTAGGGTAGAGCAGGTCCGAATATTAAATTGTTATTAATTTTTGTTCTACTTTTGAGCATTATTATATTAATAAGGTATGAAAAAGTTAAGTATATTATTGTTGTTTGCTGTATTATTTATCTCTTGTGAAAAGGACAATGGAGTTGTTCCTGAAAAATTAAAAGAGGAAGTATTATCAGATCTTAAAGGTAAAGTGTTTACAGCTTATGAAGCTCAAATGTCTTCCGAGAGTACAGGTCCAGTAATGTTGGAGCCGAATCAAGGTTACTTTACTAAAATGGAGTTTGTAGGTACTGTGATTGAGATGACCAGTGCTAATGGAACAAAATCTAGATACGGTTTTGAGATCAATAATGCGAACAGAGGCAGCACTGAATTGCCTGATATCTTTACTCTAGCAATGAAATCTAACTTTCAAGAATTTTACATTTTATTAAGTAGAGATTATTCCAATGCTACTGTGCTCCTTACGGATGCGGGTAAAAGCTATAGCGTTAGCTTAATGAAATAATTATAAATACTTACTGAACAACATATTGATGCCCGATTAAATTATAATCGGGCATTTATTTTTTCTTAATATTCCCATCCTACAAATCGCTGGGTTAACTTATTCCTCTCAAACACCCAAACGACATGATTTGTGCAAGCCCCATCTCCAATCTCTTGCACAGCCAGATAGACATTTCCCAGTTTATAATAGTCAAAAGATTGCCTAGCTGAGCCAATTCCCAACAATAGTTCTGTTGGTATTGAAACTTTGGTTCCTTTGATAGTTGCATCCGCCTTTTCAATTAATTCATTTGGAATTCCACAATCCGCCAGATAATAATAGATTCCATTTATTGACTTGATGGCAGTGGAGTTCTCATCATAGTATGCTATCTTTTTCCCCTTCAGGTTTGCTGGCTTTATTAAATATTGCATGGAAAAATCTGCTTTCCTTGGCTTCTCCAGTTTGTTTAGTGCCAATAGTTGGGAATTATGGATAAATCCTGCCTTAAGCGGTTTTTCATCCTTTATTTCAACGATGGAAAAAGGCAGGTTTTCATAATATAGAATCTTGATCCATTGATCTTTTGCTAGATCTTGTTCTTCAACCTGATCTATCAACACAACTGTATTGTTCTTCAATTGGTTTTGAATTTTCCCTTTTGAATCTGCTGATTCCCTTACATTCGAATACCCCTCCTTACTCTGAATAAGATATGGTTGTGCCCAGGAATCTAACGGATTAAATATTGATAGCAACAATAGTGTAATCCAATAATATAATTGATGATATTTCATGATTTTCTTTTGTGTTTTTTTGCTAATGCAATTTATAATTATTGGAAATAGGTCCTAAATAAAACCTATATACATTTTGTTTACATCTTTAAAAATGCACTATTAAAACAAATTCAAGGTTTATTTGGTTGATAAGCTAAGCTTTTAGATTTAAATAGGTTAAATTTAGGAGAGGATAATACTTTATGGATCACAAACATATTTTTGATAAAGATGGCAATTGCGAAATCTGTAGTCAGACGGTGAAGGTTTATAAAAATGCCAATGCTGATGACTTACTTAAACAGACCCAAAACCATAGGAGCCATCAAGGAAATAATAGTCATAAGTTGGATCATCAACATGCTGAAGATGATGGCCACGATCATGAGCATGATCATTCTCATGACACTAATGCCAGTACATTTGAACTTTTCAGACCTGCTATAATCAGTTTTGTCTTTTTGATTTCCGGAATTTTATTCGATTATGTTTTCCATTTCCCTTGGTTTCAAGGTTGGCTGCGTTTGGCCTGGTATTTAGCGGCTTATTTGCCTGTTGGGCTTCCTGTCTTAAAAGACGCTTTTAAAAGTATTTCAAAAGGTAATTTTTTCTCAGAATTTTTCTTAATGGGGATTGCAACAATTGGAGCTTTTGCCATTGGTGAATATCCGGAAGGGGTCGCTGTAATGCTTTTTTATTCGGTTGGTGAAGCTTTCCAAACCATGGCGGTTTCCAGGGCAAAAGCCAATATTAAATCTTTATTGGATCAAAGACCCGATGAAGCGACCGTTCTTAGGAATGGAAAAACTGAACTGATCAAAGCTGAATTGGTGAAAGTGGGAGATATTGTCCAATTAAAACCCGGTGAAAAATTAGCCTTAGATGGTAAGTTAATTACAGCATCCGGCACATTTAATACCGCAGCATTGACAGGAGAGAGCAAACCAGACTCTAAAGCTAAAGGCGATTCCGTGCTTGCCGGAATGATAAACCTGCAAACCGTTTCTGAAGTTGAAATTACAACAGTATATGAGGACAGTAAGCTGAGCAAGATCCTGGAAATGGTTCAGCATGCCAGTACCCAAAAAGCACCTACTGAATTGTTTATTTCAAAATTCGCTAAAATCTATACCCCTATAGTGGTGTTCCTGGCAATTGGAATAGCCTTGATCCCATATTTCTTTGTAGCAGACTATGTTTTTCAAGATTGGCTATATAGGGCATTGATATTCTTGGTCGTTTCATGCCCTTGTGCCTTGGTTATTTCGATTCCATTGGGCTATTTTGGTGGAATAGGTGCCGCCAGCAGACATGGGATTTTAGTCAAAGGAGGAAACTTCCTGGATACCTTGGCAGCTGTGAAGCATGTTGTTATGGATAAAACAGGAACCATGACCGAAGGTGTTTTTAAGGTCAATGAGGTCAAGTTCGATCCATCCGCCAATCAGGAGCAGATATTGGAGTATGTCAATGAAATCGAGAGCAAAAGTACACATCCCGTAGCAACGGCAATCCATGAATATGTAGGAGAGGTGAAGGGTCATCTCAACCTCGATCATGTTGAAGAAATTGCTGGCCACGGACTGAAAGCAAAAATTGATGGCAAAGAAGTATTGGTAGGTAATTTTAAGTTACTTGACCAGCATCAGGTTTCCTATCCTAATGCAGATAAAGAAATTGTTTATACCACCATTGCTATTGGAGTCGATCGGAAGTATATAGGCTATATAAGCATAGCTGATAAAATAAAGGATGGTGCACAGGACACCATAAATGCGCTGCATAGCGAAGGAATCAAAGTGACCATGTTAAGTGGTGATAAATCCACTGTTGTAAATGAGGTTTCAAAGAACCTGAAGATCGATTCTGCCTATGGTGATCTTCTACCAGAAGATAAGGTTGAAAAACTGAAGGAGGTCAAAGCAAGAGATCGAATCGTTGCCTTTGTAGGTGACGGTGTAAATGATGCCCCTGTTGTTGCGTTAAGTGATGTAGGAATCGCCATGGGAGGTTTAGGCTCGGATGCCACCATCGAAACTGCAGATGTGGTTATTCAAGATGATAGACCAATTAAGATCCCTATGTCCATTAAAATCGGAAGAAAAACGAAGAAAATTGTATGGCAGAATATAGGTTTGGCATTTGCTGTTAAAGCTATTGTTCTGATTTTGGGAGCTGGAGGTGTAGCAACCATGTGGGAAGCTGTTTTCGCCGATGTAGGTGTGGCATTATTGGCCATTTTGAATGCCGTACGGATCCAAAGGACAGATTTTAGCAAAGATTTTAACAAAAAATAATAGAAAAGGAAACAAGCATCTGAGTTCGTTCCCTTTCTATGTTAATTTAATATCCTTAATTACCACTTAAATGATCGTGATGATGATCCCTTACGAGGTTAGGATTATAGGAGTTGCTAATCACTAAATACATACCCACATTGTTTCTTATTTTGATGTTATTGGTATATTGGTCAATATCAATGTTCAATGTAGATTTGCCATCTTCTGAAATAAAATTATAGGTATTCCAGATTCCTCTCTTTGTCGATAAGACTCTTCCATTAGAATAGGTAGCTACCCAAACTGAAGACTTTTGTTTTTTTATCTCTGCCACATTATTTTGGTTATCCTTTACTTCGAAACCCGATTTTATTTTATTTATCGTTAATTGATACCCTGATTCAGAATGTATTTCTGCTAAATTGGACATCCAATCAAAGGTCAGATGATAAACCTCACCAGCTTCATCACGAATCACCATTTGATTATAAGCCTCTTTGAAACTTGACATGGTATTTCCATTAAAACCCCGGAAAAAAGAGGTACCATCACTTTCAATTTCAATTTCAGCCTCATTCCCGTCAAGATCTCTCAAGCCCATTACATTATAAAAGCGATTGAATATCTTCAGGTATTTACTATCTGAAAATCCAAAATACCCATCATCAGATAAAACCATCATTAAACCTAGGATGCCATAATCACTGCTAGGATATACCCTGGTAAATGGAAAATTCATTAATTT
This sequence comes from Sphingobacterium sp. NPDC055431, assembly GCF_053644255.1. Lineage (NCBI taxonomy): Bacteria > Pseudomonadati > Bacteroidota > Sphingobacteriia > Sphingobacteriales > Sphingobacteriaceae > Sphingobacterium > Sphingobacterium sp. NPDC055431. The sequence goes on from NZ_JBSHLH010000004.1 coordinate 41,410, forward strand.
CTGCTGTACGATTCGATCAAAGATAAGGTTGTTCCGATGAAATACAGAGGAATCAGGCAATTGATGGTTTTCAATTTCCTGACCCATAGAAGTTAAAGAAAACATTAGAAAAAGGATGCTGATGAATATGGAATTTTTCATAATACGATAGAATTGATTTGGTATACGACTTATATTATTATTCAATAAATAACCTTGTTTCAGTATGGACTGCCCCAGCGATCTAAAGTTTAACTGAAAATAAAATTAAGACATCGGGGTAGCCTGAATCAATTCTTTTACATTTTTCTTTGTTCCCCAGTTAAAAATATGTCTCACAGTGGAAGAGTGATAGGGGATTACTGCTATAATAATAATAACCAGTATGTTAATGATACATAGATAAAGATATAGGTCATGTAGACCCAATAGGTTTCCTTGTTTTTGGAATTTTATTAATACCGTTCGATCTACTTTTTCTCCAGACTCAAAAACTTCCGCCAATCTTGTCTGATGGATAAATTGTAATTTATTAAACCAATTACTGATTACACTGGACCAGAAAACAGTTACAAAAAATGTCCTGATCAAAAGGAAAATAACAATGCTCTGTAAAAAGGCTTTTCCATTCACATTACCTGCTAGATAAACTGCCGTCGAAATAAATGAGATTATCACAGCCATTCCTCTCAGTATGATTGGTAGAATTAAATAATGTAAAGGGGTATTGATATTGATCAGATTGTACAATAAGATATTGGAAATTAAATAGAGAGAGGCAGAAATTAAAAAGATAGCTTTACATTTTTTGGTCTGCTTGAAATATACATACACCAATAAACTCCCCAAGAAATATCCAACAATTACATAGGCATTGATTTCTGCTTGTTTAGTAGGATTTGAGGGTAAAAGTACATTCATTAGATTGCTCAGCAAACTTGTATTGGAATAAAATATTCCCAAAATAAACACAGTAAATAGAGTTAAGAATGTGGCTTTGTTCCTAATAACTGAAAAGCTGATAATCTTTCTCTTTTTCTTGAAATTCCGATTAAAGAATAAGATAAAAAATACAATGGTCAACACTATTGCCAATATGATACTCTTGCTGGTCAACCAATTGTTTTGTAAACCATAGCTTGCAACAAACGAAAAACAGAGCAAACTGGATGCTAATAAGATGGTTCCCAACCAATCGTACTGAAACAATGGCACCTTCTTGATATGTTGTGTTTTAAAGCAGATAATGACGGTCAGGAAGGATATAAGAAGCATTAAGGTCTGAAAGTAATAGCCAAGTTCCCAATGTTGCTTGGCAAGATAGGCAGCTATCAATCCTCCTAATATGGGAAAGATCAGGTTCATCGGATAATAGATGGCATACATTTGATACCTTTCCCCAGTGGGCATCAAGAATGGCATCAGCTCTGATATCAAAGCCATGGTTAATATGATTTTCACACAGCCGAACACAAACATCAACATCACGTTGATCAATGGTGCTGAATTTATTGCCAAGCCTATGTTAATGACCATTAACAAGATCAAACAGAATATAATTAACCTTTTCTTCGGCATATAGATGGTCAGCCTAAAGATCAAGGAAATTGAACAGACCATGCCAGCACAATAGGCGTACATAGCCATGGAAAGATCAGCTGAACTTGCAGCTTGATCTGAAATGATATAGATATAGATGCTGTTAGGAATCCCGCTACAAAAGGATAAGGAAACCGCTATTAATAGCAGTATGCTTAGTTTAAACTTTTGAGGGACCCAATCTTTAAATAAACTATTGCTCATCTATATCGAATTAACCACCACATTTAGCCCTACCATCAGTTTCTTTAAATCTTCAACATTGTTGTCCTTTGAAAATTCTATCCTTACAGGTATCCGTTGTTGAACTTTTACAAAATTTCCAGTACTGTTGTCCACTGGAATACTGGAATATTTTGAACCTGTAGCTTCAGAAATAGCTTTTATCTCACCCACAAAAACAACATGGGGAATAGCATCCACAGATAGCTTTACTTTCTTGCCAAGGACAATTTGTTTCATCTGATTTTCGGTGTAATTTGCTGTTACCCACTTCTGTTGATCCCTAACGATATTGAATAGTTGCTGTCCTGATTGGACCAATTGGCCTTCTTCTAAACTTACCCTGGCCAAAATGCCATCATAAGGGGCTACAATCACGGTATAGGATAAATTAAGTTTGGCCAGATCAAGCGAAGCCTTGGCCCTTAAGATCGCAGCTTCATTGATCCCTGTTTTCCTACTGGTTTCTTGCGTAGTTAAATGGGAGCTTACCTTTAGCGCAGACAATGCTTTATATTTTGCTTTTAGGGATTCATATTCGGTTTTTACCTGTTCAAATTGATACACTGCTATGGCATCCTTATCCATCAGATCCTTGAACCGCTTATAATTGACTTCAGCATTTTCCAAGCGGGCCTTGAGTTCCTCTATGTTCGCATCCGCGATGTTTTGGCTATTTCTTGCTATTTCGACCTCGGTTCTTACTACCGATTTGCCTGCCTTGGCATCAGCAAGAGCAGCCAAGGCGTTTTCCACCTGAATTTTAAATTCATCATTTTCTAAGACCACTAATGTATCTCCTTTATGCACTGTCTGATGTTCCTGAAATCGGATTTCCTTTATATAGCCGGTTACTTTTGTGCTTACAGGATTGATATGTCCATCGATTTGTGCATCCTCTGTGAAAACACTGTTATTTAACTGTAAATAGCTAAATAAGCCCCAACCTATAGCTGCCAAAACAATCAGTACGGAAAAGATATTGATACCATAGATCTTGATCCTTCGGTTTCTTTCTTTTTGATTGATTGCTTTATTTGTTTCTGTGCTCATCTATTAATGTAATATATTATTAAAATTAGTTTGATATTGAACTATTATTCCAAAAAAACACTATTCAATAGCGCTTTTGATCAATCTTAATTGATTACTGATTTCTGAAATATCTTTGATTTGGGAGTTCTTCATGATTTTTTCATTGAGCTCTTTTTGAACTGGCTCTAAATGCGACTGGTATTCCCAACCTTTCTCTGTCAGGACAATTTTATTATTTCTCCTATCATTGGCATCAGGTACCCTTTGAACAAGATCCCTTTTGCAGAGATTGTCAATTAATGGTGTCACGCTTGCCTTACTCTTTTGTACCTCTTCTGCAATATCCTGTTGATTAAGCTCTTTTTCTCGCCATAGAACAGCTAAAACTTGGACCATTTCATAGGTGACATCTAATTCCAACTCCTTAACTTTCTGAAAGTAAAACTGTTTTATCGCAACCCTTAACGAAATAATATCTCTGATTAAACCTTGAACTACTTTATGATCCTTTGCCATTTTCTAATATTTTGCACAAAGTTAAATATAAGATAGTTAAACATCAAACTAATAATTGTAAGCTTTTTGCAATTTATTCCTTTAATGGACTAAAAAATAGGTGCTATTCCTACCTTTGGGCCATGAAAAATAATGTTCAAGCAATAAACGAGTATATTCAAGCTGAAAGAAATCATCTACTAAACCACGAATTATATCATAAAATTCAAAAGGTTACCGATTTACAGAAATTTACCGAAGGGCATGTCTATGCAGTGTGGGACTTCATGTCTCTGTTGAAAGCATTGCAGATCAAATTAACCTGTACCACGATTCCTTGGTTTGCAAGCCCGTCACCCATAACCAGATATTTGATCAATGAAATTGTTCTTGCTGAAGAATCAGATGAATATATTGATGGTCAACGATTAAGCCATTTTGAAATGTATATCGATGCCATGAAAGGGATAGGGGCGGATGTGAATCCTATATTGGACCTGATCCAAAACCTTCAAGCGGGAATTAAGATTAAAGATGCTTTAGATAATAGTACATTGGACAACAGAATTAAAGATTTCCTAAATTTTTCCTTTGATACCATTGAAGCAGGAGAGACCCATAAGATTGCCTCTGCATTCACATTTGGTAGAGAGGATTTGATTCCAGATATGTTCACGTCAATTCTATCTTCTTTAAAGGAACAGTTCCCTGAATCGGATTTAAAGAAGATTGAATATTATTTTCAGCGTCATATCGAATTGGATGGGGATGAACATGGACCATTAGCCATGAAGATGATCCACGAATTGGCAGATAACAACGAAGTGAAATGGAAAGAGATGGCTGATGTTGCCAAATTAGCTTTGCAATATAGAATTGGTCTTTGGGATGCCATTGCGGATTCCTTATAAAACCAAAAAAGGGATAACATAAACGTTATCCCTTTTTAATAGAGCTATTTCAATTACTTTTCTTCTAATTGAATGACCCCTAAATTTTTTGTTTGCCCCGTAGTTACCACAACATCATTGACGATTGCTGATTTAAAATTATCATTTGTCGGTTCAATTACAAGCTTATAAGTTCCTTGCATAACACCAGGAAAATAGAATTTACCCGTTGGGCCGGCCAATGTACCTAAGGTATCAGTTCCTTGAATGGCAAAGACATGAGGCATTGCAGAAATAGGCGAAATCTCACCAGTTAAAGCTCCTGATACTGCAACCGGAATGGCACGGATCACAGGTTTCATCATATATTTACCATTTCCAGTCTGATGTATAGACTTTGATGCATCAAAATCCAAGGCTAGGGTATAGGCTACATGGGGAATCAAATCATCTTGAACTTTGATTTTGACACCTGAAGTTTGACCACTAGGTGTCTTCAAATCTTGCCTTACACCATCTACCACAATATAATTATCATCATCCAAAACCAATCTTACTTCTTGTAATCGCCCTGAAGGTACATCATGTTCGGCAAGGATCAAGTAATCTCCTTCACGATAATGTAAGATATCAAAAGGCTCAATATCAACATCAATAACCTGACGACCACCTTCTGTAATAACTTCAATATGATCGATATCTAAGATAATCTGATCATAATACGCAGGTGCATCTGTAATTTTAATGGTTACTGGTGTTGTTCCATCTGTTGTTTTCGAGTCATCAGTACTGCAACTCGATAAACCTAAGGCAACCATAGCTACCGATAATCCAAGTAATGCTTTCATAGTAATTTTCGTTATTTCACTATTTTTAGCAAAACATGTACCATTTCAGCTATTTATGAATTTAATGTTAAGTAATTAAATTAGAAATATTGGCTTATCCAATTTAACCGCGATTCGATATGCCGCATTCATTAATCCCACATGGCTATAAGCTTGTGGAAAATTGCCCCATTGACTACCATCTTCCTCGTTAACATCCTCAGAAAATAGCTTTAAGGAATTTCCATAGGAGAGTAGTTGCTCAAAGGTTTCCTGAGCTTCTTCCAATCGACCTACACATGCCAATGCTTCCACATACCAAAATGCACACACTAAAAAGGTTGTTTTAGGTTTTCCAAAATCATCTTGGTGCAGGTACCTGTAAAACAGTCCGTTCTTGCCCTTTAACTCTTTCTCCACAGCTTCCAAATGTTTTTTTGCTCGGTCTGAACTTGGATCCAGGTAATTCATTAAAATTAACTGTAAAGTACTCGCATCCAAATTTGAACCTTCATCTGAATTCCTGTAAACCTGCATTTCTGGATCATAACATTTTTCAATATAATCCGCGGCTTTATCCATTAAAATCTTGGCCTGTTCCTCAATATCTTTGTAATTGTTCTGCTTCGCAATTTTTAAGGCAGCTGAGGCACCAGCCCATTGAAATAGATTGGAATAGGCATGATGGTTCGCAATGTTCCTGAATTCCCAGATACCGGCATCCTTTTCATCTATCGTCATCTGTATCTTCTCCAAGATATATTTCAACCAGCTTTTTGCATCTTTTCTTTCATCTTGAGGAAAGCGATAATCCGTATATAGAGGTAACATGGCGATCATGGCTTGCCCATATACATCATTTTGTATATGTTCATAAGCTTGGTTCCCAATCCTAACGGGCTTATTGCCTCTATAGCCTTCCAAATAGTCAAGCGTCGATTCTGTCAAAACTTTACGACCTAGTATTCCATAGAGAGGTTGCAACCTCCCAGAATCCGATTGGGTGATATTGGTAATGTAGTTGGCAAACTCTTCGAGTTCATCAAATTTTCCGATATGGCTCAGGGCTGTTAATACGTAATAACTATCCCTGACCCAGCAATAACGATAATCCCAATTTCTTCCCGAACCTGGTGACTCCGGTAAACTTGTGGTACTCGAAGCAATGATGGCTCCGGTATCTTCGTATTGGTGCAATTTTAAAACTAAAGCCGATCGAATGATATGGTCCTGATAGAAGTTCGGAATGTTTGCTTTTTTTGTCCAGCGCCTCCAATATATTTTGGTCTTGATCAAAAACTCTTCCGCTGTTTGTATCAATGGTGCTTCAAAACTGTTTCCATACGATAGGATCATGTATTTCTTCTCGGAAAGGATAATATTGCTCTCTTCCTGATCGAAAAAATGACTGATGGGAATGTTGGTTGTCAATCTCATATGTTCTTCTGCATGCTGAAAATGAATGTGATTGCTTCCTCTGTTTTTTTTAAAATCATCTTTCCCGTAATTCGCTTTTGGATTACAGTTTACTCTTACTGCTGGATTTCCATAAAGTGGCTCAACTATTCGGATCAACATCAGTGGTTTGTAATAACGATCATATTGTACAAACCTTGGGGCAAAGTCAATAACTCGGAAACCAGAATGTTCTCCATTGACTTCAGTAACTAAAATATTGGTATTCTCTAAATAATATTGATTGGAGGTAATATGACTGTCGTCAAGCTTTATGTTAAATTCTCCACCTTTTTCGGTATCCAGTAAACATCCAAAAATGAAACTATCTTCAAATGTTGGCCAACATAGCCAGTTGATGTTTGTGCTTTTGTGCACATGGGCAATAAAATTACAGTTCCCAATAATACCACTATTATAAAGGTGTCTTTTATTCATAGATTTTATCTTTTTATTTTTCTAAAGAAGCCAATAACTGTAAGACTTCTTTATTATTTTCAACGTAATACTTCGCGTGAGATTGTTTGTCACCCACTTTTATTGTAATGCTATGCTCAGGTAAGGCAATAAACATATCCTCATCGGTAGCATCATCACCGATACATAAAATAAAATCAGGGTCAATTTCATTTGCAAGGTTTATGGCCGCTTTTCCTTTGTTCACAAGTTTATTTTTGATTTCAATGACACGATCACCGTTGATTAGCTGAAGGTCCAAAACTTGGTTCAAATGCCTCAATTCCTGTAAAAGCTCCTGTGCCTGCCTAAGCCCAAAGGCCCGTTCAACTTTCCTGTAATGCCATGCCAAGGAGTGGGATTTCTCTTCAATTGATGATCCAGGGGTCCTGTCTGTAAACCTTTGCAAGATTTGATTGACTTCTGTTTTCCAACTATTGCTCAGCCCTGGAACTAAATGCCATTCATGGTTGGGATAATTACTCCAGATCCCATGTTCTGCAATTAAGTAATATGGTCGGCCTCCAAACCAACTTTCTAAATTGCTATATTTCCGACCCGAAATTATGGTGACCAAGTTCCGTGGGTCATTGCTTAATTTGTCCAATACTGCATAGACCTCCGTAGTGGGAACCGCCTTATCTGCATTCTTATTGAATCCAACTAAAGTTCCATCGTAATCAAGAAGTATTAATCTTTTTTTACTTGCATTATAACTTGATTTAATATTATTTTCAACTTTTTCACGGACTTTCCTGGCTAATTCATGCCTTTGCTCATTCTTGATTTCTTCTAAACGCTGCATAAAGAGGTTGACCCAGTGATGAACCGTGAATTTTGAAACAATGGCTTGGCTAGCGTGCATCCTTTCATCCTTTTCCTCATCCTCCATGCTAATAGCATCATAAAGTGTTCTACTGGTCCGATGTACCGCGTAAGGATTGATGACTAAGGCATCCGATAGCTCTTTGGAAGCACCAGCGAATTCACTGATCACCAAAACCCCTTTTGTTTCTTGCTTACTCGCGATATATTCTTTCGCAACTAGGTTCATGCCATCGTAAAGAGAGGTTACCCAGCATACATCTGCCGCTACATATAATGCTGAAAGAACATGAAAAGGTAAGGAATTATAAAAATAGGCTATTGGTTGCCAACCAGGCTTCCCATATACCGCATTGATGTTACCAACCTTTCTGTCGATTTCATTCCTTAATTTTTTATATTGATTCACCTGGTCCCGAGAAGGAACTATGAGCATATATAATAAAATTTGTCCATGTAACTCCGGATGGTCATTTAATAGAATTTCGAAGGCTGTCAATCGCTGTAAGATTCCTTTACTGTAATCCAAGCGATCTACAGATAGGATTAGTTTTTGATTGTGGTACAGTTCTTTGAGATGCTTGCTATATTCTTTCGTCTCTGTATCTAGGGCTTGGCTTTTATACTTTTCATAATCAATGCCCATTGGAAATACGTCGACCAACACCTTTCTTCCATTTATTTTCAGGGAGTTGATATTGTTTTGGAGGTTTAAAACACCAGAACAGGAGTCCAAGAAATTATCCACGTTTTCATAGGTATGAAAACCGATCAGGTCTGCACCCAGAAGTCCTTCCAATAGTTCATCTCGCCATGGTAGCATCTTAAATAACTCGATAGGAGGAAAGGGGATATGGTGAAAATATCCAATGCTGCAGGATTCCTTAAGTTCCCTAATATAATTAGGTACTAGCATTAATTGATAATCATGGACCCAAACACGCGTATTTTGTTCTATAAAAGGCAATGCTGCTTCGGCAAATTTTTTATTTACTTCCACATAACTTAGCCAAAACTCTTGTTTCAACTCCACATAGCTTGGTCTATAGTGGCATAATGGCCAAAGAATGGCATTCGAAAAACCCTCATAGTAACCTTTGATCTCTTTTTCTGTGAGAAATATAGGGATGAGGTTCAGCTTTTTAAGCTCCTGCCTGATCAATTCTTCTTCTTTTTCATTTTTGGGGATAATCCCTGGCCAGCCAATCCACCAAGATCCATTTTCTTTATAAAAGGATCCCAGGCCAGTGGCTAATCCTCCTTCGCTGGGAGTGAACTTGAGTTTTGATTTTTTTCGTTCAATTTTTACTGGCAGGCGATTCGATATAATGAGAGTGCCCGAATCGGGTATATCTAGATTTTGTAACATATGTAATTGTAATACAATCTAAAGCCTAAATAGTTTGAATTAATGTTTAAACATTGATAAACAGCTCACTAAACCATTCCTGCCAATTTAATTTAACTTTAAAATTTGGTAATAATAATTTCATAAATCTCAACAAATTATTATATATTGTATTGAATATCTTTGAAATAGAAAAAAAATTAAGTAAAAGGGCCTGTGATTTGTTTAATTGTCATTTGCCACTTAAGTTAACCAATGAACAAGATTGATATCAGAAAACATATAGATGTTTAAACGCTGATAATTATTTTATTTTTCCTTTACATAAATAAAGGTCGTTTTTAAGCGAAGCCAATTTATATATTTTAACTATTTCTAATTATTTAAATCACTCAAAAACATTAACTAAATTCTAAGTACAGAAAATAGACTATTTCTTTAAAAAAAGGGCCTCTGGGTTCATTTTATAGATGTATGAATATTTAGATATATTTGCTGAAATAGAAGCAACCGTACCTGATATTGAATCTGTTGCTATGTGAATTGTTCAATTATTAACAGTGTTATCTAAGAGGTAGAGGCTTAGTCTACCATTTAATTTCTTACAGCTGAATAATCTGGTATTATTTAGTAAATAGTATATGAAGAAGAACCTATTTGAGATTTTATTAACCATGTTCTGTATTGGTTTAATAATCCAAATCCTAATGATGATGGAAAGTATTGAATTTCCAATATCCTTAATATTTGGGCCTCTTCTATATTTAGCCTATTTAGATCAACTTGATGTAAATATAACCTTAAGCAGAGCACTGCCTCATTTTATTCCATTTACCATTGTTGCTGCCATTTTCTTTCTGGTAAAACCTTCCATTCCATCTATCTATCAACATGTTTATTTCATTTCGACATTGATTTCGATGTTTACATATCCTTCCATTGTTATCTTTTCCAAGAAAAAAGAAAGTCTGTTTTTAAATGAAAGGAATCTGATTCTACTTGAGATACTAGCCTTACTGGGCTTTGCCATATTTTTCTTTATCAATATTATCTACATCAACCATTTATCTAACAACTTCTCTAACAGACATGCGCAATTAGTTATTGTTGCCATCCTATTGGTAAATGTTGCCGTTTTGACTTGGTTTCTTGTCAGCAATAGATTTCTGAGCAGTAGTCAAGAAAACCAACAAGCATTATCACTTGCATCAGTATATGATTTTAATATTAAGGACCAAGAATTACATCTGATCAAAAACAAGATTGCCCAGAGCATGGAACTGGAACACTTATATCTTGATGCCCATTTAACCTTGGACCGATTAAGCAAACAAACTTCTATTGAAAAGGAAAAGATTGAATATTATTTAGAGATGATCCTGGATTCCAATTTTGAAGATTGGTTGGCGTCTTATCGAGTCCAACATGCTGTCAACTTAATCCATGCAGATTCTGGAAATTTAAAACTTGAATTCTTGGCGGATTTAAGTGGTTTCGATTCCAGAACTACTTTTAATAAATATTTCAAATTATATGTTGGAGAATCTCCATCTAATTATAGGAATAAACTAATAAAATAGCATATGTTGATTTTTTTCATCTACTCAGCAATTATCGTCATATGCCTCCTCAGCTATCAGATATACAGCAACCTTCCCCAAAAAGGTCTGTTTGAGAAAATCCTGTCTTTGCTGATCATTACCCTTCTGATCCATACTGTTTTTGCCGCCCTTTTCCGTGATATCATTCCAGGTTATAAATATGTAGATTTAGGAGCACCATTTGGGTTGCTCTATGGACCTTTCCTATATTTTGGATATCTGGCATTTAAATATAAAAGGGTAACTGGAAAAACTATCCTAATCCATGGTTTTCCTTTTTTGATAATGTCCGTCATTTTTATCATTTTTTTATCCAGTGAATTTATTCGATTCCAATACGGTAAATTGTATTATGTTGTTCTTTACAGCATGTTCGGATTATCCTGGATCTTATATCCAATTTCAGTATTGTTGAAAGGTAATATATCTGATTTCTTACAACTTGACACCAAAAGGCTTTACTATTACTTTATCATACTTCTATTGGTATTAGCGGCATTTATTATCCCCACCATCATGTCAAGCTTCATTGATAAATTTGATGTGGGCAAACCTGTTTCAGGAGTTACCGTGTATTTGATCATGATGATAGGGGTTAGTATGATTTACAATTATTTATTCCGAACCTTGGTTTCTCAGGTTCGGCCTCAAGGATTTCCATTGTCAAATCACAGTTTCAAGAAAAATGAAACATCAGAGTATTCATTAAAGGTCAATCAAAACGTAAAAGAATCACCATATAAAGAGAAGATCCTACAATACCTTGAAGAGAAAAGATATTTAAGTCCAGAATTTAATATTGATGTTATGGCCAGAGATTTGAAAATCTCTCGACCTTTGATTTCCCAATTTTTTAAAGATTATTTTAATCAAAATGCTTTGAAAACTATTAATGCCCTCCGTGTCGAGGAAGTGTGTAAAGAGTTGAGCAAAGAAGATTTTGATATGAATATTGATGAACTGGCATTACGCTGCGGGTTTAGTTCAAGGGCTTCATTCTATAGGAATTTTAACCTAGAAAAGAAATGTACACCTATTGAATATAGAGAAATGGTTATTCCAAATTTGAATTAATATGGGATGCATTAGGATTTTGAGCTATTTATTGCTGTGGATACTTCCTTTTCAGGTTTATTCCCAAAGGACGGTGTTTGAGAAAAGGTATGCTGCAGTTCGTTCCGAATTTCTTGCCAATAATTATGAAGAAGCCCTTCGCGTTGCGGATTCATTGGAACAAATTTCAACCTCGGAAACTTCTAAAATCCGATCAAAATCTCTTTTAGCTTTAGTTCATCAAAGCGTTGGAACCTATTCTATAGCAATTAATTATGCTAAACAAGCAGATCGACTTTCTGACCTTATAGGTCTTTCGGATTTTGAAGCCAGCAGCGCATTAGTTCTTGCATCAATATACAGAGATATTGGTATACATGAAGAAGTCAGCCGATATATCCATAGAGCCAAGGCCAATATTAAATCTGTTAATGATAGCCTGGTCAGGAACCAGCTCGATATTTGGGTGCTTCAAGAAGAAGCCTATCAATACATAAATCAGAAAAGGTATGTTGATGCCTTAGAATGTATGAATTTAGCCGTTAACAAAAAAGGTTATATTGACTTTAACAATCCTCGATCCTTATTAATTAGATCCAAAAACTATTTAATAATTGCGCAATGTTACAAGGAGATGGGTAATTATGAGGAAAGCCTAACGTACCTTAAAATGGTCATGGATGAAGTTTATGGCTTCGAACATATCATTAAGGCTTTTACCTATCAATTCCTGGCTGACAGCTATTTTCATTTGGGTCAACTGGAAAACGCCAGGAAGTATTTAGATCTCGTAATTCCTTATGTAAATGGGTCTAATAATCTCTACCTTAAGAAAGAATACTACTTTTTAGAAGCAAAATATCAAAGAAATATCGACAGGAATGATCTAGCTATACAATTTGTTGACAAATTCAACCAAATCGAAGAACAAAAAAGAAATAGCGCGGAGATCATTAGCAATAACCTGATTAAGGAAAACTTACAGGAAATTAAATCCCTAAAAAGAAATAATGTCATTCTGGTTTGGTCGATTGTTATCAGTATATGTGTATTTATTCTCTTTTATATGATCAAGGTAAAACCTAAATCAAATAAAAATGAAAATATTTATGCTGATTTGGCTCCTTTGGCTGAAATTTCCAACCCGAGCAAACCTCATACGAAGGATCTGCATACTAATTTAGAGGTACAGATATCCCTGGAAACCGAAACGAGACTGGTCAAGAAGCTTAATGATCTGGAAGATGACCATTTTTTCTTGAACAAGAATATTACTTTAGGCTGGTTGAGCAATAAACTGAACAGCAATCAGAAGTATATATCCTATGTAATACGAAAATATAAGAATCAACATTTCAATGATTATATATTGAATTTGAGGATCCAATATATAGTTCAGCAATTAGAGTCCAACAAGGCTCTATTGGACTATAAACTGTCTTACCTTGCGGATATGGCTGGGTTTACATCACATAGTAAATTCACACTAGCCTTTAAATCCGTAATGGATACTACACCATCCTTATTTATTGAGGAGTTAAAACAGAAGCACTAAAATAGTTCATTGTTATTTTCTTAAAACAGCTTGTGCAAGCAGGTGAATGAATAACTTCACATTTAATTTATAGGTTAATATTATCAAATAAAAGGGGTTAGGGGGGTGGACATTACTTGATTTTAACAGGTATTCATCTACCATTTTCACCTAATTTCTTCTACAGATCTCTTCCAATCTAAAAAGCAACCAAATTATTGCAGCTCTTTAGACTAAATTTTTGCTAAAATCAACTAATTATAGCTGTTTATAACAGATAAATCAAGGAAACATGGTTAAATATTCCTTGATAATGATCATAAATTGTCCAAAAGGGCGTATGTCCACCTCCATTTAAGTCTAATAATTTGCTGGAAATATTGTGCAAATTTTCAATTTCCTGAAAATCAACAATTAATATAATCAAATCAAATAGAGGCTTATAATAAATTGACAAACAGATTGTTATATAGTTTTAAGACATGTCTTATTATTGCAATTAGACAATTAAAATGTTTTATGGGACATACTTTTTTGGGGACTAGATGTAATTTTGATTAATCACAAACGAGGAATTAACTAACATGAAAAATGCAGGCTAATTCCGCTATTAATACGCCAACTAACTATTAATAACAAATATTAAAGAATATGTATCTAGGTTATTACCTTCAATTTTATCTGTTATATGTACAGGCAAAATTATGGAGTTATCCTTCCTTAACAAGGTTAACAATTGTAATCTTCGTATCCTTAATCTTAGTTCTGATTATTAATCAATTGAGAAACCTGTTTTTCGAGGCAAAATATAATCAGGATGATCAAACATTTAGACCCTTTAAAGAGAGACTGGAGAGTTCTATCAATGATATCCTCATGAATAGAAATAATCTCTCGGAACAGAATGTCTTAAATGAATTTGAATCGATCTATAATATAAAAGGATCCAGAAGAGGCTTAAAGTTCCTATCCAAGTTATTGATCCAAGCCAACCTAAAATCTAAAATTGGAAAGGTCGCTTTTAATGATAATAACTATAATATCATTTTGAACACCTACGGACTCATTAATTTCTGGGAATTAGAACTTGTATCCAATAATCTGAATAGAATTTTTAAGGCAAAAAAGAATCTGGATGACCTGAAGAGCAATTATCAACAACAGATCCTTCATATTTCAGCGCATAACCTCCCGAACAGGTTAAATAATAAAGGGCCGCAAAAGATTTCGAAAACTGAGAATCACGAACCCTATAAGTTCTTGGACGAAAGTTTTATCAATGAATTTAATCCGCTGGATGAAATTCTCGTTCACCAATTTTTAATGGTGAAAGCTGATGCAGGCCGTTTACCGCTCTTGAGCAGATGGGTGAGGAACTCGACGAATACAGCTTTCAGGATTTTTATGATTAAAGAAATTTCATTTTTTAATCAACGTGGCTGTGGAGCTATATTAGCCAGTTTGCTGCATAATGAACCCTGTAATGATATCCGCTTGGCAATTATTGAAACATTGATCTGTTTAAAGCACAAACAGAGTGAATCACATATCATCGCCTGTTACCATTCCAGCAACAAAAAGGTGAAAAAAGCCATTATTAGGGCCGTTACTGAGTTTAAAACAAAATTTGGACTGGAGTTCCTGAATGAAATTTTCTTTGAATCCAAAGACAGTGCGCTAAAGGAAGAGTTAATCCAAGCCATGAAAATCATTAGAAATCACCGTGATACAGAAACTCAGGAAAAAACAACAACGGACACATTCTTTGAAGAAGCTCTAACGAAACAAATAAACTACCAAATAGGGTAAATCACCATATTAATAACAAACCGAATAACTATCAAATTAATTAACACTATCTATTCTATTATGATTGACAACGTTCCAACTATCAAAAAGGAGTATATGAACCCAGACACGGAGAATAAGATTCTGGCAGCACTTACTCAATGGGAAGCACAGGAATCATATTTAAATCCTTCTTGTTCTATAACCACTGCGTCCAAGGAGATAGGATGTAATTCTAAATATCTTTCCTTCGTAGTAAATAAAAACAAGAAAATTGATTTCCCAAATTATGTAAATAATTTAAGACTGGATTTCTTGAACAATTATTTAAGAACAGTGGAAGAGGCTAGAAATTTTAAATTAACGTATTTAGCTGCACTCTCAGGCTTCTCATCCTATGGAAAATTTGCTAAGAGCATTAAAGATCGAACTGGATTCAATCCAACCCAGTTTATCGTTTTCTTTGATGAAAAGATCGCTTAATTAGCAAAAGTTAATCCTAAAGTCAAGATCATTGGCTTTAGGATTTCCTTTACGAGTATGGCTTATGCCTATGCAGTGTGGTCCATATGATGTAATAAATTCAGGGTGACCAATAGTTGTCCATAATGCCTTTGTGCATGCTCTGCAGCATGGAACAGGAGACCCATTTGCGTTGTAGGTATCTTTTTTCTACCCAAGAACCGCTCTTCGGTTAGACTGTCGGGATTGATGTGCTTTAATGCCGCTATAAAAACTTCAACAGTCCTTACCAAATTACCCTTTAAGTCTTCCAAACATAGGTTGTCATTTCGTTGCCCCTCTTGACCGAGGTAATCAAATTGCTCTTCATTTAAGGATTCCCCCCGCGAATAGGTCATCAATCGATCTATTACTCCGGCTATATGCTGTAAATGAAATGCAATTGATGCCATGCCATAAGGCTTGATCCATAATTGTTTTTCATATTTGTCTGAGTCAATTTTTTGGATATCTTCATTGACCTGCAATATGGCATGTGCGACAGGTTGAAGCAAAGCTGGAACTTGAGGGATTGGACCTCGCATCCATACTTCTGGTTGTTTTTCTTCTGCGTCCATCTTAATTAAATTAGTTTTGACTGATTGATTTATCACCAAAAGTGACCATTACCATGCCCACAATGATGATCAATGACCCCAATATCTGCATCCAGCTCAATGATTGCTTGAACCATAACGCCATGGCCAATTGCACGGTTAAAAAGGTTCCGCCTGAACAAAGAGCTATTACTATAGGCTGTGGAACGGTTTTGAATAATTGGACCAAAAACCAGGAAGCAGAAAGTAGGATGATGTTCCCACCGATCAATGCCATCCACTGATATTTCGGTTGAATACCTCCATATTTGAAAATAATACTTGAACTGATCTGGCAGAGCCAAAATCCAATAAAGAAGATAGCTTTCATAAGGGTAATTTTACAACCTGAATTTAGAATATATTTTATGAAAATTAAAGCTTAGAATAGAATTGAAACTTAATTTTTTAAATCTGGGAAAAGGGGCTAAGGCAGGGCTACATTATTTCTATGGCTCCCGTATCGGTGGAAAGGATACAGGAGCTCAATAGAAATAGTAGTAAAGAGATTATGGAGATTCTTTGTGGACTTTATCTAAAGTCAAATAATGCCTATCAATAATTATTTAGAATGATTATAAATAACACTACAAACTTAACCCTTCCTCAGGACAGTTCAAAATAATTTTATAACGTAAAAGGAAAAATTAGGGACGCTATCCGAAAAAAAACAATCAGCCAAAAGAGCAATCTTGATTCTGCACGATCAGTGAGGAATCTGTATGGTTCTGCCCCTCATGACCTTGTCATTCTCAATCGAAGATTGAGGACCTGTACGCTAATACAATCTTATTTGTAAAATTCCGAGATCCTTCCTTTGCACCAATGACAAGTTTAATAGAAATGTGTTTCTAGCCATTCAGGCACATATTTGTTTTCCAGAAAAATCTCTTCTTTGCGACAAACTGCCCTAGAAGGGCAGAATTATTTTAGCATGGATGGTAAACAATATAGGGCTAATGCAAAAACGATGTTCGATTAATCGAACATCGTTTTTGCGCGACTTCCAGACTAACGTGCCATGTTTGCTAAAATAATGGAACCCCAAAAGGGGTTCTATACTTAAAAAAATAAAAGAGCTAATTTATTTTCATTGCCAACTTGCTGTCATAACCTTCCAATAAATTTTGCGTAAATTTTTACTTCTCAGGACGACAGGTGGGGAGGGTGAAGGGCAAGGAACTGTACAGCAATACGCATCTTAGTTTTTAATATTTTGATTCTGAAATATCCAGAGACACTTCCTTTGTCAGGACGACAGTTAAGGGGGGTAAAATGTAAACTTTTTCTTTAGAAAGGAAACAGTTCGTTCGCTCTGCTACCAAAGACATGGATTTAAACAAAAAAGGAGCTAAGTTTTAATTTAGCTCCTTTGATACATTCTTAAAATACTTTATAGCTGGCTAACCGAACCACCTGATGAATGATTGACTGATTTTGATTTTGGATTACCTGAATATTCTACTTTTGCACCAGATGAAACATTTGCGTTTAATTCATTCGATACATTGATTTTCAATCCGGCACCTGAACTACCATTAACTGTTAAATTTGTGGTTTTCAAGTTCTGTAAAAATGCTTTACCATTTGAGGACATATTTACAGTGGTCTGTTTGGCCAAACCAGATAAGGTCAATTCTCCAGAACTGGAAGCATTGATTGCCAATTTCTCGGTCTTTAATTCCCCTGACATTTTACCGGCAGAACTTAGGTTTATTTCCGATGAGGTAGCTTCAACCTTTCCAGTTTTCAATTTTCCCGCTGAGGAAAGGTCTGCATTGAAATTATTGACACTTATTGGATCTAAAATCTCTAATGATCCTGCTGAACTGATTGCTATCGAATTAATGGTAGAATTGCTATACACAGTAACTTTCAATGAATTAGCATTTCTGATATTGCTGCCTCTTTTTACCTGGATCTTTAAATTGCCACCCTTGACCTCAGTTACAATTTTATTTAATAGATCTTGTCTTGAAACATCGACTACCACTTCATTTTTAGAGGACTTAATAAACTTAGCTTGAATACCTGAAGCAACCGAAATCCCTGAAATATTACCAATTTTTCTAGTTTCATGATGCTGCGCATGCGCCATTGTCATAAAGGCTAACATGATGACTGTTAGTGTAATTTTCATTTTTTATAATTGATTAGTTTAAAGCTGCAATATCCAACAGCTTTCTAGCCATAAATGTAATTAATTTTTTAGAAAATATCTTTTTGAATGGACCCCTTTAACCAAAAAAATAATGCATAATTCATTTGTTTAGGCCAATTAAAAACAATATTTTCAATGTTTATCAGCAGAAATTTCCGATGACCCTATTAAAATATTTTAAGGAACTTTACCATATCAATGATGACCTCGAACAATTCTTTGATTCTATTATTGAAATTAAGGAATATGCTAAAGGGGATGTAATCTTTGAGCCTGATACTTACTTAAGATATATTTATTTTATCGAATCTGGATTTACCAGGATTTACTATTATAAAAACAAAAGAGAAATAACACATTATTTCTTTGGTCCAAATACCTTTGGAACCGGTATTGAAAGTGTCTTTTATAAAAAGCCATCTCTTTTTGGCTTTCAGGCATTGGCTCCTTCCAAGGTCTGTTTGATTCCGTTTGCTGCAATTGAAGAACTTTCTAATACAGATATTACCGTCAATAAGATTATTCAGAAAGTCCTTTTAGACTCCCTGATAAACTTTTCCAATAGGTTCTACAAAACGCAGTTTGAAACTGCGCATGAGCGTTATAATGCACTGATTGAAGAAAACCCGGAGTTGTTCCAAAATGCGTCTTTAGGTCACATCGCATCATACCTTGGCATTTCCCAACAGACACTATCGGTAATACGAGGGATCAAATAGTAATTTTTCTATATAAGCCTGCACCTAATTTTATCTTCCTTACTCAATAAGATCATTTTAATGGTATTTATTATGGATTGAATTTTAGATTAATGTTCTTTTTTAAGATATCTGAAATTTATTCATCTAAAACACTTGCATCTTTGTCTTGTTAAAAGATTAAGTCAAACTGATTCAAAATGGATTTTAAAATTAATAAAACCTTATCAAGCTTAGCTTTCGTGTTGCTTACAACCATGATTGCTTATGGGCAAGAGGGGCTGGAAGCTTTCAAAGCACCTGTTGAGAAGGCGGTTAATTATAATAAATCACTGATCAATGCCAACCTTGAAAATCAAAAGGTAGCATTGGACCGTGAAAACGTAAAAGGAAAGTTGTTGCCAACCGTTTCTGCAAACGCAATGTATGGTTATCTGAACAGCAACATAGATGTGGATCTTCCTGCCAAAACCTTGCCTTTGCTAGGTACCAGCATTTTTGATGGTTCTCAACGCATGAACTTATCTACTCAAATTGGAATGGCTGGTGTAACAGCTACTCAGGTAATTTTCAGTGGTCTGCAGATCACAAACGGACAAAAGGCATTGGAACAGAAGTTTAAAGCACAACAATTGATGACTGAAGCTGGTTATGATGAATTGGCTCAAGAAGTGTTGCACAGTTTTGACCAATTAATGCTACTGAAAGAAGTCGACCTTTTGATTATCGACTCTGAAAAAAGATTGAATAAGGAGCATGTCAAAGTGGTGAAAGGAATTGAAAACGGCTTTGCAATCCCATATGATCGCGATAAGATTAAATTGGCGATGTTGGAATTGGAAAGTAAAAAAGCAGAGGTGCAAAGTAATAGGGAGCTCCTGTACTTCAAGCTACAGGAACTGACAGGGATGGATATCAATGAGTTGGAAGCTGTTAATTACCAACTTCAAGAAATCAATCTGGAAATGGAATCGGCTAAACAGATGAACAGAAAGGAGCTTCAAGCACTGGAAGCCTCCCAGAAAGCCTATGAATTTGTGTTGAAAAAAGAAAAAGGCGCAAAGCTTCCGCAGGTATTTGCATTTGGAAATGTCTCCTATTTCAATGCTTTTGGTACAAATGCTACCCTGAAAGATCTACCTCATTTGGGTGATTTAAAATTAGAGGCCAATCATTTAAGGATGGCACCCAATTTTGCTTTGGGGGTAGGGGTCAAATGGACCATATTTGAAGGAAAGGCCCATAAAACTGCCATAGATAAGGCTAGATTGGATATTCAGATCAATGAAAACAAACTTGCTGACACCAAGGAGAAGCTTTCCCTATTGCAGCGAAAAACTGAAGTAGATTATAATTTGGCCATGAAAAAAATAAGCGTAAGCAACCAACAGGTTGAAATTGCCAAGAACAATCTACACTTAGCTTCTAGACAGTTTGAAGAAGGCTTGGCGGATGTGACAGAAAGGTTGGAAGCAGAAAATGAATTTTACAAACAGTCATTGGGCTTTTACAACCAAGTCTTAAATCAGCGCTTGGCAGCATCGGAGTTATTAAAAGCAAACGGAAACTTATACCAAACCATCACTAGATAATCATGAAAAACATTATATACACAATAGCAGGCATTATTCTTTTACAAAGTTGTTCTGGGGACAATGCTAAAAAGGAACCAAAATTAGAAGGAAAAATTGAGCGTGATCAGATCGCGGTGACCACAAAAATCCCGGGAAAGATCCAGAAGATTTTAGTGGAGGTAGGAGAGTCCGTCCACAAAGGGGATACCTTGATCGTACTGGAGTTACCTGAAGTAGATGCGAAATCAATTCAAGCTGAAGGGGCATTAGCTGCCGCTCAGGCTCAATACGAAATGGCTGTGAAGGGTGCAACTGATGGACAGTTGAAGCAACTGCATGCCAAGGTAGATGGCCTCAAGGAACAATTTGATTTTGCTCAGAAATCCCTGGACCGCATGAACAACCTCCTCAAGGATTCATTGATCGCCCAACAGAAATATGATGAAGTCTATGCAAAATATCAAGGTGCAAAGAATCAATACCTTGCTGCTCAGGCTGAATTAGCAGATGTACAACATGGTGCCCGTATAGAGCAACAAAGAATGGCCTTAGGTCAGAAAGAGCGTGCCCTAGGTGCTGTGGACGAAGTGAAAGTTGCCGGCAAGGAAAGGTATATTCTAGCACCTCAGGATATGACTGTAGAAAACATCAATTTGCAGGTAGGTGAACTTGCCTTAGCAGGATACAGCTTGGTTTCGGGATACATCAATGATGCCACTTTTTTTAGGGTAACCATTCCTGAAAGCAAAGTGAAAGACTTTACAAAAGGACAAGAGAAAATCCTGACCGTTCCATATTTGGACAATAAGGAAATCAAGGCAAAAGTGGAAACCATAAAACCATTGAGTTCTTATGCAAATATCTCCACGGCATACCCTGATTTTGAAGAACAGGAGACCTTGTTTGAAATCCATTTAAAACCAGTGGACAAACAGGAATCTAAGGATCTATTAACTAAAGCGACTTTCTTAGTCAAACAAAACTAATTAGCATGAAGAATTTTTGGAGTTTAATAATAAGAGAATTCAAGCTTTTCTTTCAGAATAAAGTATTGCTTGTGCTTTTCCTTGGTGCTCCTGTCCTATATGGTGTTTTGGTTGGCGGAGTATATAAGAAGGGTAAAGTGACAAACTTACCCATCATAGTGGTGGATGAAGACAGAAGCCCATTGAGTAGACAGTTGATCGATATGTTTGAGGAAAATGAAGTCATTTATGTGGCAAAGGTTCTCAACGATCCTTTCAAGGCTAAAGATGAAGCCATGAAAACGGAATCAACCGTAGTCGTTCAGATCCCTCGTAATTTTTCGTCCGACATTAATTATAATCGAAGTACGGAACTGACCTTGTTTGTCAATGCCTCCAACACCTTGACTTCCAATTACGCCATGATGGCCGTGAATGTTGCTGCATCAACCTTAAAAGCTGGTATACAGATCAAAGCACAGCAGAAGAAAGGTGTACCTGAATTTGTTGCCAGCAAACAGTTTGAACCCTTTAAGATTACCATGATCAAGCAAAATATCCGCAGTGGTAACTACCTGTATTTTATGTTGCCGGGAGTGCTGTTAACGGTTTTGCAACAGGTCATGATGCTTGGACTGGCACTGAGCTTTGCCTCAGAATTTGAAAAAGGCACGTTCAACGAATTGGTCAACAGATCTAAAAACGTACTTGTACTGATCCTGGTGAAAATTTTGCCTTACATCTTAATGTCCTTCCTGATCTTTGGACTGTACTATGCTTATTCGATTTGGTATAGGATGCCATTAGAACTCGATGGCTGGACTTTCTTTGGTTCAACCATGTTATTCCTCTTGGCAGTAAGCTTCATCGGTGTGCTGGTCAGTATTGCTATTCCAAGTCAGTTGAAGGCTACCGAGATCCTGATGGTCATTGCGACCCCAAGTTTTATCTTGAGTGGTTTTACATGGCCATTGAGCCAAATGCCGGATTGGGTGGTAGGCATTGCGAAAATGATTCCATTGACCCATTATTTACAGATTTTCCGTACCTTAATGATCGAAAAAGGTACATCTGCTTATCTGCATGGCCCGATTTTAGGATTAGCCATTATTGCAGTAGTTACCTTTATAGCTTCAATAATTCTCTTGCAGTTGAAGATCAATAAGGCTAAAAAAGAAAATAAAACAAAAGAAAATACGCAACATGCAATAGGGTAGAGCCCATTCAATTTTTTCTTTTAAGAATAACAACTGATAAAATTGTATAGCTCCTTCTGACCTTATTCGAGACACATTCCGAAATTTCCGAATATGTCTCGAATAAGGTCAAAACATGGTTCGAATAATTTGAACTCAATATCAAGAATAAAGGGTAATAAAAAACGATCAGATGCTTACACCTGATCGTTTTTTTTATGCTCCGAAAATAGCGCGGACTAACATTTTATTCTGTTATTATTCCTTTGCTTTTATTTCCACTGATCCTTCTCTACCAGGAGAACCAGAGTAAATCTGTCCTTGCGGCATTCCTCTTAACCCAGGGTAGGACATAGAGATACGGCTGTATATCTGGCCAATCTCACTTGTTGGATTAACCCTAAGACCACCTTCCTTAATGTCAACAAATAGGTAGTTGTTTCCTTTTTTATCCTTGGTTTGTGGATTGACTCCTGTTGGATCATAGGTAATACTCACTTTTCCACCGTTGCCATTTGGGAATGTCTTGGTACCGTTGAAAGCATCTAGACCTCTAGCAATTATGAATAGGGATCCCAATTTTTTAAATTTGACGTCCATATCAATATTGGTTGCATTGTTCTTGCTGTCTTGCCCGGTAATCACCACATTTTTACCGATTTCAGCATATCCAATTTCGAGTTTTACATCCTTTTTGGCATAGAACTCTATTTTGGATTTATCTTTCATGATCAAGGTATCTATTTTCAAGATCATGGAAGAGTCTCCTCTGCTGAAAACTTTTTTGTCTTTTTTTCCAAGCTCTAGGCGCGGAATATGTTGAACTTCTTGCGCATATGTAAAGAAGCTTCCTAAAATAAACGCTAAACTTAATATATATTTCATTTCGTTATCCTCCTGTATATTAGGACAATATTATTGGAAAAAAGTTTAATTTTCAGCCTTCATATATTCCACTATCAATCTAGCGGTTTTTTCGGACGCACCTGGAGTTCCCATTTTCTCCATAAGGACATCATAATTTTCTAATACACTGGCCCGATGCTCAGGGTTAGATATCAATAAACCAAGTTCATCCGAAATATTAGACGTGGTACAATCTTTCTGGATCAATTCGATTACGGAAAGATAATCGTTGATCAGATTTACCAATGAGATAAACCGAACTTTAATGACCTGTCTAGCAATCATGACCGAGATAGGATTTGCTTTATAAACGACTACCTGGGGCACCCTTAGGAGTGCGGTCTCCAATGTCGCTGTACCACTGGTCACTACTGCTGCCTCAGCATGCTTTAGAAGGTCATATGTTTGATCAAATATGACTGGGATAGGGTAATCGCCAATATACCTTTGGTAGAGGCTCAGGTCAATGTTAGGGGCTCCGGCGATGACCAATTGATGCGCAGGAAAACGATTGTACAGATCTACCATTTCAGGAAGGAGATGCTCGATTTCCATTTTTCTGCTTCCCGGCAATAAGGCAATGATCGGACTTTTGTCCAAGCCATTTTTTTCTCGGAAATCAGGTTGGAACTTATAGGCAGAAATTGCATCCAATAAGGGATTGCCTACATAGTCCACATCATATCTGAATTCTTTATAGAACTTGACCTCGAATGGAAGGATACAGAACATATGATCGACAACTTTTTTGATCTTGTAAACGCGTTTCTGATTCCAGGCCCAAATTTTGGGCGAAATATAATAGTTGACAGGAATTCCGAGCTTCTTGGCGAATTCGGCTATTTTCATATTGAAACCAGGGAAATCAATCAGGATCAGACAATCAGGTTGGACCTTTTGTATATCCTCCTTTACTTTTTTAAGGTTCCTGGAAATGCTTCGAAGGTTCATCAAAACCTCCACGAAGCCCATAAATGCCATATCAGAGGTATGGATCAGGACAGGGACTTCAGCAGCCTCTTGCATCTGATCGCCTCCAACAATATGGAATTCAGCTTCGGGGTCTTCTTTTTTTAATGCTTTGATCAGGTTTGCACCATGCAGATCGCCTGATGTTTCACCGGCTATTAAGTAATATTTCATTGCAACAATTAATCTTTAAAGATAAGGATTCTTATAACCATGATGCAATAAAAGGGGAAAATCCATAGGATTAAATGACAAAGGCCGCAAAATTACTTGCAGCCTTTGGATATGAGGTGTTGGAAAGTATTAGATTCCCAATTCAACTTGGAACATGGCGCCCCAAGAGCTTTTGTCATTACTGTTGTTGAAATGGCCATCTTTGAAGGTATAATTACCATTCAATTGGAATTTCAAGCGGTGGGCTTTCATATATTTGGTAAGGCCTAACTCCACCACTTCGGTTTGTCTTTCAAATGCCTTGATTTCACTATCCGGCTGAACTAAGGTGTATCTACCAGCTATTTCATAGCCATGGTTCATAAGATAGGACATTTGTTGGTTTATACCCCATCCTTTATACGCGACAGTTTCCTGTGGCTTTTCTTCATCTGTGATGTTAAATGGATTATCTACATCACGACGCATGTATTCAGCTTGGTATGCAAAACCACTGTATTTAAACATCGCATCTGCAAATGTGGTTTTGAAAGTAAAAGGATTTTGTACGAACCTACCTAACTGACCACCTTCTCTTTTGGTTCTATCGTTATAACTGTATCCAGCACCAATAGATACTTTTGGTGTTTCTTCTCGTTCTAAGTCACCTTCTTGGTAATCATTTTCATTGGTAAATTTACCCAAAGGTAGGAATTCAACACGACCGGTATATGCTAAACCTGGATCGGTTGAAGCTGCAGCACGACCTTCACCTGTTGAGATAGCGGCTTTTGCGTTGAATGGCATATTCCCGATTTTCTTACTCAAATTCAGGGAAATACCAAAGTCACGGTCTAAGGTAAAGTTGTCATTTACCAAGGAACGATCGGCGAACTGCAATTGCCCTGAGGAATTTACACGTTGGCGGTTACCCGGTAATTTATTCTGTCCAAAAGAGATATAGAAGTCATCTGAAAAGTTATAGAACATCACCGCGTCCCTTACTATATTTGCTACCTTGGTATCATCGTAATCTTGGTCACTGCGGGTAAAGGCTAATTGTACCGAATAGGAAATCTTTGGGGTATAGATGTATCCATCCATACGCATACGCAGTCTTCTGATCCTGGCATCAAATTTACCATCGTCAATATCATTCAGTTCCTGTTTGAAACCTAATCGGTTTTGCATTCTAAAACGAAAGTTGATATAGAACAAAGAATCATTCGATTTATACTGAATACCTTTGAAATTCAATATCGTTGCACGGTCATCTCTTTCTTGAGCCTGAGCCATACATAGGCCTAAAAAGATGAATGCTGAGGTTAATAAGAGCTGTTTTAGGTTTTTCATATTATATTGAAGGTTCTTGTTGACTTAAACAGTGAAAACTTCCCAATCCCCAAATAATATCTACAGAATCGATTCCGATTACTTTTCTATCAGGGAAGACACTTTGAATAATTTCTAAGGCTTTTTGATCATTTTTATCATTAAAAACAGGTACAATAACCACTTTGTTTGCAATGTAAAAGTTTGCGTATGAAGCAGGTAGCCTTTGCTCATCGTATTCTACCGGTCTTGGCATCGGCAACTCAATTACATTTAGAGAGCGACCATCCAAAAGCTTCATGCCTTTTAAGTTGTCTAGGTTCTCCTGTAATAAAGCATAGTTTTCGTCCGATTTATCCTCCTCAACGACCGTTAGAACGGTGTCCTCTGAAACAAATCTCGTAATATCGTCGATATGCCCATCCGTATCATCGCCAACAATTCCGTCACCTAACCAAAGGACTTGGTCTTGGCCATAGTAATCCTTCAAATAAGTTTCAATTTGCTCTTTATTGAGATGCGGGTTCCTGTTTTCGTTCAATAGGCAAGCGGTAGTGGTCAAGATAGTTCCTTTCCCATTAAATTCTACAGATCCACCTTCCATTACGATTGGTGGAGTAAATAGTTTAAGGTTGAATTCTTTTGCGATCTTTGTAGGAACTACATCATCTAGATCAAATGGTGGGTATTTTCCGCCCCAAGCATTGTATCCCCAATCTACGATAGCTTTTTCGCCCGTTTCGCGATTGATTACAAAGGCAGGGCCATGGTCACGGCACCAGGCATCATTGGTCGGGTTGAAATAGAAACTGATGTTTTCCATTTTAGCACCCGATTTTTCAATATGGCCGAGAGCAAATGCTTTCATTTCTTCATCAGCAACATTGATGCGGACAAGTTGATCCTCGGCAACCAGTTTAATAAACTGGCAATATGGTTCGTAAATGGTTTCTATTTTTCCTGGCCATGATTCTTCCTTGTGCGGCCAACTTAACCAAAGTGCATCCTGTTTTTCCCATTCTGCTGGAAAAACAAAGCCTTGAGCTTTGGGAGTATCTTGAAATGAATATAAATCTGAGTTGATATGCGCTGTCATAATAAATTAGCGTAAAAAAACTATGTTTCGTGGTACAAAACATAGTTCTTATTATATTTTAAATTAAAGCTTATTAATCTTCGTCAATAAACCTTTTGGTAATTGGGCTATAGGTTTCAATACGTCGATCACGTAGGAAAGGCCAGTGTTTGCGGAAATAATCGGATTGATTTAAATCGATTTCCACGACTTCCACTTCTTCTTTATCGTGAGAAGCTAAGTACAATAATTTACCCTGTGCATTGGTAGCAAAACTACCGCCCCAGAATTTCATGGCACCATCTTGTTCAAAACCAACGCGGTTTACCGATACTACCGGAACTCCATTTGCAACGGCGTGCGAACGTTGGATAGTTTGCCAAGCATTGTATTGGTCTTGATTGGTTTCCTCGTCTTGATCAGTCGCCCATCCGATAGCAGTAGGGTAGAACATGATTTCAGCACCCATAAGAGCAGTAATCCTAGAAGCCTCTGGATACCATTGATCCCAACAGATCAATACCCCAATCTTACCAAATTTTGTATTGAATACTTTATAACCTAAATCACCTGGTGTGAAATAGAATTTTTCGTAGAATGCGGGATCATCAGGGATATGCATCTTGCGGTATTTACCAAGGTAAGAACCGTCTGCATCTAAGATAGCTGTGGTATTATGATATAATCCTTGCGCTCTTTTTTCGAATAGAGAAGCAATGATTACTACTCCTAACTCTTTAGCCACGGCAGAAAGGGCATCTGTAGAAGGTCCAGGGATTGCTTCTGCTAAATCAAAATTATCGTAATCTTCCACATCGCAGAAATACAAAGAAGTAAATAACTCTTGCAAACATACAATTTGTGCACCTTTGGCAGCAGCTTCACGAACTTTCACAATAGCTTTGTTTAGGTTCGTTTGTTTGTCTTTTACACAAGACATTTGAACCATACCAACTTTAACTTTACTCATTTTTTAATAATATATTGGACTTAGCGCAAAGATACTATAATTTCATGGCTTAAAGTCAAATTTGGGCTTTGGATATGTAGTATTAATACCATTTTTTTACTTTTGGATAATGCGAAAGATCATTCATATCGACATGGATGCATTTTATGCTTCTGTGGAACAGCGCGATTTCCCTGAATTTAGGGGAAAGCCTCTTGCCGTTGGTGGTTCGCCAGATGGCAGGGGAGTTGTGGCCACGGCTAGCTATGAAGCCCGAAAATTTGGGGTGAAATCAGCAATGTCATCGCGGATGGCCCTACAACTGTGCCCACATTTACTTTTTACCTATCCGAGATTTGATGTCTATAAGGAAGTTTCCAATCATATACGTTCCATATTCAGCCGCTATACGGATTTGATCGAGCCATTGTCCCTAGATGAGGCCTATTTGGATGTAACAGAGGATAAGCAGGGGATTGGATCAGCAATTGAAATCGCGAAGCAAATTAAAGATGCCATTTCTGATGAACTGGATTTAACTGCCTCTGCTGGGGTTTCGGTCAATAAGTTTGTAGCTAAAATCGCCTCTGATTTCCAGAAACCTGATGGCTTGACTTTTATTGGGCCTTCGAAGATAGTTTCATTTCTGGAAAAATTGCCTATCGAGAAGTTCTTTGGTGTCGGAAAAGTAACGGCCAAAAAGATGAACCAAATGGGGATATTTAATGGACATGACCTGAAGAGGTTTTCGGAAATAGAGATGATCCAGCATTTCGGAAAGTCGGGAAAGTTCTTCTATCAAATTGTCCGTGGGGAGGATAACCGGCCTGTTAAACCTAATAGGATCAGTAAGTCTATCGGGGTGGAAGATACTTTTGAGACGGACTTAAGGGAACGGGAGGATATGGTGGAAGAAATAAAAAGGATTTCAAGTAAATTATTCAAGCGCCTCAAAAAAGCAGAGAAGTTTGGTAAGACCATTACCTTAAAGGTGAAGTTTGGAGATTTTACGCAGATTACAAGAAGCCGGACCTTTTTCACGCCCATGGAACAGCTTGAGGATATCGAGAATCAGGCCCTGGACCTTTTGGATAAACTGGATCTGCAAGAAAGTCGGGTCAGGTTACTGGGAGTAACGATATCGAATTTTCATGATTTAGAAGCTGTGGAAGAGGGTTATCAATTGACTCTATTCTAGAGAAGGAACACCTTTTAATTGCAGGACTTTATTGGGGTATAATGTTGCATAGCTTTCTGCCAAGTGGTTCATGTAAAAGTTATTGATCACCAAATCATCTTGGCCGACAATGTTTTCAATATCTATGTTTTCATCATCATTCTCAACGAATCCAATAGCATATACCTTATTGTCCTTATAATATACATAGCTTTTCTCGTTCATGTGCCTTCCTTTGTCCAAAATAACAAAACTACGTTTCTGATCGGTCAAGGACTCAATAGCTTGGGTTACCTTGAGATTGTACTCCTCCAATTCGGGTAATGTTTTGTTCGAGGGAACATCCTTAGATTCCTTCGGTGCATTAGGATTAGAAAAGAAAGAACATAATCGTAAATCTAACTCGAATTCTTGAACTAATTTGAGCAAAAGCTGTGTGGATTCATGAACGCTATTGAAATAGTAAATGGGTTTTACATTTTTGCGGACCTGGCAAATGGATAGCCTGATATATCCATTTTGATCTTCATAGTCCAACAAGCCGTATTTGGGTTCAAACTTCTTTAAAGCTCGGTTATAGATCGGCCAGTTTTTCTTGATCAAATGGCACTCCAGTAGAAATGCCATTAATTCGGTTCCAGTCTCCTGGAATTCAATATCGCAGATTTCATTGATAAAGCTTTGTCTCCTTTGTCCGGTATTATTTCCCGTAAAATGGGAAATTACTCTTTTCTTAATATTGTTTGCTTTACCGACATAGATGACCTTGGAACTGGAATTCTTAAAAATATACACTCCGGTACTCATGGGAAGGTTATTGACCTGCTCTGAAGAAATATGGGTCGGGATTCGCTGCTCCTTAGCCTTATGTTTGATGGAATTTTCAATAATTTGATGGCTATCGGCTTCCTGAAGTTGCTGGAATAGGGTAACCGTAGCTTCGGCATCTCCCTTCGCACGGTGCCTATCCTGTATGTCAATGCCTAAGGATTGGCAAAGACGCCCAAGACTATATGAATTAAGGTTTGGAAAGATCTTTTTTGATAACCTGACAGTACAGAGCCTGGATGCTTTCCAGTCGTAACCTGAATTCTTCAGTGAAGATTGGATGAAGGAATAATCGAAATGTACGTTATGGGCAACAAAAATCTTGTTCTCCAAGAGATTAAAGACCATTTCTGCCACATCAGCAAAAACAGGGGAGTCCTTGACCATTTCATCCGTAATGCCCGTAAGGGCTTGGATATGGAATGGAATAGGTTGTTCAGGATTGATTAAGGTGCTGTATTCGTTTATTACCCGATCGCCATCATAAATGAAAATCGCTATTTCAGTAATTTGACTGGCAGAGGCATAACCACCAGTGGTTTCGATATCGACTATAGCAAAGTGTGAAGACTCCATTAAACAAAAATAATACTAATAATTTTATTTACTAAAATTATTAGTATTATTTTCGATTAATCTTTAAAGATTATAGTAATTCAACTCCTTGGTCTAGGAGTTCTTCTTTTTTCTTTGGATCCCAGATACTTACTTGAACCTCTCCAATATGTTTTAGTT
The DNA here is from genome assembly GCF_053644255.1 of Sphingobacterium sp. NPDC055431. NCBI lineage: Bacteria > Pseudomonadati > Bacteroidota > Sphingobacteriia > Sphingobacteriales > Sphingobacteriaceae > Sphingobacterium > Sphingobacterium sp. NPDC055431. The sequence continues at coordinate 72,332 of NZ_JBSHLH010000004.1, forward strand.
TCAACATAAACATACAGATTCTGGATTGACCGATACCACCACCAATGGATTCTGGCAATAGATCATTCAATAACATCTGGTGGAAGGTCAGTTTTTGACGGTCTAGGCTGTTTCTGATTTCCAATTGGGTCATCAGTGCTTTTTTATCGACACGGATTCCCATAGATGATAGTTCAAAGGCAGAACCAAGGATAGGGTTCCATACCAAGATATCACCGTTTAATCCTCTGTATCCAAGGCTATTGTCTGTGCTCCAATCATCATAATCTGCTGCACGACCATCATGGGCAAGCCCGTTGGAAAGAGCGCCTCCGATACCATATAGGAATACGGCACCATATTCTTTTGAGATAGCGTTTTCACGCTCTTTAGGAGATAGGTGCGGATAAGCTAATAACAATTCTTCGGAAGAAATGAACTTGATTTCTTTTGGAAGGATAGTCTCAACGTGTGGATATTTTTCGGCAACTGCTTGTTCGGTAGAATAGATTACTCCGTAGATCTTTTCTACAGTTTCTTTCAGGAAATCTAGATTACGGTCATCATAGCGGATGCATTTTTCCCAATCCCATTGATCCACATATATAGAATGGATCGGGGAATAATCTTCATCGGGGCGTAATGCTCGCATATCAGTTAGGATACCTTCTCCAGGTTCCATTTCCAATTCTTTCAATCTGATTCTTTTCCATTTTGCCAAGGAGTGTACTACAACGGCTCTTTGGTCTGATAATGATTTGATCGGAAAAGACACAGGTCTCTCGATTCCATTTAAATCATCGTTAATTCCTGTCCCATCCAAAACCACTATTGGTGAAGAAACAGGTGTGAGGTTTAATACTTCCTTCAATCGAGATGCAAATGTTTCCTTAACAAACGTGATCGCTTGCTCTCTTTTTAAAATATGACGTCCCATTAAAAATTTTACAATATAAACATAGCTTAGTAAGACATCTGTCCACTAATTTTCATAATCGAAACAAAAATAACAAAATGTTAATGATTTGCAGATTTTATTGAAAAAATAACTACAATATATTGGGTATCTGATGAATTTATTTAAAGCTTTTGTTCTAAAGCTTTCAAAATCGCACTTGCTTTGGTATAACATTCGGCGAATTCATGCGCTGCATTGGCATCTACAGTGATGGCACTGCCGGTATGGAAGGATAGGTATTGTTGGGTTTTATTGAAGAGAATGGTACGGATGACCACGTTAAAGTCAAAATCACCGTCAGCAGAAAAGTATCCAATAGCACCTGAATACACTCCGCGACGTGATGTTTCGTATTTATCACATAATTTCATGGCTGAAATCTTTGGTGCGCCAGTCATTGAACCTGCCGGAAAGGTGTTTCGGATAACTTCAGTTTCAGTTAGGCTTTCATCCATTTCGCAAGATACCGTGGAAATCATTTGGTGGACATGCTCAAAGGTATAGATTCCGAGTTTCTCCGTCACCTCAACTGTTCCCGGAATGGCACTTCTCGTCAGGTCATTTCGAACGAGATCCACAATCATGACGTTCTCCGAAATCTCTTTGGGATTTCTTGCAAGATTGTTCCTCAACTCTTCATCTTCTTTTGCATTCTTTCCTCGAGCTGCAGTTCCTTTGATCGGTTGGGAAACCAAAGTTTTTCCTCTTTTTGCAAGAAAGCGTTCGGGAGAAGCGCTGATGACGTACTTGTCCCTAACCTTGATGAAAGATGAGAATGGAGTAGGGGAAAGGCTATTCAAACGTAGGTACAGGGCCTCAGGATTATCAATCTCTGCCTGGTCATCATAAAACTCCTGACAGAGGTTGGCTTCATATATATCACCCTGATAAATATGCCTTTGGATATTATTGAAAGCATCAAAATATGCCGCTTGATCCATTCTAGGCTGTATCTTGCCCTTAAATTGATAATGCAGATCCAGGCTTGGGAACATACTGATCTCTTCAAATGTTTTTTGAGGATCCTCCGCAGTTATACTGATTGAATCCTTGTCGAATTCAATTAATATCTGAGGAATAAAGAAGTACGCGTCTGGAAAACCAAGTGGGTTAGGGTGGTTAGTTTGAAGATCTTCGACCTCGTTTTTGAGGTCATAACTAAGAAATCCCGGTATCAAAGTGTTTGGATACCGGGATTTAAAGTTTTCTAGATCAGTAAAGACTGATCCTACATTGGCTGAGAATTCTTCCTTAGCACCAATGGCTAATAGATTCCCAATCTTTGAATATTGATTTTGGAAACCATTTGATTGAAAAAGACATACCGTATCAAATCCTTTAGACCAATTAAGTGCCTGAAGTAAAAATGCAGAAGGGTCCGTTTCAAAAATGGCTTTTGCCATGTTTCTTATAAAACAATAGTTTGCGTACGATCTGGACCTACTGACAAATACTTAATTGGCACATTCAATTCTTGTTCTAAGAATGCGATGTAATTGTTCAATGCAGCTGGAATTTCATCTTTACTACGGATACCAGTTAAATCTGTATTCCATCCTTCAACTTCTTTCAGGATAGGCTCAGGTTGGTGAGTTATGATTTCATATGGCATGTAATCGATAGTTTCACCTTGGTATTTATAGTGTGTACAAACGTAGATCTTGTCAAAAGTATCCAATACATCCGCTTTCATCATGATCAATTCAGTAACACCGTTGATCATAATGGCATATTTCAATGCAGGAAGATCAATCCATCCGGTACGACGAGCTCTACCTGTAGTCGCGCCAAACTCATGACCTAATTGGCGTAATTTCTCGCCAGTTTCATTTTCAAGTTCTGTCGGGAATGGACCGCCACCTACACGGGTTGCATAAGCTTTAAAGATTCCGAATACTTCACCGATTTTGTTTGGAGCAATTCCTAAACCTGTACAAGCACCAGCAGTAGTGGTATTTGAAGAAGTTACGAATGGATAAGAACCGAAGTCAACATCCAGAAGAGTTCCCTGTGCACCTTCTGCCAACACACGTTTACCGTCTTTTAGGTATTGGTTTACTAAGTGTTCAGAATCTACATGAGGGATAGATTTCAAGAATTCAATAGCATCCATGAACGCTTTTTCCTTTTCAGAAAAATCAGGAATCTCACCATAGTGAGCTAACATGGAAAGGTGCTTTTGCTTAAGTTTTTCGTAACGCTCCATAAAGTCAGGAAGAGTAGTATCTCCGACTCTTAAGCCATTACGGCCAGTTTTGTCCATATAAGTTGGACCGATACCTTTAAGTGTAGAACCGATCTTACCAGCGCCCATATTAGATTCAGATGCTGCATCCAATAGTTGATGGGTTGGTAAAATTAAGTGTGCTTTACGCGCAATTACCAAGTTTCCTTTACCAACTGGATCAAATCCAGCGGCTTTAAGGTTGTCCAATTCTCTTTTTAGGATGATAGGGTCGATTACAACGCCGTTACCGATTAGGTTTAGGGTTCCTTCATTGAAGATTCCTGAAGGAATAGTGTTCAATACAAATTTCTTGTTGTCAAACTCTAAAGTGTGTCCCGCGTTTGGTCCGCCTTGGAAGCGAGCGATCAAATCATATTTTGGACAAAAAACATCAACGATTTTTCCTTTTCCCTCGTCTCCCCACTGCAATCCCAATAGCACATCAACTTGCATAGTATTACTTGAAATTTATTAGTTAAAATTTATTTTGTTTATTCACGAATCAAAAAAAAATTCGGAAAAAGGTGCTCATGTGCCTTTTTCCGAACAAAGGTATATATTAATTCCTCGAATGTTAAATTAATTTGAAATTACTGCTTCTTTTACGGGTGCCTCTTGGTTGAGTTTACTTTTTCTGCAGTCAGCACAGATTCCATATAGGTTTAGGGAATGGTGCTTGATATCAAAGTTCAATAGGTCGCCAATCATAGATTGGATCTGGTAAACCCTAGGATCACAAAACTCCACTACTTTATTGCATTCGATGCAGATAACATGGTCATGTTGCTTGTAACCATACGATTTTTCAAACTGAGCCATATTGCGGCCAAACTGATGTTTGGTCACCAAGTCACATGACACCAATAATTCTAGGGTATTATATACCGTCGCTCTACTTACACGGTATTTTTTGTTTTTCATGTGGATATATAGAGATTCTACATCGAAATGATCTGATCTCGAGTAGATTTCTTCTAAGATTGCATAACGCTCAGGTGTTTTTCTGAGATTTTTGTTTTCTAAATAGGCTTCAAAAATCTTCTTTACGGTTTCGTAATTTTCCCCTTGTTTCATAAGGTATTTCCTTTATAAGTTCCAAATTTACCAAAATAGGATGGTAATATCCATGTGAAAATGTCAAGACCTTGTAAGTCTTTAGTTTTCTGACTCATATCGTGTTACTCCAGTAATGCCTGGAATCTGTTTCAAATGCTTGATTAAACTATCTAATTGATTGGTGTCGTTTACAAAGACCATGATATCCCCTTCAAATATCCCTTCGTTACTGGAAATGGAAAGAGAGCGGATGTTCACCTTGAAGTCCTGCGAAATGACAGTAGTGATCTTATTTACTAAGCCCACATCATCAATACCGACAATCTTCAATCCGGTTAAGAAGGCAACATTATTGTGCAATGAGGCCCATTTAGCTTTTAATATCCTATAGCCATAATTAGCCATCAACTTCGAAGCATTCGGGCAGCTTGTGCGGTGGATCTTAATGCCATCATTAACGGTCAAGAAACCAAAGATATCATCACCAGGGATTGGGTTACAGCATGGTGCCAATGTATAATCTACTTTCTGATAATCATCGCCGATCAGGATGGTATCATCCTTTTTGTTGATCTTCTCAACCAACCCATTGATATGGGATTGGAATTGATTTTGATTTGCGTCTTCAGAACGCTCATTGGCAACAAAATTTCTAAGGTTCTTAATATCGATAGCTCCCTTTGCTACATTATAGAATAGCTCCTGCGAACTAGGGAATTTAAAGAAATTAGCGATTTTATTGATGTTTTCCGTGTTGTAGGTAATCTTTAGAGATTTCAGTTTTCTTTCCAAGATCTCCTTACCGTCCTCAGCTACACGACGTTTCTCTTCCTTCAAGGAAGATTTGATTTTTGACTTCGCCTTTGCCGTTACAACAAAGTTTAGCCAATCTTCTTTTGGAGTCTGTTTGCTGGAGGTGATAATCTCTACCTGATCACCATTTAGAAGTTCATGGCTCAGGGGCACCAATTTATGGTTTACCTTGGCACCAATACAGGTTGCCCCAATATCGGTATGGATTTCAAAGGCAAAGTCAAGGGCCGTAGCACCGTTCGGAAGCTGCACCAAGGTACCTTTAGGCGTGAAGATAAAGATCTCGTCCGAGAACAAGTTCATTTTAAAATCATCCACAAAGTCCAGGGCGTTAGGTTCCGGATTGTTCAAAATATCTCGTACCTTTTGGATCCATTGATCCAAACCATTGTCAGAGTTCGACTCTTTATATTTCCAATGGGCAGCAAAACCCTTTTCGGCAATCTCATTCATCCTTCTCGTCCTGATCTGCACTTCTACCCATTGACCTCTCGGGCCCATAACGGTAGTGTGCAAAGACTCATAGCCATTTGCCTTCGGAGAAGACACCCAGTCGCGCAAGCGGTCTGGATTCGGACGATAAAGGTCAGTTACGATTGAATATACCTTCCAACATTCTGTTTTTTCCTTTTCATCATCCGTATCAATGATGATCCTGATGGCGAATAGGTCATAAACCTCTTCAAAAGGAATGGACTTCTTGCGCATCTTGTTCCAGATGGAGTGGATGGACTTAGGTCTTCCAAAAACAGAAGCATTGATACCTTCTTCAGCAAGAATCTCCTGAATAGGAGAAATGAAGTCAGCGATAAACTTTTCACGTTCAGCCTTCTTTTCATTCAGTTTCTTGGCGATAAACTTATACGTATCGGGATCCGTATATTTCATCGAGAGGTCTTCCAGCTCAGATTTTATGGCATACAATCCCAGTCGATGGGCTAGGGGAGCATAAAGGTAGCTGGTTTCCGAAGCGATCTTCAATTGCTTATGGCGGGCCATGAATTCCATGGTCCTCATATTATGAAGGCGGTCAGCCAGTTTAATTAAGATTACCCTAACATCATCCGCTAGGGTCAAAAGCATTTTTCTAAAGTTCTCGGCTTGCATGGAACTGTTCGGGTCAAAGATCCCAGAGATCTTGGTCAGGCCGTCGATAATACGGACCACTTTTTTTCCGAACTGTTCTTCGATATCTTGAAGGGTAACACTAGTATCCTCAACAACATCATGTAGCAATGCACAAACAATAGAAGTAGTTCCAAGTCCGATTTCTTCTGCAGCGATCTGTGCTACAGCGATAGGATGGTAAATATAAGGTTCGCCAGATTTCCGGCGCATATCTTTATGGCTTTCCAGTGCTAAATCGAAGGCCTTTCTGATCTGTTGCTTATCTCCTTTTTGAAGAGTGGGCTTACAAGCCCTTAAAAGTGCGCGGTATCTTTTACGGATTTCCTTATTTTCAGCCTCAATATCAATCACATATTCTTCCATAAAATTGCATTGCTATCAAAAAAAATAAAATAATTTGCTATATTTATTGAACAAATAATTAAAGATTTTATACTAAATTGTAAAGTATAAATATACAGAAAAAAAATGAATTTTATCGCATAGGGCTTATTATATTGATGATGTGTGGAAGTAACATAAAGTGGGTTTTTATCGCAGCGATCTTGTTTGTATTGCCAGGGATTGGCTTTGCTCAAACATTGATAAAACCACAGTATGGACCGGGTAAACCTGAGGTGGTAGAACATTATGCAACTACAACCCTTGATAATGGTGAAGTTGTTCCTTGGTTCCCAATTGAGGAAGTTGTCATATACGCTAGGCGAACATTTAAAACAGAAGAAGACAGGCAGAAATATTTAAGGTTAAGAAGGAATGTGATTCGGGTTCTTCCTTATGCTATCTATGCCCAAAAAAGATATGAGCAATTAGACCGGGACTTAGCCTTGGCCAATTCAAGGCGTGAAGAGAAAAGATTGATCAAGGAGTGTGAGCGGGAAATCAAGGATAAGATCACTTCGGAAGTCAAGAACCTCAGCGTTTCTCAAGGTAAGATCTTGATCAAATTGATAGAAAGACAGACTGGAAACACCAGTTATGACCTTGTAAAAGACATGAAAGGCGGTATCTCCGCATTTGTATATCAAGGTGTGGCCAAGATATTTGGCCATAATTTAAAGAGTACATATGATCCTCAGGAAGATTATGAGATAGAGAATATTATTCGCGAGTACGAACGTTCGCGGCCGATGGTAAAACGTTAAAAACCTATTATTATGAGTAAGACCGTATATGATTATGATGCATTAGAGTTTAGTGGACAGAAGAGATCACTTCGAGATTTTGAAGGCAAAGTTTTACTCATTGTCAATACCGCAAGCAATTGTTTTTTCAGCAGACAGTTCAGGACCCTTGAAAATCTGTATAAGAAATATAAAGAGTTGGGTTTTGAGGTGTTGGCCTTTCCCTCCAATGATTTCAGGAACCAAGAACCCTTGACCGGAAGGACCTTGGAGACTTACTGCCGGATCAATAGGCAAGTTACATTTCCTGTTTTTAAGCGAATCCATGTGAAAGGGGAGTTTACTGACCCACTTTACAAATATCTAACCAACATTGAGGAAAACGGAAAGATTGGCACTATCCCGAAGTGGAATTTCCATAAATATTTAATTAATAAAAAAGGTGAAGTAGTCGATCATTTCTACTCATTGACAAGCCCAATGTCAAAAAAAGTCCACAATCGCATTGAAGAGCTTCTAGGAGATAAGTAATCGCTTTAAATTTTAGTAGTTTTGTGTATTGTACTTAATACACAATTTGATGAAATTAGATTTACTTGTCATGACCGTACATCCTGATGATGCAGAATTGGGAGCCGGTGGTGTTATTGCCAAATATGTAGCTGAAGGTAAAACAGTAGGGATCGTAGACCTTACTTTAGGCGAATTGGGTACACGTGGTACTCCAGAAATCCGTGCCCAGGAAGCTCAAGACGCTGCAAAAATACTTGGTGTAGCCGTTCGTGAGAACCTTAGGTTACGTGATGGATTCTTCCAGAACAACGAAGAAGGTCAGAAGGAAGTGATTAAGGCAATTCGAAAGTTTCAACCTGAAATCGTCATCACCAATGCTTGGGAGGACCGTCATCCAGACCATGGCCGTGCTAGCAAGCTTGTTAATGACGCATTGTTCCTTGCTGGTCTGAGAAGGATAGAAACTGAATTGGAAGGTCAGTCTCAAGAACCCTTTCGTCCTAGGCTACAGCTTCAATTGATCCAAGACAAATATATTCAACCAGACATCTTAATAGACATTACGAAGTATTGGGGTATCAAAGAGCGTTCAATATTGGCTTACACCTCTCAATTCAATGTCGAGAACCAAGATGACGAACCGCAGACCTATATCTCAAACCCTGACTTCATGGATTCCACAAAAGCAAGGGCACATGAGTTCGGAAGATCCATCCAGGTAAAGTATGCCGAAGGATTTACCAGTAGAAAGATCTTAGGTGTGAATGACCTGTTTGATCTCTATTAGCTTTATTAGATGGAAATGTGAGATATGAGATGTGAGATATGAGATATGAGAAATAAAAAAGGACCAAATTGGTCCTTTTCTATAATCTTGATATTTAATTAATTTACTATCTCAAATCTCAATACTCAGATCTCACATCTTCTAAAACTACTTCCCTTCGAAATATTTCCTGATATCAGCTTCGTCTTTTTTGATCTGTTCCTGCATGAGTTCAAGGCTTTCGAACCATTGATCATGGCGGATAAATTCAAGGAATTTTACACGGATGGTTTTGGTATAAAGATCATCGTTGAAGTCCAATAGATTGACCTCGATTTTCCTGTTCATGCCATCCACGGTAGGACGGGTTCCAATATAGCACATACCTTTTGCCACACGTTCTGGTACCGGTTCAAAATAATCGCCTGTTACTACTTCAGTGGTTTTAGGGAAGATTTCCACATCCACGGCATAGATACCATAAGCAGGAATTAATTTATGGGATTCATGCACGTGTAAGTTTGCGGTCGGGAAACCAATCTCACGTCCAATCTGATCTCCTTTAATCACTGTTCCCGTCAATTCAAAGGGATAACCTAAGTATTTGTTAGCCGTTATAATATCACCTTTGATCAACGATTCTCGCACTCTGGTGGAAGAAACCGCTACATCTTCGATGTCCTGTTCAGGGATTTGATCTACGGTATAGTCAAAGATCTCAGAAAAATGAATTAAATCCTTGATGGTACCTTTTCGGTCCTTACCAAAATGGTGGTCATAACCGATTACAATTTTCTTACATCCAATTTTATTGACCAGAACATCTGAAATATATTCTTCTGGGTTTTGATTGGAAAAGTCTCTAGTGAAAGGAGTGATGATCAAGTGGTCGATACCTGCCAGTGCCAATCGCTCCACCTTTTCTTCAATATCATTGATCAGCCTTAAGCTATCGTCATCTGGATTGATAATTAATCTTGGATGCGGAAAAAAGGTTAACAAAACTGTCTCGCCAGTATTATCCTTTGCCAATTCGGTCAACTTATTTAGAATCTTCTGATGACCAACATGCACGCCGTCAAATGTCCCTATCGTGACGATAGCATAATCCAACGCCTTGAATTCATCCAGATTTCTGTATATTTTCATTATATGATTTTCTAAGCTTAGAACTATTAAACCGTTTGGTTCTTTAACTCCCTTACTTGATTAATTAATTCAGTTAATTCCCAGGCGTCTTTTACATCAAAGTCGCCCGATTTTGTTCTTCTCAAAGAAGATAGATGTCCGCCACAATTCAGTTTTTTGCCGAAGTCATGGGCGATGGAACGGATATAAGTTCCTTTACTGCATTTAATCCGGAAGTAAACCTTTGGCAATTCGATCTTTTCAACATCAAATTCCATGATTTCAACCCGTCTGGCCTTTAACTCGACCTCTTCACCACGTCTTGCTTTCTCATAAACACGCTCTCCCCCAATTTTAATAGCAGAGTGGGCAGGAGGGAACTGATCTTGGACACCAACAAAAGAAGCTGCTGTATTCAAGATATCTTCATCCTTCAAGAAAGAATAGTCAAAAGTTTGGTCAATTTCAGTTTCTAGGTCATATGAAGGAGTGGTAGCTCCTAAGGTTATGCTTCCAGTATATTCTTTGTCTTCAGCTTGGAACCCATCGATTTGCTTGGTCATCTTACCAGTACAAACGATCAGCAGTCCTGTTGCTAAAGGGTCTAAGGTACCAGCGTGTCCAACTTTAACCTTCATCGGTTTAATGCTGTTTCGCAATTTACCAACGACATCAAAACTAGTCCACGTTAATGGCTTATCGATTAATAACACTTCACCCTCCGCAAAAGCAAATTTTGGCTTAGCTTGTCCTTCTATATTTTCGCTCATTTAATCTTAAAGTTTCATGGAATTCATTCCAATCTGTGCATCAGTTCAGAATGTCTCCTCTGGCTAATTTTCTGCAAAAATAGGAATTTTATTTTGAAACAAGACATCAGATATCAGTCAACAGACAAAAGACTTGAAATAAAAAAGGACCTAAAAAGGTCCTTAAATATATTATCTAACATATACAGCTAGAATTTTCTTGTGTCTTAAGTATCAGGTCTATTGTCTTACCTATCCTTGCGTATAAAAAAACACCAACAGGGCTATACCGATAACAATTCTATACCAGCCCCAGAATTTGAAGCCATATTTTGTTAGTACGCTGATGAAGGTTTTTACGGCAATCATGGCAACGATAAACGCAACGATATTCCCGATGATAAAAATCATGATGTTTTCATTGCTGGCCATGATCATCTCATAACCTTTTGCCGCATGTTCTGTTCCTTCAGCCCATGTTTTTACGAAAATGGAGTAGACAGTTACGGCAAGCATCGTAGGTACGGCCAAAAAGAATGAAAACTCAGCAGCTGCTTTACGGTCCAGTCCTTGGGTCAAACCACCGATAATGGATGCTGCAGAACGTGAAGTTCCTGGCATCATCGCCAAACATTGCCAAATACCAATAATAAAGGCTTTCTTTACCGGAATTTCCTTCTCATCGGTAATCTTTGGATTCTTAAACCATTTGTCCACAAACAATAGGACCACACCACCTAAAACCAATACGGTCGAAATGGCAATCTGGTTTCCTAACACCGCCTCAATCTTATCATCCAATAATTTACCCAATACTAGGGCTGGAATAACGGCAATGGCTAATTTGTAGTAAAATTTAAGGTTTTTGAAATCAAAGAATCTTTTCCAATAAAGGACAACAATGGAAAGGATAGCTCCAAACTGAATAGAAACTTGGAACATCTTTAGGTATTCGCTTTCTTCCATACCCATCAATGCGGCCGTAAAGCCCATGTGAGCAGTAGAAGAAATAGGAAGGTACTCTGTTAAACCCTCGACGATAGCGAGGATAATTGCTTCTAAATAACTCATTATTCCTGGTTTGTTTTGTTCTTAGGTTTATACAAAATTGCTACAAATCCTAATGCAAAACCAGCAACCACAACAATAGGTGCCAAAGTGATTTTGGTAAAGCTGTAGATATCCTCTGTACCCATCATCAAGATGAAGCCAATGGCCACCACAACGATACTCAAAACGAATAATTGATAGTTTATTTTCTTAAATACAAACCCCGCATTTGAAGCATTTGCTGGAGTTCCTTTTACATTCTTAGTTTGACTCATTTTCTGAACGGATTAACAATTGATCGATTTTATCTATATAAACTTGCTGATTTAGCACGTAAATATTTGGTAACGGCAAAGTATGTACTTGCTCCAGAGATCAAGATACCTAATCCTAAAACGATGGCAAAAATCATTGCAAATTCAAACCAATCGCGTAAGAATACCAATTCAGGCACTTGTTTTTGAGCAAATTGTAAGGTTAGAATCAATAGTAAGATAGCAATCAAGGCACCGATCAATCCATGGGCAATCCCGTATAATATATATGGTTTGCGGATGAACCCTTTCGTAGCACCGATCAACTGCATACTCTTGATCAAGAAACGCTGAGAGTAGATTGCTAGACGAATGGTATTGTTGATCAAAGCTACGGCTATGATCAAAAGAATCACGGTAAAGGCAAGAATCACGATACTGATCACACGGATGTTTTTGTTGACCATATCAATCAATGACTCTTGGTAAACCACCTCTTTAATGCGGCTGTTTTTTCCAATCTTATTGATGAAGGTCTGGATCGAATCGCTATTCGCGTATTGTTCCTTCATGTACACATCAATAGATGGCAGCAAAGGGTTTCTACCTAAGTATTCAACAAAGTCTTCACCCAAATCCTCTCTAAGGTTCTTTGCAGCGAGTTCCTTGCTCACATATTCCGAACGTAAAACATAAGGGTCTTTTTCAAGATCCTTTTGTAGCGACAGCACATCACCTTCATTGACATTATCATTGACGATGACGTTCAAGACGATGTTCTCTTTTACATAGCGAGATAAGTTTTTAGCATGGACTAGAATTAGTCCCAAAAGACCTGTCATCAATAAAACCAGTGCAATACTGATTACTGTAGATACGTATACTGATTTAGTTTTTTTCCTTGGTGAACCCTGTTCGATCACTGACATATATTTGATTCTGCGTTTATCCTTGCGAAAGTAAGGATTTATTTTTTCCCAATACTAATTTTCTAACAGCGAATATCAGAATTTATTGTATAGAATAAAAAACTTTTATACCGAATTTACCCTAAATTCGCTAATTTCGCAATTCTTTGTACCATACTTTTATAATTTATAATGGAGTATAACCATCAATCTATCGAGCAAAAATGGCAAAAGTTTTGGGCTGATAACCAGACCTTCAAGACTTCTGAATCTACTGAAAAACCAAAATACTATGTTTTGGACATGTTTCCTTATCCTTCTGGTGCTGGGCTGCATGTTGGTCACCCGCTCGGCTATATTGCTTCCGACATCTTTTCACGCTACAAGAGATTAAAAGGCTTCAATGTATTGCACCCCATGGGTTATGACTCTTTTGGTCTGCCAGCTGAACAATATGCCATCCAAACTGGACAGCATCCAGCTATCACCACTGAAGCGAATATCAACCGCTATAGAGAGCAGTTAGATAACATTGGTTTCTCCTATGACTGGTCTCGTGAGGTCCGTACCTCTGAGCCCGATTATTACCGTTGGACCCAATGGATCTTTATGCAGCTATTCGATGCATGGTATAATAAGGAGTCCGATAAGGCTGAGTCGATCTCTACCTTAATCCAAAAATTTGAGACATCAGGTTCCGAAGGTATCAAAGCCGAATCTGACGAAGATGTATTGACCTTCACAGCGGATGAATGGAAGGCATTCTCCGAAACAGAAAAACAAACTGAACTATTAAAATATAGACTGGCTTTCTTGAGAGAGAGTACAGTGAACTGGTGTCCTGCGTTAGGAACTGTATTGGCAAACGATGAGGTAATCAACGGTTTGTCAGAACGTGGTGGATTCCCAGTGGAACAAAAGAAAATGATGCAATGGTCAATGCGTATCACTGCTTATGCAGACCGTCTATTAAGAGGGTTGGATACCATCGATTGGCCAGAACCTTTGGTTGAGATGCAGCGCAACTGGATCGGTAAATCAGTAGGTGCAAGTGTCAAATTTCCTGTTCCTCAATTAAATGATAATATCGAAGTATTTACCACACGTGTTGATACTATTTTCGGTGTTAGCTTTGTAGTTTTAGCTCCAGAACATGAATTAGTTTCTGCTTTAACTACGGAGGCTCAAAAAGCTGAAATCGAATCTTATATCGATAAGACTTCCAAGAAATCCGAATTGGATCGTCTGGCGGATACCAAGACCGTTTCCGGAGCATTTACAGGCTCATATGCCAAACATCCGTTGACTGGAGAAGATGTACAGATCTGGATTGCTGATTATGTATTGGCTGGATATGGGACGGGAGCCGTTATGGCAGTACCTTCTGGTGATCAACGTGATTATCTATTCGCTAAGCATTTTAACCTTCCTATCATTCCGATCTCTGATTCACAGGATATCTCTGAAGCAGCAGATCCCAATAAGGATGGAAAATATATCAATTCGGATTTCATCAATGGAATGAGCTATCAAGAGGCTGTTCCGGCATTGATCGAAAAATTGGAGGCCATCAAATTAGGAAAGGCAAAAATCAACTTCCGTATGCGCGATGCCATCTTCGGCAGACAAAGATACTGGGGAGAACCAGTTCCTGTCTATTTCAAGGATGGATTACCTTATTTGATCAAAGAAGAGGAATTACCTTTATTACTTCCTGAGGTAGATAAATACCTTCCAACTGAAACCGGTGAGCCGCCATTGGGTCGTGCAGAAGGTTGGAAATACCAAGACCAATACGAGTATGAATTGAGTACCATGCCAGGATGGGCAGGCTCTTCATGGTATTGGTTCCGCTATATGGACCCTAAAAACGAACAGGATTTTGCTTCCAAAGAAGCAGTGGATTACTGGAAAGCTGTGGATCTATACATTGGTGGTTCTGAGCATGCTACAGGTCACTTGCTATACTCACGCTTCTGGAACAAGTTCCTGAAAGATATCGGTTATCACAACGAAGAAGAACCGTTCAAGAAATTGATCAACCAAGGTATGATCCAAGGAAGATCCAATTTTGTTTATCGTGTATTGGATGCTGATGGAAAAGGAACCAATCAATTTGTTTCCTTAGGATTGAAAGATCAATATACCGTGAATCCATTACATGTGGATGTAAATATTGTACATAACGATGTTCTAGACCTGGAGAAATTCAAACAGTCTAGACCTGATTATAATGATGCGGAATTCATTTTAGAAAACGGTAAATATATCTGCGGAACAGAAGTTGAAAAGATGTCAAAATCTAAATTCAACGTGGTCAACCCTGATGATATCATCGAACAATATGGCGCCGATACCCTTCGCCTATATGAAATGTTCTTAGGTCCCTTGGAACAGGCAAAGCCTTGGAACACAAATGGTATTGAAGGTGTATATAAATTCTTACGTAAGGTATGGCGCTTATTCCATGACGCTGAAGGAAACTTCAACGTATCAGATGAAGAGCCAACAAAAGCGGAATACAAAGCATTACATAAGATCATCAAGAAAGTTGAAGAAGATATTGAGCGTTTCTCTTTCAATACTTCCGTATCGGCCTTTATGATCTGTGTAAATGAATTGACCGATCTTAAAACCAACAAACGTAAGATCCTTCAAGATCTTTTGATCATCCTGGAACCATATGCTCCACATATTACCGAAGAGCTATGGTCTAAACTAGGAAATGAAGCCGGCAGCATTTCTTATGCAAATTACCCAGTCTTCAATCCTGAATATTTGGTAGAAAGTGAATTTGCATACCCTGTTTCCATTAACGGAAAGATGAAAATGAACCTTCCTCTTGCTTTAGATCTTGATCAACAAGCAGTAGAAGGAATATTGAAAGAAAATGCAGATATCCAAAAATTATTGGATGGCAAAGCTGTGAAAAAGGTGATTTTTGTAAAAGGAAAGATTATCAATATTGTGGTGTAAGGAATAGCATTGCAAAACATGAATATGAAAGGGATGGCGAAAGCTATCCCTTTTTTTGGGGATTGATGATTGGGTTTGGGTTATTTGAACCAGGATTAAAGGGATTAGAGGATGGGCCAGGATTTTAAGCCCATCAAACAATTAATTGGCCAATGTTTCTTTAGCACATTTCCAATTCTGAACGATTAGTGAAGAATCTGTACGGTTCTTATAAAAAATGGCCTGTCAACCTGAACTTTCGGCACAGGAACTGTAAGCCAGTGCAATCCTTGTTTTACTCCGAGATGTTTCGTTCCTCAACACGACAGTTAGTTAGATAGATTTAGGAACTTTCCAGATTAGCCCAACAATATCTCATTGCAATGCTTTTTGATATTTGCTGCGATCTTATCGATCGGTAGATCATCAGAATCTGCGCCAAATGGGTCTTCGATAGATTCGCCAATCATTTCTAGCGTAGCTAATACATAAAATATAAATGGAACAGCTGCTACTACAAAATAACCCATTGAAAAGACCAGGCCAATGGGCAATGTGGCTGTATACAACACAATAAAAGTTTTTATGAAAGCACTATAACCCAATGGGATAGGTGTGTTCTTGATTCTTTCACAGGCCCCGGTCACATCGGTCAAAGATGTCAATTCCTTATTCAGCACAATAAGTTGATCTCCTGTAAGGATTCCTTCCTTATAGATTTTGTTGGTCTTTTTATAGATGAGGGCAGCAACCTGGTTGGGACCATGTTTCTTTTCATCCAGATCCTGTAATTCAGGATGTTCATTCTCATCCAGCATAAATTTGGTATAGTCAGACCTTAAATAGCTAAAGAGCGTCTCTGCAAAAAGGGCAATCGACTTTTTATAGAAACTTCGGTTTACCTTGTCATCCGGTGCTAAAAAGGCATTCAGCTTGATGGCAAGCGTTCTGCTAGTGTTGGTTAGGGCGCCCCATTGTTTCCTGGCTTCCCACCAGCGGTCATAGGCAGTATTTGTTCTAAAAACCAATAATAAGGAAAGGACAAAGCCCAATAGATTATGTACCGTGGTAATGTTTTTCATCCAAGTCCTATCGGACAATTTCAGGTATTCCAACTCCCAATAAGCTAGAGCCCAGGATACCAAAACCGAAATAATAAGATAGGGAAGAAGTCTCTTGAAAATTTTACTGTTATGAAGGTAGGAAATGGTTTTAAACCAGTCTTTGGGGTTGTAAACAATCATTGAATAATTTTTTTGGCTATAATCTATAAATAGCCTAATTTCACGCAATATGACAAAAAAGCGCAAAACGGTCAAGAAAAAAGTTGTCTCCGAAAGAGAAATTAACCGTAATCTACTTTTTTGGAGTATTGCCATTCCATGCCTGATCGTCATAGGTATTTTTGCTTGGCAGCACCGTGCGGGTCTATCTTACCTGATGGTCAAATGGTTTGAGAAGGACAAGATGATCGCTGAGGATAATAGCAAATATGATATCCGAAATGTCGAATTGATGCGTAGGCACGATGATAAAATCTTCGGAATCGATGTTTCGCAGTATCAAGGTGATATTTCCTGGGACGAGGTCTTAACGATCAATGGGGAATTCCCGGTAGATTTCATATATATCCGAGCTACCATGGGGGAAAAAGCAAAGGACAGCAAATTCAGATCCAATTGGAAAGCGGTCAAGAAAAGAAATAAACTCAGGGGGGCTTACCATTATTTCCGACCAAACGAAAATTCTGTTAAGCAGGCTAATAACTTTATCAAAACTGTAGAGCTTGAACCTGGAGACTTACCTCCGGTATTGGATATCGAAGAAATGCCTAGGAACCAGTCCATGGACAGTTTAAAGACTGGCTTAAAGAGATGGCTGGTCCAAGTTGAAAAACATTATAAAATAAAACCCGTTTTATACTCAGGAGATAAATATTTTGCTGACTTCCTGGAAAAAGAATTTGCAGACTATACCCTTTGGATTGCTAACTATAACTTTTGGGTAGAGAAGCCCAAGAAACATTGGAATTTCTGGCAATTCTCAGAGAAAGGCACCGTCAAGGGAATTAAGGGACCAGTGGACCTCAATCTATTCAGTGGCGATATTGAAGATCTAGAAAAATTGAGCTTAGAATAAACGAAATAGGCTTAATTTTGTATTATTAATAGAAACAAGTGAATTAACGAAGCATTTAATCCATGGGCTTAAATGCTCAATTTCATAAATTATTATACAATGGCATCATTTAACGATATACTTCAAAAAAATTCTTTGGTCTTGATTGACTTCTCAGCAGCTTGGTGTGGACCATGTCAAATGTTGGCACCAATCTTAAAAGAAGTTAAAGATGAAATGGGAGAGAAGCTCTCGATCATTAAGATAGACATCGACAAGAACCAAGCAGTAGCAAGCAAATTCCATGTTCAAGGTGTTCCAACCTTAATCCTATATAAAGATGGAAATCAGGTATGGCGTCAAAGTGGATTACAGCCGAAACATGAACTTCTGAAAATTATTAATTCCTTTTCTTAAGGAATATATAAGAGGAAGTCAAAAACTGATTTCCTCTTATTTTTTTGAATATAATCTTTCGGTTTTCAATCGATTATTTCGACTTTTAACTATGCCTTTTTTAGGTTAAAGTCTCCTTTCCAAATTTGCTGTACCAAGATTAGAAATTCAATCCAAAAATTGATAAAAATACTTAGGTTTTATATGGACCTTATTCGAGACACATTCCGAATTTTCCGAACATGTCTCGAATAAGGGTAAACTGAGAGGTGTAGAATATCTGTTAAAATTTTTCGGTCAAAAATGAAGAAGAATTCAGAATATATGCTCCTTAATATGCATAAAAAAAGCCACCAAATTTGGTGGCTTTTCGGATGTCTTTATATGAGTATTATCAGTCAATATTTGCTGTTTCGTCAGATGCAGGATCTTTGACGATAAGACTAAGTTTATCGATCCTATGACCATCCATGTCCAAGACTTCAAATTCTAGGTTCTTGTACATCACTTTTTCGCCTTCTTCAGGTATATGATCCAATAATAAGAATACCAATCCAGCCACAGTGGTTAAATTACCGATCTCATCTTCATCTTCCTCCGTAAGATCCAAGTTGAACATTTCGATAAAATCATCCAGCTGGAAACTACCATCGATAACAAAAGATCCATCTTCACGCTGCCTGATAGTTTTCTTCTCTTCTGTTTCAGGAGAATCGAAACCACCTACCAAAGAGGCTACAATATCAGTCATGGTAATGATCCCTTGAGGACTACCGTATTCATCAACAACTACAGCCTGTAGAACCTTGCCAATTTTCAAGGTTTTCAGGACATTATAGGCGTATGTGTTCTCGTTGACAAAGGGGATAGGAGTGACCAGTTTCGCCAGGTCCATTTCCTTGGAGGTTAAGTATTCCTTCAATAGGGTTTTGACATGCACCACTCCAATGACATGGTCAAAATTACCGTCACAGACAGGATATTCGGTATGCTCATCAGCGATAATGCAAGCTTTGTTTTCTTCAAAACTATCTTGGATATCCAAATAAGTGATCTTGCTTCGGTGTACCATCAGGTTTATTGCCTTTTTATCACCTAGGCTCAATACACGATCCACCATATCATGTTCAATTCCTTCAATGGCTCCACTATCCACACCTTCGTCGACCAAGGCCTTGATTTCTTCCTCGGTCACTGCATTCTGATTTACCTTGATATTGAATAACTTCACGATAAACTCAGTAGAGATGCTCAGCAACCACACAAATGGTTTTACGATCTTACTCAGTACATTCATAGGAACTGCAATAAAGGAAGCATACTTTTCAGGAATAGCCATACCGATTCGTTTTGGAACCAATTCACCGATAATTAAGGAAAGGTATGTGATAATCAATACCACGACCAAAACAGAAACTTGATTACTGTAAGGCGCTAAGGCTTCTATTTTATTGAGTTGTTCTGCAATGTAGACTGAGATTGAACCTCCGGAGAAAAAACCAGTCAAGATACCGATTAAGGTAATACCGATCTGTACGGTCGATAAGAAGTTGTTTGGGTTTTCTTTTAATTCAAGGGCGGTTTTGGCACCTTGATTTTTAGAACTTGCAGCTTGCAATCTTGCTTTTCTGCTGGATACTATCGCTATTTCAGAAGCAGATAGGATACCATTTAAAACTATTAATATAAGAATAATTACTATTTCCGTGACCATATGGGATATAACTCGCTAATCATGTAGCAAAATACGAAATTTTCTTTTCAATACTTGATTAAAATTGATTTTAAAGCAAGGAAACAACCTATAATTAATACTTTAAATTGACTGCATGCAATTTTATTATGCAACCGTTTGATTATAAAAAATATTTTATTTATTGATTCTGTTTATAGATATTGCATTCATTACATAGCATGTTGAATGAATTAAGAGTAATGTCAACCAAAAAAACTGAAAATAGCATTAGATCGGCGGAGAAATTTAAATTAGAAGGTGAAATCATTGATTCTGTACCTTTTGGGTCTGGTCATATCAATGATACCTTTAAGATAACAACCAATAGCCAACAAAATAACCTTTATTTATTGCAGCGCATTAACCATCATATTTTCCAAGACGTGGAAGGCCTGATGAATAATATTGAAAGTGTCTGTGAGCACCTCAAGAAAAAATTAGCACACTTAGGGGAAAAGGAAGTCTTGAAGAGAACAATGACTATTGTTCCTACCATAGATGAAAAAAACTACTATCAAGATGAAAATGGTGATTATTGGCGCGTATTCCATTTGATTCCTGATACTAGGAGTTATGATATCTTGGAGACCCAAGAGCAGGCTTATTCTGGTGGAATGGCATTTGGACAATTCCAGAAACAATTGAGTGACCTGGATCCTAAAACCATAGTTGAAATACTTCCCAATTTCCACAACATCGAATTTAGATTGAATAACCTTCGCGAAGCAATTGAGAAAAATCCGGCAAAGCGTGTGGAGAAAATCCAGGATCTATTGGATTATATCTTTGAGCGCGAGGAAAAGATGAGGACGATCCTAGAATTAGGCCGTTCCAATCAATTGCCTTTGAGAATTACCCATAATGACACAAAATTCAACAATGTTTTGTTGGATAAGGACGATAACGTGCAATGTGTCATTGATTTGGATACGGTAATGCCAGGTTATGTAGCCTATGATTTTGGAGACGCCATCCGTACCATTATCAATTCAGCAGCAGAAGATGAAGCTGATGTATCAAAAATTGTCTTAAATATTCCATTGTTCCAATCATTTACGGCTGGATATCTATCAGAAGCTAAGGAGTTTTTGACCGAAACAGAAGTGGATTCTCTTATTCCTGCTGTTCATTTATTGCCCTATATGCAAGCAGTCAGGTTCTTGACCGATTATATCAATGGGGACACCTATTATAAAATCGCTTACCCAGAACATAACCTGGTAAGGACAAAAGCTCAATTGAAGCTTGTTCATGAACTTGAAGAAAACAATGATAAATTAACAAGTATATTAGCGGAGAATCTAATGTCTAACTAATATGAAGGAACTTATTGTTAAAAAAATCGATCTTACAGGCGTTGAATTAGATTACGCCAGCCTTTCAAAGGGACTGTTTGGATTAGATTGGAACCAAATAGACCAAGCACCTTGGCAAACTGAGTTTCCGGTAAACCCAGAAGTAAGATTTCAGATTGCCTATGATCAGGAGTCGATTTATGTCCATTATCATGTTCAGGAGGAATTTGTAAAGGCTCAATATATCCGTCCGAATGAAAATATTTGGGAAGATAGCTGTGTTGAGTTCTTTATTTCATTTGATGATCGCAAGACCTATTATAATTTTGAATTTAATGTATTAGGCGCAGGTCTGATCGGTTATGGAACCTCGGATAAGACATCCAGAAATAGATTGACTGCGGAGGAGATATTAAGTGTGAGTACCTTCACCCAAGTAAAGAATCTTCAAGGTGATAAGACTTGGGATATGATCTTGGTCATTCCGATTTCTTTATTTGGTAAAAATGCGGATGAATTAGGGGGAAAAACAGTTCAAGCGAATTTCTATAAATGTGGTGACAGTTTACCAAATCCTCATTTTGTAGCTTGGAATGACATCGATTTTCCGAAACCTAATTTTCATTTGCCAGCATTCTTTGGTGAAATCAAGTTTCAATAAAAATAAAAAACATCGGCAAGTGGATTGAGTTTCAACTTGCCGACATTGCATTCAATTAGCCTATACTATTCGGCTATTTTAAGAATTTTTCAATCCATTCTTTATAGGCTACCATAAAGGAGTCCAAGAATTTCTGACAATCTTTGTTAACCAATTTTCCTTGTTCATCGAAATTTGCTGCAACATTACCTATATAGGCTTCCGGTTGAGCCATGGTTGGCACATTGATAAAGACCAATGATTGCCTTAAATGATGATTGGCACCAAATCCACCGATTGCTCCAATAGAGGAGCTGATCACGCCGCCTGGTTTACCATCCCAAACATTTTTACCATATGGTCTTGAAGCAACATCTATGGCATTCTTCAGCACTGCAGATACCCCACGGTTATATTCTGGAGTGACAAAAAGCAGTGCATCTAATTCGGACACGGCTTTCCTGAAATCAACATATTCCTTAGGAGGATTTCCTTGATCTAAATCTTCGTTATAATATGGAAGTTGGCCAATTTCTAGAATCTCTAATTCCAAACCTGCCGGTGGATTAGAAACCAGATAGTTAGCGATTTTCTTATTGAAAGACTCTTTTCTCAAACTTCCTACAAAAACACCTATTTTTTTATTTGTCATAATATTTACTTTGTTATTGGTTATAACAAATTACTTCATAAAAAGTTATTAAGATATTATTAATTCTTATTTTCATTCTTTGGATGTCTACAGTGAAAAATGAATTTGCGGAAGTATGGTTCTTTAACCAGGGATGGAAGGCGCATGCCTTTCAGGAGCAGTGTTGGAAGGCAATTTCCAATGGAGAATCTGGAATCCTGAATGCGCCGACTGGCTATGGAAAGACCTTTGCGATCTGGTTTGGGATCATTGCTCAATACTATGCTAAAATGGCAAATCCCAAAGCAAGCAAGAAAAAACACCTGCATACCCTTTGGATTACCCCGTTGCGAGCGCTTTCCAAGGAAATCCATAAAGCGACCAATCAAGTTTCAACTGACTTGGACCTTGATTATCAGATTGAATTTCGGACAGGAGATACTTCCACCAGCATTCGCCAGAAACAGCGAAAAAACCCACCACAAGCTTTAATTACGACGCCGGAGAGTGTGCATCTTATCCTTGCAACAAAAGGAGGACAGGAATATTTTAAGAATCTGGAGTTCATTGTAGTTGATGAATGGCATGAACTGTTGGGATCCAAGCGAGGTGTGTTAATTGAGCTTGCGCTAAGTCGCTTAAAGGCCATAAATCCTAACCTGAAGATTTGGGGTATATCGGCAACGATCGGTAACCTAGAGGAAGCAAAAGATATACTATTAGGTCCAGGAACCCTTGGAACTCTCATTAAGGCTGATATCCATAAAAAAATGGACATTCAGACGGTCTTTCCGGATAATCTGGAGAAATTTCCTTGGGCTGGCCATTTAGGGATTAAACTATTGGACAAGGTCGTCGATATTATCAATAATTACCAAACAACTTTAATTTTCACCAATACAAGGTCGCAGGCCGAAATCTGGTACCAGCAGATCATTACCTATTATCCAGAATTTGCCGGACTGCTGGCCATCCACCATGGCTCATTAAGTGACGAGGTCCGCAATTGGGTAGAGGAGTCCCTGCATGAAGGAAAATTAAAGGCGGTAGTCTGTACGAGCAGCTTGGACCTAGGTGTTGATTTTAGGCCTGTGGACTGCGTAGTCCAAGTTGGATCGCCAAAAGGTATTGCCAGGTTCCTGCAAAGGGCAGGACGCTCGGGCCATAGGCCTGATGCTACCTCTATCATCTATTACGTGCCTACCAATTCCTTAGAGATCATTGAGGGAGATTCCTTGAAATTTGCCGTGAAGGAGAAAATCGTGGAAAGTCGGATTCCCTATTTAAGATCTTTTGATGTTTTGATCCAATATCTTATGACCTTGGCTGTAGGAGATGGATTTTATGCAGATGAAATCCTGCAAGAAGTAGCTCAAACCCACTGTTTTGAATCGATAACCCAAGAGGAATTTGACCAATGCATGTCCTTATTGATCCATGGGGGATCAACCCTTCAAGCGTATGATGATTTCCATCGCTTGGTTTTGGAAGAAGGGGTATACAAGGTGACTTCAAGAAAGTTGGCGATGCGACATCGATTGTCTATAGGTGCCATTGTATCAGATCTGATGATGCGGGTGAAATTCCTTTCTGGAAAATATTTGGGATCCATAGAAGAGTCCTTTATCTCAAAATTGAATATCGGCGATTTTTTTTGGTTTTCCGGTCGGCAGCTGGAGCTGGTTCAGATTATAGCAAATGATGCCATTGTGAAGGCATCCGAAAAGAAAAAAGGAGTGGTACCATCCTGGATGGGTGGGCGATTTGCCATTTCTCCAGACCTTGGAATTGCCATTCGACATAGTTTTAAGAGTATCCATAAAACTGTAGGGATAAGTCCAGAAATAAAATTCTTGAAACCATTATTTAAAGAGCAGGAGCAATTCTCGGCCCTTCCGAAAGAAGATGAGCTCTTGGTCGAATATATACAGACAAAGTATGGCTTCCATCTCTTTTTCTATCCATTTGAAGGAAAGCTCGTCCATGAAGGAATGGCTCAGGTTGTGGCCTATCGATTGAGTCTGTTAAAACCTGCAACCTTCTCCATTGCGACAAATGAATATGGGATTGAGCTTCTTTCCGAAACAGATTATGAAATAGACACCCAACTGTTAAAGCAAATTTTCAGTCCACAGAACCTGCACAAGGACATCAATTCTGGAATCAATGTTCAGGAAATGGCAAGAAGGAGGTTTCGGGACATAGCTGGTATTGCAGGACTGATATTTCAGGGTTTTCCAGGAAAGCAGATGAAAAGCAAGCATTTGCAGGCGAATGCCGGGCTGTTTTTTTCTGTTTTTTCTGAATATGAGCCCTCCAATCTTCTGTTACGGGAGGCTTATGATGAAGTTTTTGATTTTCAATTGGAGGAAGGGAGAATGCAGCTTGCCTTTGAACGAATCTCGAAACATAAGATTATTTTTAGTAGACCTTCTAAATTAACTCCCTTTGCGTTCCCTATATTTGCAGAATCTTTTCGAGAGCGCTATTCCAATGAAGATTGGCAAAGTCGATTGGAAAAGCTGAAAAATCAACTATTAGATGGCTAAACGCTTAGAGTTAAATGGATTGGAAATGTATCTGTTACCCCAAAAGGTGATGTATATTCCCAAATATTTTATGTTGATCATCTCCGATTGGCATCTCGGTAAATTAGCCCATTTTCGCAAGGAAGGTCTTTTTGTTCCAGCACCAAACATTGATGAAGAGCTGGAAAGGATGAACCTATTGATTGATGACCTTGATATCAAGGAAATCGTTTTCTTAGGGGATCTTTTCCATTCCGAATGGAATTCCGATTGGGAAAAATTAAAATCCCATATAAACAGCATCAGTAAATACTCGATCCAATTTACCCTGACCAAAGGGAACCATGATATCTTGAAGGAAAAGCATTTTCAAGATATGAACATGAAGATCAAGGATGAAGTATTATTAGCTGAAGGAGTGATTCTCTCCCATGAACCTATAATTGGCTTACCAGATTACATGTTCAATATAGTAGGGCATATTCATCCAGGCTGTCTCATCGAAGCAGGAGGAAGGCAATCTTTTCGACTGCCTTGCTTTTTTATTCAGGATAAAGTGCTCACGATGCCGGCATTTGGAAAATACACAGGTTTGCACCTGGTGAAGAAAGATAGAAACAACAAGATTTTCGTCATTGTAAACGATTCTGTACTTGAGCTTTAATAAACAATTGCTATTGTAGAAATAATTTTTAGTCTTATATTAGATATATCAAATTGCTAAAGCGGTTTACTGATTTGATTTATTAACCTAATTAATCTGAAAAGCATGTCCAATAGATTGTTTTCCATTGCTCTATTGTTTCTTTTTGTCAGCTGCATATCGACCAAACCAGATGCGGCGATAACTAAGGATATTGTCTGGACCTTAGGCGGATTTGAACGGCCCAATGCTGTCAATCCCATTATCCTTCCTGATTCCACTTCTACTTTTATGGATCCGATGAGTGACTCCTTGGTCCGTTGGGAGGAAAATGACACTTTTAACCCTGGCGCTGTCGTGAAAGATGGTAAAGTATATGTTCTGTACCGTGCTGAGGATAAATTTGGCATTGGGATCGGTTTTAGGACTTCCAGATTGGGTTTGGCGGAGAGTAATGATGGCATCCACTTTAAGAGGCGCAAAGAACCTGTCTTATTTCCGGATAAGGACAGCCAACGCGAATATGAATGGCCAGGAGGTTTGGAAGATCCACGATTGGCCGTTACAGAAGATGGCACTTATGTCGTGTTCTATACACAATGGAACAGGAAAATGCCGCGCTTAGGAGTTGCAACTTCCAAAGATTTGATCACTTGGCAAAAGCATGGACCAATATTCAAGAATGCCAAATACCAAAAGGTCTATCAGGAGCCTCATAAATCGGCCTCGATTGTGACCACCCTAAAGAATGACAGATTGGTCATAAGTAAAGTAAATGGCAAATATTTTATGTATTGGGGTGAACATGGCGTATCTGGAGCAACTTCCACAGACCTGATCAATTGGGAACCGGTATTGGATGAAGAGGGACACCTAGCGAAATTTATTTCTCCTCGCGAAGGGTATTTTGATTCAGCCCTGACCGAATGCGGGCCTCCAGCTGTCCTAACCGATAAGGGTATTTTACTATTGTACAATGGTAAGAACCATGATAAAAAAGAATTAGCAGATCCAAGATTTAATATTGGTACTTACAGTGCAGGGCAGGTGTTATTTTCCAATACCGATCCTACACATGTCATCCAACGTATGGATGTCCCTTTCCTGAGACCTATGGAAGAATTTGAGAAATCAGGTCAGTATAAGGATGGGACAGTATTTATTCAAGGATTGACCTATTTTAAGAATAAATGGTATCTCTATTATGGCTGTGCGGATTCTAGAGTGGCAGTTGCCGTCTATGATCCCACAAAATTAACTGATTTTGATCCAGTACCCGAAAGTAAATAACCACTGAAAACACCTAAACCTATGAGTAAAATTTGGAAATACGTATTTATAGCCTCTTTAGGAGGATTCCTATTCGGTTTTGAGACTGCTGTCATTTCGGGAGCCGAAAAGATCATACAGGAATTGTGGCATCTTAATTCATTCTGGCATGGATTTACAGTTTCGATATCCTTGATCGGAACCATCTTTGGAGCCATCGCTGCTGCAAAACCTGCCCAAAAATATGGTAGGAAAAGAGTGCTACAGGTGGTTGCCGTAATGTACCTATTTTCGGCAATAGGCTGTGGACTATCTTTTAACTGGTATATGTTTTTATTCTTCAGGTTCTTGGGCGGATTATCTGTTGGGGTTAGTTCCGTGGTAGGTCCTCTATATATATCAGAAATAGCACCAGCCAAACTAAGGGGAAGAATGACTGGAATGTTCCAGATTATGATTGTCAGCGGTATCTTTATCGCTTTCCTGACGAATTATTTATTTGCAAATTTCGGAGACGATGCTTGGCGATACATGTTAGGAATCATGGCCATACCTTCATTAGCTTTTCTATTATTGCTCAATACCATTCCGTTTTCTCCACGTTGGCTAGCATTGAATAACAGAAAAGAAGAGGCCAAGAAAGTATTTGATGACTTAGGCCAAACCTATGAGGAAACGCTCAATACAGAAAATGCAAGTTCAGAAAAAGTTCCATTGTTCCAGGCGAAATATAGGAAACCGATCATATACGCAGTCCTATTGGCGGTTTTTAACCAATTCACTGGGATCAATGCCATTCTGTACTATGCGCCACGAATATTTGAAATGGCAGGGTTCAGTAGGGATCTGGCCTTTCTACAACCAATTTTCATAGGTGGTACCAACCTGTTGTTTACCCTGATCGGGATGAGCATTATCGATAAATATGGTCGAAAGAAACTCTTGTTAAGTGGGGCAGTGGGGATGTTTATCTTTTTGGTATTGACTGCATTTGGCTTGAAAGGTGGAGCATCGGAGTTCCTGTTATTCTATATCATAGGTTTTATTGCATCATTTGCACTATCTCAGGGAGCCGTAATTTGGGTCTTTATTTCTGAAATTTTCCCGAATGCCGTCCGAGCTCAAGGCACATCCTTAGGGAGTACCACGCATTGGGTGATGGCTGCGTTAATTTCTTGGGTATTCCCGATCGTGGTCGAAAATTTTGCTTCTGGTGGTTTCTATATCTTTTTGTTCTATGCCATCATGGTGGTAGTATCCTTCTTCTTTGTGATGCGCATGCCGGAGACCAAAGGAAAGTCTCTAGAACAGATTCAAGAAGAATTAAAATAAATAAAATGGGCTACAATTTCTTGTAGCCCATTTTATGATTGGAGCATGTATTATCAATAATCTCCAGTTTGCATATATTTTTTGCTGGCTTCAATATCATTGCGGATATGTTTAATTTTCCTGTTTTCATAATAATTGACATATTCCTCACGACTCTTGAATTTTGCATCTTGATTTTCCTCGTAAGAAGAAATAGTTGCCAATATATCTTTGCTCATAGGGTTGGCATTTTGGGAATCTTTCAAGTAGGCCTTCATTTCTTCCCTGTCATGACCGAAGATTAATTCAACATCCAAATGGAATACATTTCCATAGGCAAATTTGGACATAAAAAGTTGATAGATGTCTTCATTGTCCATATGCTTATACAATAGATAGGCAATTACATCTAAAGCATAATATGGTATTTCAAGTTCTTGACCTTTGATCTCTTCGTCAAGAATCCATTTAATCAAGGGTTTATCGGCGGCATTGTTTTCATTGAACAGTTCCAGAATCAACATGGCCCGATCCCAAGCATTTCGATCATAGGACCATTTGTTGTCTGGAGTAGGATGTGTATCCAGTTTAAAGCGATCTAGTTTTGATGGATCTGGATTAACCCTGAATTCTTCTATAATTGCTCTTAATTCTTGATCTTGTTCTTCCATATTGATATAGCGTGATTTCATTTAAAATATTAAAAATTGATTAAAAAATAAAATCTGATGATAATAATCAATTCAAATTAAGCTGAATGTAAATGCTAATTCATGTTCTATTATTTCTTTAAGACTAATACGGAGGTCATTTCGGATTGCCATACCTTATTACTTTCGATCAATTCCCGCCAGCTTTCAGCACTGATCAATAATAGATCATGATCCTTGAATAATTGTGCATCCAGATCTATTGCTTCAAATTTGCTAATGTGATTAGGTGCCTTTAAAGCGATGGCGCGAACCATTTCTGATGCCTTTTTATCATCCTGCAGAATATGATGGAAATCGATTATAGTGACCTGAGATTGGGAATTATGGATGAATTTTTGGATATAGAGTAATAAATCCAAATCTTCCTTTCCATAAATAGGTAGTAGGATTTTATCCAAATTCTTTAATCCTTTGTCCATGAAAATCCCTACAGGCACCTTAGTTTTATGCATGATCTGTATGGTACTATCAGAAAATGAAGAATTATTAAAAGGACTTTCCTTTTCCTTAGCTCTATAGATCAAAGTTTCCGGATTGATGATCCTAGTGGTAACACCAAGGATTTTACCCAAGAATGTTCCATCATAAATTGATTGTCCTATTCCAATTAAAAGTAGATCAAAATCACCATCATTGGCAATTTCTGCTACATCTGCTTCCAGATTACTGGATGCCTTGAATAGTGTACTGATCTTTTGCTCCAAGAACTTTGATTCTTGTACGATAGGTTCAAAAGTTTCAAATTCATATAAATCTGAATTTAGATAGGTCAAGTCACTCGTAGGTGTGAGGTGCATAGCGGTAATGGATGAACTTTGGTCCAATTGCTTTACCATAGCGTTGGCAAGCCTCAGAAGAGAAGGACTTGTTTCTGGATTCCCGAAGGATATTAGTATGTTATACTTGCCTTGACGACTGATTTCTTCTGGAACGACATCCTCCGTAGATTTAAAAATCTTATTGAATAGATCGATTGCTGGTCCGGTCATAAAGGTGGTGACCAGAGCCATAATAACCATCATGGCGAATATTTCAGCATTCAATACCCCTAGATCAAATCCAATATTCAGTACGATCAATTCCATCAAGCCACGGGTGTTCATCAATGCACCTATGGTCAGACTATCTTTCCAATTTTGCCCCATAAACTTGGCAGCTAGGGAACTCCCTACAAATTTACCGACAACAGCAACTAAAATAATCCAGCCAGTTACTTTCCATAAATAGGGTTCGTTTAACAGGCCTATTTCTGTCCTTAATCCTGTAAAAACAAAGAATAAGGGCAAGAGAAGAACTAAGGCTACATCTTCTACCTTTTCGATAAATATATTCCTAAATCTGGAGTTTTCAGGCATGATAGCACCGGCCATAAATGCTCCGAACAGCGCATGAATACCGATGACCTCTGTAAGGTAGGAAGATACCAGTAAAGTTAAAAAGAAGATGGCAACAATGGATTTGTTGAGGTTTTCCCGAGTAGAATGAATATCACCAATCCTTTTAAGGAAAGGTTTGACTACCTTGATCATCAACAGTACGTATGCAATTGCCAATGCTATCACATAAAGTGAACTAACAAAAGAACCTGCCTTCACGATAGCAATAACAGCAGCTAAAAGACACCAAGCTGTGATGTCATCAGCAGCGGCACAGGTGATAGCAATGGTTCCAACCCTTGTTTTCTGCATGTGACGTTCCTGAACAATCCTTGCTAACACTGGAAAGGCCGTAATACTCATCGAAATACCAATAAACAAGGCAAAGGAAGAGAATGCGATTCCCTCGGGAGCAAAGCTTTGATAGATAAAATAGGCCAATCCTACTCCTAGAGCAAACGGAAGGATAATACTGGCATGGCTGATGACTATTGCATCATGGGCTTTTTTCTGAAGGACCTTTAAATCCAACTCCATGCCGATCACAAACATAAATAGGATCAGTCCAATCTGGCTCAAAAACTGAAGGTTTCCAAAAGAAGCCTCTGGAAATAGGGCAGCGGAAAAGTCTGGAAAATACATACCTAAAAAAGATGGCCCTAAGACAATACCTGCAATAATTTCACCGATAACGGATGGTTGGCCAATCTTTTTGAAGAGCCATCCAAAAAGCCTTGCGACTAATATGATAACAATAATCTGTACCAATAAAATAGCTAATGGATGCTGTAAGTTGTGCAACATGGAACTCAGGAACTCTTCCCAATTGGAAAGATTGGAGCCCATATTTTCTACATGACGACCTTCTTCCATAAAAGCACCATGGTTGATGATCCAATAAATCAATAATGAAAATCCACCAATGATAACAATATAAAAGAAGCTGCTTTTTAAGTTCTTCATACAATAATTCCTTCTTCAATTTTTGTTTTGGCGTCAGTTTCTGCGCAGTCTGACGGGTTGAAAATAGAAAATAATAAACTTAAATAACCTGCTCAGTGCTCTGAGAGGGCAAAAAATGTAATGAAAGGGAGCTATTATGTAGCGAAACTATAAACTCAGCTTTTGGATAAATGTGGTTTTATAGATTTCACTCAAGTTAAAGGTTAAGGGAGCATCTGTTCCTAAACTGAAGTTTGCTTTGATTTCATCATGTGAAAAGGAACTGATGATGTTCATGGATATGATTTCTTTTTTATTGATTCTGCAAAACTGCATTTCGGGAAGAATTTCCATTAACTTATCAAAGGATATATTTTTCAATGTTACTTCTTTTTGGTCTAGGAGGCGAACGATTTTATCGCGGCTATCAAGTGGGGATGTTTGGATATATGCTATCTGATCAAAATAAAGCAGATATTTTCCTTGATCGGTATTTAATTGAACAAAATTTTTTTCTTCAATTGGTTTACTACCACGAATACTTAATAGCTTTTGGATTGCTTGTTTTAAGCGGTCAATCTTTAATGGCTTCCGGATATAATCAACAGCTTGTAAGTCGAATGCATCAGCTGCATATTCAGCATAAGCCGTAATAAAAATAATGGGCTTGCCACTTAGTTGTTCAGCTAATTCGAGGCCGTTTAAGCCCGGCATTTCAATATCCGAGATCAAAAGGTCATATTCCAGCATAGGAAGTTCCGCCAATAAATCTTTCGGAGAATTAAAGGATTTAACGATTTCCAGATCTGGAATCTGCTGACATAGTAGTTTCAGATATTGTAGGCTTGGCAGCTCATCATCGAGCAGCAAGCACCTTAGCTTTGTAGTCAAGTAGATTGATTTTTAAATGGGCGATGTAGACATCACCTTCAATGAATTTATCAAGTTTGTAATTGTCTTTGTAGACTATGTTTAATCTTTGTTCTAACATTTTGGATCCATAGCCATCATTATCTTTTTGAATAGGCCCTTTCTTTGATATTTTATTGGCTACAGTCAAGGAGAATACATTATCCTTGAATTCAAAAGTAACCGAAATAAATGCATTTGGACTTTGGATATCAGCATGTTTGAAGGCATTTTCGATCAGGTCTGTACTCAACATGGGAACCATCAGTTTTTGGTTCAATAGTGGTTCATTTTCTCTTACCTTCTGTTTAACCTTTAGATCGAATAATGGGCTCAGTTTTATCTTATTGATTTCAATCAAGCTCATCGCAAAGGAAATCTCCTGTTGAGGCGTGACAAACTTCTTGCTGCTTTCGTATAATATATAGTCCAGTACATTGGAAAGCGAATCTAAGGAATGGAAAGTCTGGTAGGCATGGGATTGAATTGAATTTAATACATTCTTGAACAAATGGGGATTGAGCTTGTAATCTATATCTTTCAATTGATGGCTATGCAGTTCACCTTCGATCTTATTAAGTTTGTTTGCCAATGATTTCACCTCTTTTTGGCTCTTTAATAAATAAATCAATAGCAGGATTATGACAAGCAGTAGCGCCGCCAATAGGATGACTGAATAGGTATTGAATTGAATTTGTACCAGTAACATATGGGATTAAATATACTGGATTTCAAATGGTATCCAAAAATATTGAATAGATTGCTTATGAATGATTTATGCTTTTAAAGCAAATTATTGCTCATCTACCATAGATTTTCCCTTTGAAAAATCTCCGGAAGTCCATTCCCAATTTTCGTGAAGCCTGATTTTTCCATTGTCCAATATTTCAGGTATTGATTCACATTTTCCTGTCATCAATGCGCCTGAGCTATTTACCTGATGATATGTCATTTCAATCGTTCCATATTCACTGACTATGCCTAATAGATGTCCGTATTTAATATTGCCACCCTGATAGTCAGCAAAAACAATATTGCCAATTTGTTTATAATGAAAGATGGTTTCTGAGGAAGTTTCTCCGTTTTCGGAATTACTTACCGTGCGGAATGATTTGTTATGATAGTTTACCATTAACATAATAGGAATAATTTTTTAATAAATTTATTTCATTCATCTTTAAAATCATAGTTCTTTCAAAGAAAAAAAATGAAAAAGATAGTTCTGCATTTTTGTTTCCATTACCTGATATTGGCATTAATCTTGATATTTTGATGGCTTATCAAGAAATTTAGGTTAAGATGAGAAAACTGCTTATTGGTTTATTAATGGTTTCTATTGGATTTACAGCCTGTGTGAAAGATGAATTTAATGTAGATGACGAAGTTTCCATTGTTGGTTCGATATGGAAAGGAAAAGGAAAATTGGATGCAGATTCCGATTCTATAGATCTCGAATTAAGCTTCTTTAAAGATGGGATGCTCCATGCAGTTTATGATACAACAAAGTGGGAGGGAACCTATAATTTTAATTTGGAATCGAATGAAGGTATTATCATTGATACCGCCGACATGGAAATCCCATTTAATATAAAGGTAGATACGCTTAAGTTCTTCAGTTTAAAGGGTGATACTATCCGATTGCAAAAGATTAAGTAATATCTATAAAATGCTAAAAGCTGATTTAAGGATTAAATCAGCATTTTTATTTATTTCAGAAACTTTTCTATCATGGCAACTGGAAGGTCTTCATCCATGAAATCTGGACCTACAGTAGTGATTTCTCCGTAATACTCGCCATGTACGCCTGGAACAATGGCCAACTGGCCATTTGGAATTAATCTTTCAAGTTCCTTTCCATGTTCTGGAAGGATTACATCTTGCTCTGCTATAATTATTATTGTCGGAGCTTGGATAGATTGAAGATCTTGATCAGATATATCCTTAAAATTTATCATTCTTGCCGCATCCTTATCATGCATGTTTTTTAAAGCATCCTCTGATGGATTAACCTTTAGAAATGCCTCTTTTAAAAGTGTTGGCATATTATCTAAGCTGGCATTAGCCATAAATCCCCAAAACCAATCCGGTACGCCATTGCGCTTCGCCAATGGAGATCCTAAGATAAGCTTGTTTACTTTCTGAGTATGGTTGATGGCTAGTTGCAGTGCTGTAGTTGCACCATTGCTGAAGCCTAGAATATCTGCTTTCTTGATGTCTAGATAGTTCATGAGTTGGGCGACATCCTCGGCATCTTGAGTAAAGGAAGACGGTGAATTCCTATCTGCTGTTCTGCCATGGGCTTGAGATTCTATGGCGATGATCTGGTGATTTTTTGATAATAAGGGAATGATTCGCTCAAAACTGCTTTGGATGGTAGATCCACCACCATGTAGCATAATTAATGGGAAACCATTGCCGTAAATCTCGTAGTAGATTTGGATGTCGTTTATTAGGGCGTTGTTGGATATTGAGGGTTGCATGTTGAAGAGGATTTGTGATAGGATAAATTTAAGGAATGGGAGGGGGAATTGAATTGTCCTGGGACAAGAAATTTGGTATATCTAATCACAGCAACCGTGAGGGATTGGTTCAGCCCCAAATACCCCAGACTCAAACCCTGAACCCCCTCCGGGTCGAATCCCGTCCGGCACAAGGTTCTATCCCTCACTGACGCAAAAAAGCCTTCATCTTACGATGAAGGCTTTTTGTGCGGAGAGTGAGGGATTCGAACCCCCGAACCTGTGACAGTTAACGGTTTTCAAGACCGCCGCATTCGACCACTCTGCCAACTCTCCGCGACAAAAGTAGAAATTTTTGTACGCTCTCCAAAACTTAATTATTATTAGCCTGAAAATGAGCCTGATTATTTTTTATTCAACGAAAAAATCTGCAATTAACCATATATTTTCAGTTAAATACCCTTAAAATACATAGCAACTTTTAGTTTTTACCGTTTATTTCCCGATTTTAGCATAAAGTCATACGACATGAAAAAAATTGTTATCCTTTTTATTTCTTTGATACAATTTGCCTTTGCTCAAAAGTCCTCTCTGACTTTTGAAACCAAGTTTTATGATGCCGAGGACAGGTGGGTAATCTTTGATAAAAAGGAGAATCAGAATACTTATGCATTAGGATTTGTCTATTTGGACTCTGAGGCTGGTTATACCTTTAGCTATCAGGGCGAATTGGAATATAAAAACAGTGAATTCCATAAAGTCCCTAGATTGGACACTAGCAGCAATATATTAATGAGGCTAGATCGCAATACTTTTAATGTGAAGGTCCTGACAGATGAACAAGTTAAAAAGCTAGGATTAGCCAACCCTCCAGAATGGCTCCAAAATTATAAACAGAATGCTGATTTTATTGAGACACGCGTCCATAGAGCATCCATGATGAATGGTGCTGGTGCGAGTATCAAAGCTTTGCCAATCCTGCAAAAGGCCTATCAGGAAGATCCACATTATCCGGGATTAGAATTTGAACTTGGATATGCCTATAATGCTACTGGAAGCTTTTATAAGGCTGTAATCGTCTTAAATAAGGCAATTGAAAATGATCCAAGTAACTTTTGGTATTACCGTGAACTTGGATTTTCCCTAAAGCATCTCAATAACTTACCTGAAGCCGAAAAGGTTTATAGAAAAGGAATAGAACTCGCTTCTGATAAAAACCAAGTCGCTGAAATGGCCATTAATATGGCTCAGAGTTACTTTCATGCCAAGGATAAAGCTAAATTTGATGAGTGGAAAAGCATTGTAGTACAGCATGCTGAACCTGAATCGCAATATCGTCAATACATTAATTACTTCGAGGAAAATTGGCATAAATCCAATTAAATTGAGGAATAACAGCCTAATGAAATGCTAAAAGATCAACTTGAAAAGCTGAGGTACCCAATCGGTAAGTTCAGTCAACCTGAAAATATTAGTAAAGAAACCATTGAAAGCTGGATCAATACCATAGCTAAGTTTCCTGAATACCTAAAAAATGAAGTACAGAAGCTTCAGGAAAAAGATTTAGAATTGACGTATAGGGAAGGAGGTTGGACTATCAGACAATTGGTTCATCATTGCGCCGATAGCCATATGAATAGTTTTATTCGTTTTAAACTGGCACTCACGGAAGATACACCGATAATAAAACCTTATAAAGAAGACAGATGGGCTTGCCTTGCAGATAGTTTGCAACAAATTGAAAGTTCAATAAAGATATTGGAGGGTCTACATCAACGCTGGGCGACACTACTGGAAAGTCTTTCGGAAGAGGATTTGAAAAAGCAATTTATTAATCCTGAAAGCAAGAAGACAATCAGTATTGAAACTGCCATTGGAATCTATGCTTGGCACTGTAATCATCATCTTACCCATGTCATAAATGCTAAAAAACCCTAGATAACCGGTAAATCGCTATTATTAGAACAATAAAATCCTTAGATTTAAGTATATCAATAATAAATTCACACATGGAACAAATAACACCTTTTAATAGTGCCAGTCAAGCCATCGATGCCTTGGACAATGGTGGTCAATTTTATAATATTTTCACAAAAGCAGACGATGATCTCATCTCACAGTCAGAGGTTTCCAAGGTTGCTGGGGCGGTCCTTCAAAAACAAAAGGCAGTCCTGTTCCTGAATTTAGCAATGAAAAACCTTTCCCCTAGGGAACAACAGGAAATTGAGGGTAGGTTTGATGATAATCTTTCTGATAGTTTCCAGAAGTATGCACCTCAAGTAATAAACTCACATGGGGAATTGGAATCCTTGGATGCTGGGACTGCTGTTATTATAACTGGAGTACCGAGAAAAATCGAAGGAGAAGGAGTTATTTCTGGTTATATCTCGATTCCGGTAATTGATGTATTTACCCTGATACCAATCAGTGAAACCTATATCGTCTATGAAATAAAAGATGAGCTTTCTGGTCAATCGGTTCTGGTAGCACATGATAAGGATGCAGGACTATTGGCAGAAGCAAAATTGAATATTGCTGGAGTAATCAAACAATTTCAATTGGCCCAGGATGACGAAAGCGAATTCCAGAAGTTTATTGAAGTAGACTTTTACAGCGAAGCAAAATAAAGAAGAGCGACCAATTATGGTCGCTCTTACTCATTGTTTTAACTATTATTATGCAAGTTCTTCTAGTCCATTAATTCAAATTCAGCTTCCTGAACATCTCTTGAATTGGTGCCCACATAGACCTTGAATTTTCCAGGCTCTGATACAAATTCTAACTGTTGATTATAGAATCGAAGATCTTCTTCTTCAATAATGAATTCAACTTCTATTGATTTCCCTTTTTCTATAAAGATTTTTTGGAAGCCTTTTAATTCCTTAACAGGTCTTGTTTGGGAGCCTACTAAGTCTTGAAGGTACAACTGAACGACTTCCTCGCCATCAAAATTACCGTTATTCTTTACTGTAACCGAAACTTTTAGTTTATCTGCTTTATGGATGCTTGATTTATCCAGTTTTACAGCCGCATATTCAAATTTAGTATAGCTCAATCCGTATCCAAAAGGATATAAAGGTTCATTGCTCACATCTAGGTAATTAGACCTAAACTTCTGAAACCAGGCATCTTTAGCCAAAGGCCTTCCAGTATTCTTTTGACTGTAGTACATGGGCACTTGACCAACGTTCTGAGGAAAGGTTGCAGGAAGTTTTCCTGAAGGATTTACATCTCCAAAAAGCACATCAGCTACAGCTTTTCCGGTTTCAGTACCACCAAACCATACATTTAAGATTGCTGGGACATTTTTATTTTCCCAGGAAAGCGTCATAGGTCTCCCTGCGAATAACACCAATACCACTGGCTTTCCAGTTTTCACTAAAGCTTCTAACAAGCGCTTTTGGCTTTCAGGAATATTGAGGTCAGTACGGCTTGAGCTTTCACCGCTCATTTCTGAACTTTCACCCAAAGCAGCAACGATTACATCAGCTTCCTGAGAAACCTGGATGGCTGAAGCAATGATTTCCTCTGGATTACGGTCATCTCTCGGAATGGTACGACCAAACATTGTAGAACGTTCCTGTAAGACAGCATCATCGGTAAGATTGGCGCCTAAATGAGTTACAATTTTTACTTTATCACCCAAAACAGATTGCATGCCTTCCACTAATGACTGCGTGTTTTTCAGATCAGCACTGACGCTCCATGTTCCTGGCATATTTGCTCCAGTATTAGCCAATGGTCCAATGACAGCAACCGTTCCCTGTTTTTTCAGGGGTAATGTATTGCTTTCATTTTTCAGGAGCACGAAGGATTTACCTGCTGCTTCTCTAGCAAGTTTCAGGTGCTCCGGAGTCAGGATTTCTTTCTTCGCACGGTCTTCACTACAATATTTAAAAGGATCTTCAAATAATCCTAATCTATATTTTGCCTCCAAAACAAAACGACAGGCCCTATTGATATCATCCTCTGAAACTTTACCTTCATCCAATGATTTCTTTAGGGTAGTCAAAAATCCTTCACCGACCATATCCATATCCACTCCAGCTTTCAAGGATAATTCGGAAACTTTCTGAAGATCCCCTAAGCCATGGTCGATCAATTCATTGACTGCCGTATAATCCGTTACAACAAGCCCATTAAATTTCCAGTCTTTACGCAAAAGATCGGTCAACAACCA
This sequence comes from Sphingobacterium sp. NPDC055431, assembly GCF_053644255.1. NCBI lineage: Bacteria > Pseudomonadati > Bacteroidota > Sphingobacteriia > Sphingobacteriales > Sphingobacteriaceae > Sphingobacterium > Sphingobacterium sp. NPDC055431. Next base: position 111,085 of record NZ_JBSHLH010000004.1, read on the forward strand.
ATGGTTTGCACTTGCCGGCACTCCGTTGATATCGTTAAATGAAGTCATTACGGACATCGCACCTGCATCCAAAGCCGCTTTATAAGGAGGTAGATATTCATTGTACATCCTATGCAAGCTCATGTCTGTGGTATTATAATCTCTACCAGATTCAGCAGCTCCATAGAGCGCAAAATGCTTGACGCAAGCCATTAGTGTATTGTTCTTGCTCAGATCATCACCTTGATAGCCAACGACCATCTCTCTGGCAATCCGAGAGCTTAAGTAGGTGTCTTCTCCGCTTCCTTCGGAGATTCTTCCCCAACGGGCATCTCTCGAAATATCGACCATTGGTGAGAAGGTCCAGTTCAACCCATCGGCTGAAGCCTCAACAGCAGCTACACGCGCCGTTTTTTGGATTAATGGCATATCCCAGGTTGCCGCTAATCCCAATGGAATCGGGAAAATGGTTTTATAACCATGGATAACATCCATTCCGAATATTATGGGAATCTTTAAACGAGATTGATTTACTGCCAATTCCTGGGCTTTACGGATTCGAGCAGGAGAGGTCATACTAAATATTCCCCCGATATTTCCAGCTTTAATCTTAGATTCCACATCCGTAGATACTACAGAACCAGTCGTCGCCTCACCAGCGGTAACCAGGTTCAATTGCCCAATTTTCTCTTCTATGGTCATTTTGTTCATCAGGCCATCGATGAAAGAATCCATCTTTTGATCCTGTTGGGCAAATAACGTATTGGAACTAAGGATTAGTCCGCAACAGAGTATATTCTTAAAAAATTTCATTGCAAATTGATTCATAAAAACTCAGCCCAGGAAGGGCTGAGCATTCATTACTAACCACTTATTATTTCAAATTTGGACTTTGAAACCCTAACTTTTTCAATCCTGACTGAATCTCTGGAGCTTGCATAAACAGATTCCAGATCAGACCAGAACGGTAATTTTCCATCATGACTACGATAGGACCTTGGTCGATGGCTAAGTATCGCTGCGGAAACCAATTTTCAGTTTCACTATAAGCATCATAAAAACCATATTTTCCCCATACCTTATCACCTAAATTATTGAACAGATACCTCGCAAATGCTAAACTTTCTTTTGGGGTATAAGGGGTAGAGGACAAGGCGGCAGTCGGACTGATCACTGACTTATCGTTGTCAGGATGATGGGCATCATATCCTTTGATGGAGTATGAAGCGGTCCATCCCCAACCTTTATCAGCACCATATCCTTTATAATGATTAGGATTTTCTTCAGCATAGGCGATATTGATCTTAGCATGGTTCACGACTACTTCACCATAATCAACATACTGATCCTTTAAGCCCGTTGGATTTAATCCTAAAAAGGAGTAATGGGCCCAGAATAAAGGTCCTACCTGACCTTCTTTTGCATTATGCTTGATACCTATTGGAATATCAAATTTTTTAAGGTCCGACTTAATTTTTCCATCTCTTGCCCAACCTTGGTTGTACACCGCGGTATCAATGGCATGTGTAGGAGAGGAAGCCGCCAATACATAGGTTACCAGACATTCATCATATCCTTGGATAGGATGATTCATTCCGAAATCGTGGGTCGGACTCCAATGCCATAACAAGACATTCTTACCATTGGTATAATGGTTCCAGTCGATTTCTTTCCATAGCTCATCAGCTTTGTTGGCAATGGTTTTCTGGGTATCAGACCCATTCTTCAAATATTCTCTCACAACGATCAGTGATTGTGCTAGAAATGCCGTTTCCACCAAATCACCACCATTATCCTTTTCACTGAAAGCTTTAACTTTTCCGGTATCTCCATAGTACCAATGTGACCAAGCTCCCTTGAATCTTGGGATTTTCCCCAAGTAATCCATGATATGGTTTAAGCGATCTTCTCCTTCTTTCTTGGAAATATAGCCACGCTCCATTCCCACGATCAATCCCATAATGCCAAATCCACTTCCACCGATGGTAACGACATTTTCATCGTTCTCAGGATAGACCCCATCGATATGGATTCTTTCTCTAGCCATTCCTGAATTAGGTTCAGCACCTTCCCAGAAATATTGGAAAGTTTGCTGCTGAATCTTGTTCATCAGGGAATCGTTTGAATGGGCAACACTATCTACAGATTGGCTTGTTTCTTTCTTGTTATCCGTTTTCTGTACGTTTTGACAAGATTGAATCCCTGCAGCTGCTAATAATAACCCGATTGTAATTGCTCGTATCTTCATAATATATTAAATGTTAGGAGAATTAAACCCTAATTTCTTTAATCCGTTTTTTACTTCTGGACTCTTCATCAATAAGTTCCAGATTAATTTACTACGGTGGTTCTCTATCCCTATGATAATAGGTCCTTGATTGATTGCGATATAACTTTCCGCAAACCAAGGTTCATCCAGGGAGAAGCCATCCTTGAAACCATATTGGCCCCATAATTTGTCACCAAGTTTATAATAAAAGAACTCCATGGCTTCCATAGATTCTTTTGGTGTATATGCCATGGATGTCAATGCAGCTGTTGGACTGATGATCCCTAGATCATTGCTGGGTGACATCGCTGAATATCCATTAGGGATATCACCTGCTGTAAGACCCCAACTACTTGCAGAATACCCATAAAATCCTTTCGGATTTGAAATACAATAAGCTCGGTTAATTAATGTCTGGTTTTTCACCTGTACCTCATAATCGGCATAAGCATCTTTTAATCCCATTGGATTGATTCCAAGAAAACTATATTGTGCTGTAAAAAGTGGTCCACCTTGATCTGGACCTAAAGGTAGTTCCATCTCAAAGAAACGCTTTCCATTTTTCATCTGTCCATTTCTGGCCCATCCTTCATCATAAACCTTTTTGTCAATGCTGAACTTATTGCTTCCAGCCGACAATACATAAGTGATCAATGATTCATTCCATCCTTGAACCTTCAGGTTCATATCCCAATTATGGTTAGGACTCCAATGCCAAAAGAGAACATTCTGCCCGTTCTGAAAGAAATTCCATTCCACCGCTTGGTATAAAGCATTGATATCAGCCGTTAAATTGGCGTCTTGAAAATATTCCCTAGCGACCATTAGCCCTTGAAAGAGTAGGGAGGTCTCAACGATATCGGCGCCATTATCTTTCTCACTAAAAGGCTGGGTTTTTCCCGTCCCACCTTGGTACCAATGCGAAAAAGCGCCATGATATCTATCCGCTGTCTTGAGAAAGGAAACAATTTTCTTGGTTCTTTCCAATCCTTCAGATTTACTGATAAAGTTCCTATGAATCCCAGTTACGATAGCCATTAAACCAAATCCAGTTCCTCCAGTGGTAACTGTTTCAGTAGAGCTATTTCGTTCCCTGATCATTCCAGAGCTAGGATGTGCAAAGGTCCAGAAATAGTTAAAGGTCTGCTTTTGAACCAAGGTCATTAACTCATCCTGTGAAATCCTCTTGAACTTGTCAGAAGGGTCAAACGCTGTGTTGAATGAATAGTTGTATTGTTGGTTTAAGGGATTATTAGCATTGCTTTTCAGGGAATTATTTACCAATACCTCATATTTGGATAGTGGGTTTAAGGCTTTAGTCGGAGTAATGGAAACCTTTTTACCTGCTTCAAGTAGTTTTACAGTGCTTGAAATTGTGGATTTATTGGCATCCAAAATCTGAATGGAGTTATTTAGATCTTGATTCGAAACATTCTCATCAAACTCAAGAATAAATTCAGGCTGAAGCTCAATTCCTTTGGAAGCAATTTGCAACACCTTATTTCCGTTGCTAACAGAAGTCAGTGCAAAACTGGTACTAGAAGGTTTATCAGGGGCTTCGTTTTTAGAACAAGCCATGAAAACTGAACTGAACAATAAAATAGTGGAGTATAGATTTCTCATGCTTGAAAGTGGTAATAGAAGGGAAGATCCGAAGACCTTCCCTCTAATTGTATGAAAATTTACCAGCCAGTATTTTGAACCATATCTGGTGTCTGAATCAATTGATTATCTGGAATAGGGAATAGATAATGTTTAGCAACGAACGGTTTGCCGGCAGCTTTCATCGCTGCTTCAGCTTGTTTGGTCCTTACCAAATCAAACCAACGATCATGTTCCATTGCCAACTCTAAACGACGTTCCTTCCAGATCGCTTGACGGATGGCTACTTGGCCTGAAGCTGTTGAATTAGCCAGCTTAACACGAGAGCGAACAGCATTCAAAGCAGTCAAGGCTTCGGATGTATTGCCCAATTCATTGGCAGCTTCCGCTTTGATTAAGTAGATTTCACCTAAACGTAAGTACCTAAGGTTTTTATCTGTATCGCCCGCTCCACCATTTGCGGATGAATAGGCCTTTTCGTTGTACATTTCATTCTCGGTATTTCCGATTAGTAAACCATCAAACATGGTTTCATTTCTGAAAATAATGGTAGCATCGCGGCGGATATCATCTTTCTCCGCATTGAAAGCATCCAATAAGTTTTGAGACGGCGTATTGAATCCCCAACCAATTCCAGCAGCTCCACCACGTGGACCCTGAGTTTGCGAGTATTGTTGTATACCGTGGGCAATTGAAGACCCTCTTGCCTGAACTTCGAATAGAGATTCGGACCCGTTTTCACCTGCAAGTCTCCAGATCTTGGCGTAATCAGGCTCTAAAGAATATTCTCCAGAACTGATTACTGCTTGTGCCAAATCAAATGCTTGCTGCCATTTCCCTTGGTATAGATATACCTTGGATAATAATCCTTGAGCAGCACCTTTAGTAGCTCTACCCAAATCTTTAGCGGCATATTTGGACTTATCAGGAAGGTTATTGATTGCAAACTGAAGGTCAGCTTCAATGTATGCATATACTTCAGCTTGAGGAGCCCTAATGATCAGGTCTTTCTCCTGGATAGGAACATCGCCCCAGCCACGAACTAACCAAAAATAATTCAATGCTCTCAAGAACCTTGCTTCACCGATATACCTGTTTTTCAAGGTTTCATCCGTCAAACCATATTCTTCTGTGTATTGAATGGAATTGGTCGCTCTACCGATAGACTTGTACCATTGTTCCCATAAAGCTGCAAATGAACCAGCAGTAGAGGTGTAGGTTAGGTTATCTAAGATATCTTTGTCACCACCAGTATCTGTAGGTGAAGAACCTTTATCTGAATTATCCGAAATGATTTCTGTAATCCCCAAGAAGGAGAATCCATAATTCCAGTCCGTGAACATCCCATAGATACCATTCACTAATACTTCGGGAGAGTAATTTTCATTACTGTCTTCAGCTTCAATTACTTCCTGGGATGGCACGTCTAAAAAATCCTTGGAACAGCCAGTCATCAAAAGACCTGCAGCTGCCAATAATGCTATATTTAAATTTCTAAATTTCATGTTGTCGTCATTAATTAATTAGAACTGAACATTGATACCAAACAAGAAGTTTCTTGTAGTAGGGTATGCCGATAACTCAATACCTGAAGTCAATTGAGGGTTACCATCGCTAGCAATCTCTGGTGAGAAACCACTGTACTTGGTAAACATAAATGGATTCTGCGCTGTGAAATATAATCTCATGTTTGAAGTAGAGTTATATAACTTTTTGAAGGTATAGCCTAGGGTAATGTTATTGATCCTGAAATAATTACCAGACTCTAAGTAATAACTAGAAGCATATGAATCTCTATCAGCTCCTGGATCGGTGTTAGATTTGTTATCTGCTGTCCAACGGTTGTTGAAAGTATCCTCAGTAATGTTTTCACCACCATTGATCCTAGTTCCTTTCAATGCATTGTAGATCTTGTTACCTGCAACACCATATCCTGAAAGAGAGAAATCAATCGCTTTGTAGTTGATACCTAGGTTCACACCGTAAGTAGAAGTTGGCATATACGATCCGAAGAATACTTTATCCCTGTTGTCGATTACACCATCATCATTTTGATCTTTATAGCGTAAGTGACCAGGACGAGGGGTACCATATTTTGCATTGTTCGCAATTTCATCGGTATTTTGCCAAACACCATCGGTTTCCCACATCCACCAACCGTAGATTGGCTGCCCAGATTTGATCTGCTTAGTGATCTGACCATTCGCAAGACTACCACCGATAGCTCCGTCATAAGCTGCTTTTACATCAGTCAACTCATTGTGGTTGTAAGAGTAGTTAACTCCGATATTGTAATTAAAGTCCTCAGAAACTGAATTTGCCCAGTTTAAGATCACTTCAATACCTTTGTTTCTTACCTTACCACCGTGATCGTAGAAGTTATTGGCGAAAGGAGAGTTCAAGATTGGCTGAACATTCATCAATACGTTTGTATTCAACTTGTTGTAGAAATCTACGGAACCCGAAAGTTTTCTATTGAACATTTCAAAATCCAAACCTACACCAGTTTCTTGAGTTTTCTCCCAAGTCAATGGTAATGCAGGGCTACCAAAAGCTGCTCCCAATACTAGGTCTTGACCAGGGCCAAATACGTAGTTGTAGTTTGAACTTCCTTCAGCAGTCAATAATTGAGAAACGTTCAATGGAATATCTTGGTTTCCTAATACACCCCAGTTTGCTCTTAATTTCAAGAAATTCAATACGGTATTGTCTTTCATGAAATCTTCATTGGAGATGGTCCAACCTAAACCAAATGAAGGGAAGGTCGCATAGTAGTTACCTGTGTTTCTGAATACACTTGATCCATCACGTCTGATGGTCGCTGTTGCATAATATTTACTGTTGTAGTTATATTGAACACGACCGAAATAAGAAGCTAATGCTCTTGGTGTATAATAAGTTTGGTTCAACACCTTGGTATAATCTGCTGAAGCCATGTCTATGTTCCAATATTGCTCCAAAACAGGTAGGTCATATCCAGTTCCTGAAAGCATATTTGAAATATTAGATTTCTCCCTAGAGAAACCGGCAACTGCGTTTACTTGATGACCATTGAAGTTTTTGTCAAATGTCAAGAAGGTTTCCCATTGCCATCTGAAATCTTCGTTCTTTTTGTACATCAAGCTGTTGTTTGCATATTGAGTGACATTTGGATTGTCATTTTTCAATTTATTGAAATCAGCCTCTGTACGAAGTGGATTACCATTTAACCATGCATCTTTGATGTCAGTAAAAGATCTTTCATTGCTGAAGATCTTAGTTCCACCGATACGTGAATTGATCTTTAAGAAATCAAAGATTTGATATTCAGCTTCGATACCACCTTGAAGACGGGTATTGTTCAACAATTGATTAGCTCTTTGGATTGCATAAACAGGGTTACCGATCGAGTTCAAGTTACCAGTCGTTTCACCAGGTTGAGTTTGGTATCCAGCAACACCAGTTGAAGAATTGTAAATTGAAGTACCATAACGACCGTTATCAAACATAACTGGAGCCAATGGAGTCTGACGGTAGGCATCATTAAATGCACTGAAAGGTTTTGGTGTAGATTTATTGAATGATAGGTTTAAGGTTTGGATAAACTTAAGTTTGTTGTCCAAAAACTTGTAGGTATTGTTGTTTCTAATGGTATTTCTAGTGAATTTAGAACCGTCGATAATACCTTGTTCAGTGAAATTATTTGCACTGAAGAAATAGTCTACAATTTCAGATCCACCAGAAATATTGATGGAGTTATTGAATACGGTACCATTTTGCAAGATTTCATCAAACCAATCCGTATTATTTGCTTGGTTTGCCGCCAATAAAGTACCTCTTCCGATTCCCTGAATATTTTCGTTATAATATTGGATATATTGGGAAGCATCAGCCATCTTAACACGGTTCAACATGTTTTTCATACCTGCATAGCCCTCGTAGCCAATCTTAACAGAACCAACTCTACCTTTTTTGGTAGTAACCATGATTACACCGTTCGCAGCACGAACACCATAAATGGAAGCCGAAGAAGCATCTTTCAATACGTTAATAGATTCGATGTCTGCAGGGTTGATTGAATTAAGGTTATCAGTTGGGAAACCATCCACGATATACAATGGATTTCTTCCCCCTAATGCTGTTCCTAGACCGCGGATAGTAACTTGTGGGGTAGAACCTGGAGCTTCTGAAGCTGTTACGTTCAAACCAGCTACTTTACCTTGAATAGACTGCATAGCTGACATGGCTGGTTGTTTCACGATTTCTTCAGCCTTAACGCTTCCAATGGAACCCGTTAAGTCTACTTTCTTCTGTGTACCATAACCGACAACCACAACCTCTTCTAAAGCCATGTTCTCGTCGTCTAAGAAAACATTGATTTGATCTTTGTCGCCAACTGCGATGCTTTGCGACACGTATCCTATAAAAGAGAATACCAATGAATCAGTAGGGCTAGCCTCTAAGCTAAAACGGCCTGCCTCATCCGTCTGAGCTCCTCCTGATTTACCACTTATAGAAACGGAAACTCCAGGCAAAGCAATCATGCTTTGGCTGTCCTTTACCGTACCTGTAACGGTTTTGCTTTGACCGTATAGCCATGTAAAGCTGATAAGGAAAACAAAGGTCAGTGTAAATAACTTCCTCATATAACAAATGGTTTAATTGAGTGAATAATGTTTAGTAAGTAAAAAAGTGTTTGTTCACTTAACAAATATGTGATGTATAAGTTTGTAATTAAAATAATCCATATATACATTACTACTACATTCAATTTTTACTTGCTCATTTAAATGTTATATAAAAGTTATATGTTTGATAACTAAATGTTTAAAACAATCATATTCATCACAAGTTAATTAAGTTAGTGTATAAATAACACATAATTGATATTAGCGTAATGATGTAGTGATGTAGTACTGGAAAGTAAATATTTAACAAATATTTCAAGTGTTTTTAGCAGTTCATATGCTAAAAAAGAGCAGCATTTTAGCAAATGAGTGGTTACTCATTAAGAAATTTAGCTAATGAAAATGAAATAAAAGGAGGGATGCCTTACAGTTCCAAAAGGAATTCAGTAAGGTTCTTATTGGTAGGTAAATTCAACTTCTTTCGCAGTCTATACCTGCGGATTTCGACGCCACGGGTACTGATGTTCAAGAGAGAAGCTATTTCCTTGCTGGACATATTTAACCTTAAATAAGCGCATAACTTCAGGTCATTGGGAACCAAGCTAGGGTATTCAGATTTAAGCTTCTTAAAGAAGTTCTCATGCGCTTCATTGAAGCTCTTCTCAAACAGATCCCAGTCCCGGTCATCACTATGTGCTTCATCGATCAGTTTATTTACCTTTCGCAATTGATCGTTGCTCAATTTGTTCCCACTGGAGTCATTTAGATTGGTCAGTTCATGATGCAGATTATTGAGCATCTCATTCTTATAGACAATGTTCATGGCCGCATTGGCCAGTTCCCTGTTCTTACTTTCCAATTCCTGTTCCAATTGCAAGTTCTTCAAGGAAATCAATTTTTTCTCATTGGCAGCAGCCTCACGAGCCATACGTTCTTCTTGTTCCTCCAATAATTTCTTCTTGACCTTTCGCTGATGCTCCAACAACCTGTTTTCATACCATTTCTTACCGAAGTATAGCACAGCAGCTAATGCAATGAAATAAGCTAGAATAGCAGGCCAACTCAGGTACCATGGCGGTAATACTTTAAATGAGACAGAGGTTATCTCAGATTTTATACCATTAGGAGTAATAGCCCTGACCTGAAAGGTATAACTTCCAAAGGGTAGATTGGTGAAATCCTTAAATGCAATTTCCTCCCATGTAGACCAAGATTCGGTATATCCTTCCAGATAATATTGGTACTTCAATGCTGAAGAGGAATACCAAGCTGACGCAAAAGAAAACCTGATATTATTTTCCTTATTCGGGATCTCAAGTTCATCATAAATTGAATAAGGATCAGATGTGGTGTTCCAAATACTTGTAATGATAGGTTTAGGGATGTTTTGCTGAACGGGATATTGATTGAAATACAAGGCAAAGCCGTTATCCAAACCAATTAGAGAGAGGTTTTCATCCACATTTAATACCTGTTCATAATCGTTCATCATACGGCCTTTCAGGGAATTCCATGAACTGGAATCAATCTTTAACTTGCCATCGCTTAGAAACTGTATTTTGGCCAAATGCGACTTCTTGATAAACCAATATGCATTATTATGGATAGGGATTATTTTATTTGCGGAAGCAAAACTAGCCAATTGGCTGTTCAGTTCTTCATAGGGTTTGAAAGCCCTTAGGATATTGTCAAATAAGTAAAAACCGGAATCACTTGCAAAAACAATATTATTGGCCAAATTATAGATCCCATGCAATTTGCTGCCTTTTGGCAAGCCATTATTCTCTAATTTAAATTCCAATGCATCTTGATAGTTTGGACTTAATTTAAAACTGAAAACATTCTGTGAGTTACTCAACCAAAAGCTTTCAGGTCCAATCTGCATTATATTCCTAATTGGGTCCTTTTTATAGGAAAACTGTTTTACAAAGCTTGCATAAGGATCACTCTGCATCAAACTCACACCCGTATAATTAGCCTGGAGCCAATATTTAGAATCTCGCATGGAGACAAAATCCCAAGCACCGGTAACCGAAGAAACCTGACGCATGCTATTTCCCTCAACCACAAATGTTCCATTATTGTGGCCACAGATCAGTTGACCTTTGATATTGGCCAATTTCCATACCTGACCTTGGGAATTGGGCACGATCCTAAAATTTAAAGACTTATAATCGTTGACCCCTTGCCAATCACTTACAAAGAGGCCTTGATTGGTGCCAAGATAAATCTTGTTGTCAAAGATTATCGAGCTATAGACCGTACCGATATTACCCGTCAGGTCTGAGTAGTAATATAATGGGCTATTGATGTCAATCCGATCAATGCCATTGTCTAGTCCGACCCAAAGATTGGATTGCTTATCTACGGCTAAGCTGAGGACCGTATTGTTCTGCAGACCATTGTTTTTATTGATATGCTGAACAATTTCGCCGGCTTGATTGACAATGATGACTCCATTTTGAATGGTACCAAATGCATATTGGTTTCCAAAAAGCTTGACTGCATTATTGATCTGATATTTTTTCAGCAAGTCCTGGGCTTCGGTTTTCCAAGGCTCCATGCTACCATCGGCATTCATCTTGTAAACGCCATTGCGATCAGTCCCGATCAATACTTCATTGGAACTATAGGGAAGCATAGCTAAAATATTATATCCTAATAGCTTATGTTTATCTTTTATCGCAATTAACTTGCTATCATTGAGTTCATGCAAACCAGAAGGGAGTTGCTCAAAATACATCTTCCCGTTTACCTGGAAGCCAAATAAAAATGGCTCGCCATCAGCGGTGATGGTTTTGATCTGGTTGTTTTGATAGAGGTAACTTTTGGAAAAGGTATGGAAATAAATCTTATCACCATCAATGATGATCCGCCATATTTCATCATTTTTTAATGCCTGTTGATCGCTGACCAATCCGGATAAACTGCTGTATTCCATTTTCCCATAGTCGGACCGGCTCCAATAGCCAAATTCCCCAGCTCCACCTACAAATATCCTTCCTGCGGGATCAATATTTACGCTGCGTAGACCAGCATGGTTTTTCATCCGATAAAGTTCCCATTCCTGGCCATCGTATTGAAGAAGACCTTCTGTATTCGCTGAATAGATCATTCCTTCCGGACTCACGGCTATGCCCCAGTTTTGGTTTCCGGCGTGGTAGACAGTCTTACTGTACTGCTGCACATAAGGAGAACCGACACGCGGAATATTCTGACCATTTGATTCGACAAAATGACCAACAATAAATAAGATAACTAGGAAATACTTCAGCAACTTCATATTCTTAAGGACCAAATATAACAAAAGCTACTCATGAACATTAAAATTCTCATTGGCTACTTAAGGGAAAATCATTTAATTTGTATATGCTGAAGTTCGCAAACGCTAAAATTAACCTTGGTTTACACATCCGTAGCAAAAGGCAAGATGGATACCATGAGCTGGAAACCATATTCTATCCAGTACAGATCTATGATGTCCTTGAAATACTGCCGGCAGAAAAACTGGAACTCCAGATCTGGAATTCTGATCTCCTTGCGGATGATCAAAACCTTTGCTTTAAAGCTTTCCGTTTCCTGCAACAGGACCACCATATAGATCCTGTAAAAATTCATCTATTGAAGAACATCCCGATTGGTGCAGGTCTGGGCGGTGGATCTTCAGATGCCAGCTCAACCTTAGAACTTTTAAACGATTACTTCAAGTTAAACTTAAGTAAGGAAATCCTGAAGCAATATGCAGCAAAGTTGGGAGCAGACTGTCCATTTTTTATTGATAACAAGGCCATGTATGCGGAAGGGATTGGAACCGAACTCAGCGAGATCCAACTCGACCTAAGCCCTTACAAGATCATAATAATCAAACCGGAAATTCACATCTCTACGGCTGAGGCATACAGCAGGGTCAGTCCTATGGTTCCAAGTGTAGACTTACGAGAAGCCATAAAACTTCCTATTCAAGACTGGAAATATCATATCATCAATGATTTTGAAATTTCCCTTTTTGATCGCTACCCATTAATAGGAGATATTAAAGCAAAACTTTATGAAAAAGGAGCTATCTACGCTTCAATGAGTGGGTCAGGTTCATCAGTATTCGGGATATTTGAAGAAAATGTAGACTTAAATGAATTAAATAAATACGGAAAAGTTTTTATGCCAGTTGAATTATAACATCATAATCCACTGGCATAAACACAGTTCTTTACAATCTCCAAATCAGTTTGTAAGTAAACATTTAGAGATGCCCCAAAGTCTAAATACTAAGTACCAGCTACTAAGTACTACAATTAAATAGCCTTTTTCTCGCCCAATATCCAATTTGGTTTTGGTTCCTTAAGCTTGATGATCTTATTCGTGTCTGCATACTTCATGATATGCAGGGCAGCTTCAGTGATATCATCCGTAAACAATAATAAGTCTTGATCCTCTGGACTGATCGTTTTTGCCTCGATCATCATATCGACATGTTCCTTGATGTTTTTATGATAATCCATCCCCATTATTACGATTGGAAATTGAGAGATCTTTTTGGTCTGTATTAGGGTCAGGGTTTCAAAAAATTCGTCCAAAGTTCCAAAACCACCTGGCATAATGACAAAAGCAAAGGAATATTTACGGAGCAATTCTTTTCGGACGAAGAAATAATCAATATTTACAAACTTATCCATGTAAGGATTGTGCTTCTGTTCATGGGGCAATACAATATTGCAGCCCACTGAATTTCCATCCACGTCCTTTGCACCCCGATTGGCCGCTTCCATTATCCCAGGGCCGCCGCCAGTCATGATGGTAAAACCTTGGTCAGCTAATTTTGCAGAAAGCTCCCGAGCCTGAACATAATAAGGATGATCTTCTCCAAAACGCGCAGATCCAAATACGGTAACACATGGACCAACGAAATGTAAGGTCCGGAATCCTTTCATAAATTGAAATACAACACCGATGGCATATTTCAATTCATTCCATCTACCTCGAGCACCTTTGAGGAAATTGATTTCCTCACGTACAAATTTATTACTCATGTTCTAATGGGCTATTAATTAACTCATTTGCCTCTTTCAGGATAAGTTTTTGTTTATCCTTTGCCACTTGGATTTTATCCAAGATTTGGGGAGCCTTAACCAGGTCCTTAACTAAAATACATTGAAATTTCAACAGCATCGCCTTGTCTTGTTCCGATACATTGGTCAAGCAGGTCACCGGATATTCCGCATTGCTATCAACACGGGTCTTCAAACAGCTTCCTTTAGGATAATCCCATGAAAGTAAGTTTACATTGTAATATTTTCCGAAATCAATGGAATCGCTGGTAAGGTATGCGTTTGTCACCAACCAACCATCCGTAAACTCATGGTCTTGGTTGAAGAAACGATAAGATATTCCCGTAATATCCTCTTTTCTGGATTTAAAGTACATGGGGGTAGTCACGGAGATCTTGGCGTCGGCGTCATTCCTGAACTTACACTCTATGGCCAACATTTCATCGCCTTTTAAGGCAACTACATCAATTTCGTGGCTTACGGCATGACCTTGAACGGTCTGACCGGTTACAGCCTCGTAGCCATCTTCTTGGAATAACCTCGCGATCCATTTCTCAAAATAGAAGCCTTCTGGCCCCAATTCACGAATAGCCCGTTTCAGACTATATCGTGCGGCATAGGAATTCTTCTTGCCTCTAAGGGCATTAAATGCCATTTCGTATAATTCTTTGGTAGGAATCCCATCATATACCGAACCTTTGATAGATTCATAAACCATATTGACTTCTTGTTCATTGGCTCCAGATCGGGTTAAGGAGCGACGTAATGCTGTTTCATCGAAAGGTACCAGCTCACCTGAATATTTTTTTACGCGCATGTTTTTCTTTTCTGCCTGAATTTACAAATATTAATGTCCTAAACACAAAATTTATACCTAACTGGAAACATTTTAATTTTTCAATCGTTATATTGTAGAGGAATAAATTTCGAAAATTATGAGCGGTATTTTAAATTTTGCAATTGACAAAGTAAAAACTAAACTAGAAGAATCCTGCGAATATGGTAATGTGGGAACATCAGAACGTATATTATCAGTAATTGCTGGCGGTTTCATTATCGGTATGGGAGCTAGAAAGCTTCTCAAAAACCCGATTACAGCTTTCTCTGGAATTACACTAGGGGGCGCACTTGTACTGAGAGGTGTCACGGGTAGTTGCCCAATCAAGGAAGCTATTGAAGAAAAGAAACCCGAAGCTACAGTTATTGAGCATAGATATTTTGTGAAATAATATTCACAATTCATTTTATAATCGGTTTCATTTTATAATGAAACCGATTTTTTTTAATCCATTTTCCATGAAAAAAATAGTTGTATTTACAGGTGCTGGAATATCCGTAGAGAGTGGCCTGCCAACATTTAGGGGTTCAGATGGACTCTGGGAAGGCCATCGCGTAGAGGATGTCGCTACTCCTGAAGCCTGGGAAAAAGACCCTGAATTAGTTCAAAATTTCTATAATAAAAGAAGGTCAGATTGTTTGGCAGCAGAACCTAACCATGCCCATAGGAAGCTGGCCGAACTGGAGAAAGATTATGATATTACCATTATCACCCAGAATATTGATGATTTGCATGAGCGTGCGGGTAGCAGCAAAGTGTTGCATCTACATGGACAGATCAGGAAAGGACAGTCATCCATAAATCCAAATCTTATCTATGACATCAACGGGACGGATATAAAGGACGGGGACCTATGTGAGCTCGGTTCTCAATTGCGCCCACATGTGGTCTGGTTCGGAGAAGCAGTTCCAAATATGAATGAAGCTTATAAAATAGCAAGGCAGGCAGATGTCTTCATAACCATTGGAACATCCCTGCAAGTCTATCCTGCAGCAAACCTGATCTACGAAACTAAACCGGACTGCAAACTTATCCTTATCGACCCAAATGCTGAGCAATATCGCGTACCACCAGTAGTGCTGA
Source organism: Sphingobacterium sp. NPDC055431 (assembly GCF_053644255.1). Classification (NCBI taxonomy): domain Bacteria; kingdom Pseudomonadati; phylum Bacteroidota; class Sphingobacteriia; order Sphingobacteriales; family Sphingobacteriaceae; genus Sphingobacterium; species Sphingobacterium sp. NPDC055431. Next base: position 126,508 of record NZ_JBSHLH010000004.1, read on the forward strand.
AAATAGCTGAAAAAGCGAGTGTAGGAGTAGATTATTTGGCAAAATATCTACCCAAATAATATTTTGTAACCACATATAACTACGCTATTTATCAGTATTTTATAGTATTTATTTAAATTATAGGTTTTACTTAAATAAAAACTAGAACATAAAAAAAACCTGTATACCAAATAATATTTGGTATACAGGTTTTTAGTTTTTTAACAACTAAGTAATCTGATACTTAAGTATATTATATCAACTTATTATTGATATTTGTTGTAGGTTTCTATAATTGCAGCTCTCATCTGAACAAAGAGGTCAAGAACCTTCTTCATAAACTCTTCATCAAGCATTTCAAACACGCCATTGACTCCGCCAACAACATCTACTTCGGCTATTTTATAGGATTGCTCCAATGTCCCTTGTTCAAACTTGATGATAAACTTTTGGTTCATCCCGAAGATGCTGATCTTACAGTCAGGATGTGGCAACTCAGCTAGTACTCGCATATCTTTTCTTATGTATATTAAATAAAAAAGTTCTGGTTTATATAGACCAGAACTTCAAAATTATAAATTATTACTATTCTAAACGACTCCTTGGGCTTTCATTGCTTCCGCAACTTTTATAAAGCCTCCAATATTGGCACCTCTTAAGTAATTGACATAACCTGTCTGTTCCTTACCAAAACGGACACAGGTCTTATGGATGTTCTCCATGATCAATTTCAATCGATGGTCTACTTTTTCAGGAGACCACTGTTGGCCAATTGCATTTTGCGACATTTCTAAACCAGAAACTGCAACACCACCCGCATTAGCGGCTTTACCAGGACCAAAATGGATCTTTGCCTGATGGTAAACACGGATTGCTTCGGCAGTTGAAGGCATATTGGCACCCTCAGCAACGATGGTACAACCATTCTTAACTAATTTCTTGGCATCGGATTCATTTATTTCATTTTGCGTAGCACATGGTAACGCAATATCACATTTAAACTGCCATGGGTTTTCCTTAGCATGATAGGTTGCTGAAGGATATTTTTTGCTGAATTTGCCTAGATCACGGCCTAAAGTCCCCAAATAAACCAGTTTCTCTATCGTGAATCCATCTTTATCATATATTGTCCCCTGGCTATTTGATAAAGTAATCACTTTTGCACCTAATTGAATGGCTTTTTCCGCAGCATAGTAGGCTACATTTCCAGCTCCAGAAATACTGATTGTCTTTCCTTCAATGCTTTCGTTATTGTAGTCCAATACACATTGCACGAAGTAGAGTAGACCATAACCCGTAGCTTCTGGTCGTATATATGAACCTCCCCATTGTGTTCCCTTTCCGGTCAACACGCCTGAGAAATTATTCTGTAATCTTTTGTATTGACCAAATAAATACCCAACTTCTCTTGTTCCTACACCGATATCGCCTGCAGGGACATCCGTTTCCGAACCGATATGTCTTTGCAATTCCGTCATGAAGCTTTGGCAAAAACGCATGATTTCATTGTCCGATTTACCTTTAGGATCAAAATCAGACCCTCCTTTACCACCGCCAATTGGCAAACCCGTCAAGCTGTTCTTGAAAACCTGTTCGAAAGCCAAGAACTTCAAGATGCTCAAGTTTACATCCGGTGCAAATCTCAACCCGCCTTTATACGGCCCGATTGCTGAATTCATCTGAACACGATAGCCACGGTTAACTTGAATCTGGTTCTTGTCATCCAACCATGCCACGCGAAAGGAAACAACACGTTCTGGCTCGACCATACGCTCCAGGATCTTGAGATCAATAAAATCTTGTCTGTTTTCAGTGATATAGGGAATTAAATCCTCAACTACTTCGGTAACTGCTTGTAGAAATTCAGGTTCATTTGGATTACGCTGATCTACTTGTTTAATGAAATTCTTAAAATTAAGGGACATTTATTATTAAATAATTATTTGATTCAACGCAATATTACCAAAAATTCCAGAAAAATGCCAATATTTTATGTTTTTAATCAATGCATATAATTCCTTAATTTTATTTCATGAAAGAATTAAGCGGATTTGACCATCACTTGGTTTCAAACGGATTCCACCGAATTAACCTATTAAACCAAGCCAGTCCATTACTACAACTAAAATCTCTGAGCAAAGAACTTGACACCCCAATTTTTATCAAGAGGGATGATCTAACCGAGCTCGGAACAGGTGGAAATAAACTTAGAAAGTTAGAATATCTCTTGGCAGAAGCGAAGAACCAGCAAGCAAACCGGGTCATTACCATCGGTGCGAGACAATCTAACCATGCAAGGCTTACGGCAATTTCAGCAAAAATGCAGGGCTTTGAGGTCGATTTGGTCCTCAAAAATTCGGTCCCGCTTGATACAGAGAGTTATCAACTCAACGGGAACCTTGTTTTGGATAATATTGTTGACGCCAACATCCACGAAATACCCAACGACGGAACAGCCAATACCTTTATCAGCAACCTCAGCAAACATTATGAAACCGAAGGGGAGAAAGTATATTTCATACCCGTAGGCGGCTCTAATGTGGTTGGTGGATTAGGTTATGCTAGAGCCACCTTTGAGATCGAAACCCAAGCTGCTGCTCTAGGTATCAATTTTCAACATATAGCTTTGGCAAGTGGATCGGGAGGAACTCATGGAGGCGTAATCGCTGGCTATGAAATCCAAGGAAAGAAAGTCTTTATCCAGGCCTACAATGTACAACCAGACCGAGAACCTATCTTGACAGAAACCAAGCATATTACTGAAGGTATTCTCGACATTTTCGAACTGGGCGATTCAAAATCCAAAATCGAATACCGATTATCCAATGATTATGTAGGAGAGGCATATGGCATACCCAATGAACAAACCTTGGCAACCATCAAGCATCTCGCTAAGACAGAAGGCGTTTTCCTAGATCCTGTTTACACTGGCAAAGCCTTTACAGGTTTGGTCAACGACATTAAATTGGGGAAATATCCCAAAGGAGAACCTATATTATTTATCCATACCGGAGGCACGGCAGGCTTATTTGCATATAGCAATTGGTTTTAAATTTCTATCTTTAGGAAATCAACCTTCTTAACTTTAATAAAATCCAATGCAAAGAAAAGACTTCATCAAATCTCTTGGAATCCTAGCAGCTACAAGTTTATCAACGGATGTAATTGGCAATACCCTGAAAGTCAATGCTAATTCACTCCAAATAAAAAAGGGGCTAGGCTATTGGATGATCAAGGAAGACCTTTCTCTACTGGACAAGTTTAAGTTGGTCAAGGACCTAGGTTTTGATGGCATTGAGTTCAACAGTCCATTGGACATCCCTTTGAAAGATTTATTGGAAGCGCATGATAAAACAGGTATTGAGGTCCCAAGTACGGTCAATAAGGATCATTGGGGCAAACCAATTTCAGATCCTGATCCTGCTGTGAGACAGTTTACCATCGACTCCATGGCGAAATCCTTGGAACAGACCAAAGAATTAGGTGGAGATACTGTATTGCTAGTACCCGGAGTGGTCAGTGATACAGTATCCTATAAAACTGCTTATGGAAATGCTATGGATTCTATTCGAAAAATGATTCCACATGCTGAAAAAACAGGGGTAAAAATTGCATTGGAAAACGTATGGAACAATTTTATCCTCAGTCCAATAGAGGCCAAGGATTTTCTAGATAAAATAGATCATCCATTAGTCGGTTGGTATTTTGACTTAGGCAATATCCTACGATATGGATGGCCAGACCATTGGTTGGAAGTCCTTGGAGACAAAGTTTTCAAGCTCCATGTCAAGGAATACAGCAAGAAGATCATGAATGAGGAAGGGCTAGGGAAGGGCTTTAACGTAGAACTTACCCAGGGGGATGTAAATTGGTCCCAGGTCATGAAAACCATCAAAGACATCAACTATAAAGGTCAATATATGACCTTGGAAGTAAACGGGGGTGACAGGACCGTTCTGAAGAAATTATCGGAACAGTTAGATACGATCATTAAATCCTAACTGACCGGTACATCAGTGCAGGTAATACTAATTAATGATGATTACAATGGCTTCATTTGCCCAACTTGCATGTTGGAAAAAGCTTTGGAGTTTCACAAAATATTCCTCTAAATAGTCAAAGCTATTTTGTTCGTCCCAAATATCAGGATATACGGACTGTTCCTTCATCTCTTGAGGATTGAACCTAAGTTTCAGGTCTTCAATTCCAATCGCTTTGATTTTTTCATTCAAGCTCTTCACTTCTTCTGGAAGCAAGTATCTTGCTGGACCATAACCCAGATCTTGATTTTCATCTACCGATGCAGACCCTAAAATGACATGGCTCATTTTGTTCTCCACAGCGTTCTCAAAGGAGGATCCTGTCAACAAAAAAATTATGCCATCCCATGATTTATCAATATCTAAGGAAGGAGCTTGTGTAACTTCATTGGAAAAGAAATCTTGCTCCAACTTATGACTGTCTTCGAGGTAAGACTCCAATTTATCCAAAGTTACCCTTCTAAGGGTGCAATACATTCCCATAACTTAAATTTATAATTAAATATAAGGAAAATTAGAGATTCTTTAGCAAACAACACTTTTCTTCAGGTTCAAAAATTAGCCGAGTATGACAGTTTCATTCGAGGCATATTCGGGAATCATTCGAAAATCATTCGAGAATAATTTCATCCGATTCGAAATTTCGGAATGTGTCTCGAATGAGGTCTAATGGAAACCCAATAGAACAGCATATAAAAATAAAAAACCTAGCTGAATTTTGATCGGCTAGGTTAGGTATAATCCTTGAAAGGATTATTGATATTTTTAGGAAAGCGAGATCAAACCACGGAATCCACGGGCTGCATAATAGGATTCTGCTCCGTTATGGTAGGTAAAAACCCGGCCAAAGCGATAGTCTCCGAAGATAGCACCGCCTTTTTCCCTAATCTCAGTTGGGGTCTCCAGCCAACTAGAGGTCTTCGCATCAAAGTTGCCCAAAGCCTGTAAAGCGGCATATTCTGCCTCATTCAATATTTTTACCCCCATATGATTGGCCAAGTTGACCGCCGAATCTTTGGGCTTATGTTCTTTTCGGGATTCCAATGCCTCCTCATCATAACATAAGCTACGTCTGCCTTTTGGGCTTTCTGCAGCACAGTCGATATAGATGATTTCCTCATTGTCATATATCGATACCACATCAGGTTCACCATCTGATTCTTCCATCTCATTAATGCTGCAAAGTTTATCAGCGGAAGCCTCTAATTTTCCTTTAACATCTTCCCAGGTGATATTAGGGTGCCTGTGCATATTTTTTTCAAATCGCTTTTTAAGGATATCCAATAGTTCCTCGGCACGCTGTGGTTCTAATTTTTTTGGTTTCATTGTTCTAGTTCGTATTAAACAAATGTAATTGTTCAAACAGAATATTTTGGGGGATTGTTTTAAAAATATTGTTTTGAACCAGGATGGGGTTCGTCTCCGCTCACCCAACAAGGATGAGAGGATGGACCAAGAACTGAATTTTGAACCAGGATGAAAGGGATTCGAGGATGTACCAAGATCATATAAACTTCCTACCATGCTGATAATCAATGTTATATAAGTTTTTGATACACAACCTTACTTCCTCAAATAATCATAAGCCGCTTTTGAAACTTCTGCAATAATTTTGGCGCTGTTCGGTTCGGTTTCTTTGGAGTCGGTAACATAGACTGAAATATAGAAAACCTGGCCATCTGGCAACGTGACTACGCCAATATCATTGACTGCAGCTATGATGCCTGTGGTTTTATGGACTCCTGAATAACCGGTCTTGTGAGCCACAACGGTGCCCTGTGGCAATAGACCCTTTAACCTATTTTTACCAGTACTGGTGGAGCGCATGGTATCCCAAAGAAATTTATGGGAACTGTCTGACAGCAATTTTTTCGTGTTTGTGTAATAATCAAAGAGGATTCTATTGGCTTGTGCCACCTTCGTCCAATTCTGGAATTGAATATCCCAGTTACTCTGTTGTTCTTCCTCGGTAGTTTTGATCGATTGCTCCGTATAGCCTCTATCTTCAAAATATTTTTGTACAGGCTCAGTCCCTCCAAGCAATCCAAACATAATATCACAACCTACATTGTCGCTTTCCGCTACGGTATACCTTAATATCTCACTTAATGGCAGCGTTGTACCATTGGGGTATTTATCCTTGATTGGACTGTATAGATCAGTGGTAACTGTCGCCTTACTGATTTCCACAGGTTGGTCCAAACTTAACTTCCCTTTATTCACCTGATCAAGGATGGCAATGGCAAGATGGAACTTATACGTGCTCTGTAAGGGATATTGATGATCTCCATTCATTATCAAGCTATCGGTAAAATCATTATTGTGAATGGCAATCCCAACTTTAGCTTGGTAATTAGCTAATATTTTGTCAATCTGCGGTTTTAAGCCTTGCAGATTTTGAGAGAAAACAGAACAGGAAATGAGGCTGGAAACTAGCGTTAAAGAGTAAGTTTTAAAGTGCATTGAAAAATAAATTTTAGGGTTCAAATTTTAAACGGAGCTTAGAATTATTTATTGTTAATCAAGAGACCAGAAATAAATAAAATTTTAGTCAACCGATTGAAACTGCAAATAAAGCGTAATTAGCCTGTTTTGGCAAATTCTCACGTTATTGAGATAAAAAATTAAATGTATTTTAGTCAGTACTGGATCAATTCTTTATTATGAAAAAAACACTAATTACACTTTCAGCAGCCTTATTAATCAGTAACCTTAGTTGTGCCCAGAGTGCCCAAGATCTGCATCAAGTATATGCTGATTTAACGGTCTTCCAAGACGGGCTAGCAACCCAACTTAAAAAGGGAGTAAACAAGAAACAGATAGCGACTATTGCAAATGAAGATATCCGTGCCTTAGCACAAGGATTATTGACTGGCAAAAATGTTGACCCTTATAAATATGCCAGCTATCCTGCACTATTATCACCGAAAACATTGGGTCAAGAACTGAGTATTGGCGATGGATATAGCAAATATGAAAATGTAACCGGCGTTTATCTACCTATTGGCAAACACATCCTTATTGCTGATGGCATTGAAGATGATCAAGATATCAAGCTCGTTATTCCAAATTGGATGCGTAAAGCGCCTAACCCAGAAGAGCCGACCAAAGACCCGAAGGGTTGGGGAATCGAGAAGAAGGAATTCAAATTAAAGAATGGGGTCAATATCATTGAATTAAAGGATTTTGGCAGTTTGGCTTATGTCAATTACTTCTCTGATCAGCCCAAGGACGAAAAACCGATCAAAATACATTTTCTATCTGGACAGGTAAATGGTTATTTTGATATACAGAAGCATTCTGACCAAGATTGGAATGCATTTTTGGACCATGCTGTCTATCCAATCATGGATGCCAAGGGCAAGCATATACAAACGGCATATCCCGTAGAGGATCTAAAGAAATATGCATACGGAAAAGGAAAGGAGTTGATCAGCAATTACGATTCCCTCGTCTATAGGCAGCATCGATTAATGGGCTTGATCAAATACGATAGGGTTCCCGACAATAAGATATTAGCAAGAGTAAACTATAACTACTATATGTTCCGTGATGGAGATGGAGTAGCCTATATGGGAGACAAGCAGGGTTATGCCATGAAGATGGTCTTAGATCCAAGTTCAGTCATCAATGGCGACCCTTGTTGGGGATTTAGCCATGAAGTTGGACATGTACACCAAACCTCGCCAATGCTGAGCTGGGGAGGGTTAGGAGAGGTGAGTAATAATATTTATTCGCTTTATGTCATGAGGTCATTTGGAAACAAATCAAGAATCTTGGCCCAAAACAATTTCCAGTTAGCTAAAGAATCGATCATAGATAAAAAGATTTCCTATCTGCAAGACCCTGATGTGTTCAACAGGTTAGTTCCATTTTGGCAATTACAATTATACTTTGAAGGGGAGGGGAAGAACCCAGATTTCTATCCAGACTTATTTGAGACTGTGAGAAAACAAAATAAGAACAATAGTCCTTCTAGGCAAAAAATCCGGGAACGATGGGGCAGGGAGCCTGTTGTTGTGGAACGAAACCCAGCAGTTCATCAATTGAATTTCATCAAGACTGCCTGCGAGGTATCAAGGACAGATTTAACTGATTTCTTTGATCAATATGGTTTCTTTTATGTAGGGGAAATGAAATATGATGATTATGGAAATTATGAATACAAAATGACCCAGCAAATGGTAGATGAATGCAAGAATGCGATCAAAGCCATGAACCTGGGAAAACCAACGATAGATATCAGCAGTCTGAAAGATAAGATTTAATCACTGACTATAAATAGACGAATTGGGTTTATTCAGTTAAACCCAATTAGTTTTTTTATGGTTACTGATTAACCTTTAGGCATAACCTTATAAGTTGGATCTTCTTCGATATCGACTTCTATAAATCCTTTGGCATTATCCAATAATCGGACACAATCTGGACTGAGATGTCTTAAGGTAACTTTCTTATTTAAATCCTGATATTTTTGGATCAGTTTTTTCAAGGTTTCTATGGCGGACATATCGACTACCCTCGATTCTTGAAAATCTATGATGATATGTTCGGGATCCTCATTCATATCAAATTTATCCATGAAATTACTTGTGGAACCAAAGAACAGAGGTCCGTATATTTCATATACCTTTTCGCCATTTTCTGCTATGGATTTCCTGGCGCGAATCCTTTTGGCATTATCCCAAGAAAACACCAATGCTGATATGATTACCCCTACAAATACCGCTAACGCCAGGTTGTGCAAGATGACAGTAATGGCTGCTACCAGGATACCAACCAGCACATCAGATTTTGGCATTTTTGTTAAGAGACGTAAAAAGCCCCATTGAAAAGTAGAAATTGCCACCATCATCATTACTCCAACCAAAGCAGCCATAGGAATCTGTTCAATTACCTTTCCACCAACCAAGATCACAAACAAGATTCCCAATGCACCAACAATGGCTGAAATCTTGGTCCGCGCACCAGCATTGATATTCACCAAGGTCTGAGCCACCATGGCACAACCTCCCATACCTGCAAAAAAACCATTGACCATATTCGCAGTACCTTGCGCTACGGCTTCCTGATTTGAACTCCCCTTAGTATTTGTGATTTCATCAACCATATTTAAGGTCAACAAGGATTCAATCAATCCAACTGCAGCCATAACCGAAGCATAAGGAAAGATGATTTTCAAGGTTTCGATGGAAAAAGGGACATTGGGTATGCGGAAAGAGGGAAAAGCACCACTCACCGATGCTATATCAATAACTTTCTTCGTATGGATATCAAAGAAGTAAACCAAGGCAAAGGTGACGATGATAGCAACCAATGATGCCGGAACAGCTTTGGTAATTTTTGGAAAGATCATCACGATCAATACGGTCAGCAATGTCAAACCAGCCATTATTAAGAGGGGAGAGCCTGTCATCCAGGTTTCTATGCCATTGTTGAACGTTTTAAACTGTTTTAATTGGGCCATAAAGATAATAATGGCCAGACCATTTAAGAATCCGTACATAACAGGCTGTGGAATCAGACGAACAAATTTCCCTAATTTAAAAGCGCCAACTAGGATCTGCATAAGGCCGGCAAGGGCCACAGCAGCAAATAGGTATTCGACCCCATGTGAGGAAGCCAATGCAATCAGGACAACAATTGTAGCACCGGCGCCACCGGATACCATTCCAGGTCTACCTCCTAAAAAAGCAGTTACAATACCCATCAAGAAAGCGGCATATAGACCAGTGAGTGGGCTAAGTCCCGCCAGTATGGCGAATGAAAGCGACTCTGGGATCATGGTCATAGAAACCGTTAATCCAGCGAGAATTTCATTCTTTAAATTGATCTTTTCCTTGGAAATAAGATTGATGGCTTGAAGCTTCATGTATCATTCAATAGAATGGCAAATTTGAGGAATATTGTTGAAAAAATGCTGCCAATATTTATATTTTGAACAAGTTAAGATCAATCAGCTTTTACACTCCAATAAACTTCTGTTTTCTCATTGGCGTAAAAACCTTCCAATAAAGCATCCTTCACGATACTTTTAACGGTCGCTGGATTAGAACAGATATAGATTTGGAAGCTATCCCAATGGCAGCTGATCAATATCTTGCGATCATAAGTATATAGATTTTGGTGTGTAGCATAATCTATTTGATCCTGGATCAGGTCATCAATCCAGACCAATTCCATGGCATCACCAAATTCAGCGCCTAAACATATCCATTCATATCCCTGTTTTTTAATCGCTTTTAGAATAGAGTTGATTTGGTTTTCAGGAATGCGGCCTTCAGTTGGTGCTAGGATTTGGTTATTCTCCATTGCATTATCTAATATTTCCTCAAGGACCCAATCTTGTTTCAGCTTGACCAATCCACCGATAGAAGTCCTCAATGCGATATCTATTTGGTTAATCCCCTGAAATCCTGAAATCATTAATATCTCTTCCCATCGAATGGGTTTAGTATGGAGAAGGATCCTTTGTTTAATATCAATAGAAGTTCTATCGTCTATTTCCCAGAAATTAGAAAGTTTCAAAGTGGAAGAGTCCAGCAGTTGTAGGAAAGGATTTAAGGAAACAAACACACAGTTGAAGACACCGCTATAGAAATCTAACAGTGAGACATCAGCAAAAGGGCCAATGGTATTCCTATCCATTTTTGGTAACTCTCTCAATGGTCTTTATTTAAGCGGGTTAAAACCAGGCATTTCTTCCTTTCTAATTTATCAAAAACATTTTGGAAGTCAGGTTAATTTTTCAATTGATTTCCTCACTTAAATTTTTAGATTTGGGAAAACAAATTCCGAAACATGTTTGGCATCTTCAATTTTGAGCTCTTTTTGCTTGCGACCTTAGTTTTTATAATTACACCGGGAATGGATACCATTTTTGTGCTGAATAAATCCATTAGCCAGGGGAGGTCTGCAGGTATATATTCTGCGATCGGGGTCAATGCAGGCATATTAGTGCATACCATGTTTGCAGCTTTGGGTCTTTCGGTGTTGATTGCCCAGTCAGCAATAGCTTTTTCCATCATAAAATATTTAGGAGCAGCCTATTTAATCTATTTAGGGATCAAATCCATTCTTTCTAAGGAAAAGGGCTTTAACCTGAAAGAGATCACGACTGAGTCAGAAAGTGGTTGGAAAAACTTTAAATCTGGATTGATCACCAATGTATTGAATCCTAAAGTGGCTTTGTTTTTTCTTTCCTTTTTCCCTCAGTTTGTCCAGAAAGACGCTGTAGGTTCTTCAATTCCCTTTATCGTATTAGGTTTTACCTATGCGGCCTTAGGATTGCTGTATTATTGCATATTGGCGCTTTCCATGAACCTTTTTTCAAGCAAGATCAAGGGCAACAATAAAATCAAGGGATTTATGGATAAATTTTCAGGTATGGTATTTATTTTGATGGGAATTAAGGTAGCATTTTCTAAACTAAAATAATTTACAACTATGCCTTGGGATCCAGAAGTATACAACCGATATAAAGATATTCGCTATAAGCCATTTTATGACCTGCTAAATTTGGTAGAAGATTTAGGGCCAATGGAATGTATTGATTTAGGCTGTGGTACTGGAGAACAGACTGCAACGCTTGCAAACCGCTTTAAGGAAGCTAAAATCTTGGGCGTAGACAATTCAGAAGAAATGCTTGAAAAGTCGAAGCCTTACGAAAATGATCAGCTTAAGTTTAAACTGGAAAACATCGAGGATGCAATAGCTGACAACAAGCATTGGGATTTAATTTTTAGCAATGCAGCCTTACAATGGTTGGATAAGCATACCGTTCTTTTTCCTAAAGTTATTTCCAAATTAAAGGCGGGAGGTCAATTAGCCATTCAGATGCCCGTTCAGAATGATAATAAATTAAATCAGATCCTTTTAAAATTGGTACAGGAGGAACCCTTTGCCTCTCAATTAGGTCATTTCACGCGAAATTCCCCAGTTCTATCCATGGATGAGTATACACAGATGCTGTTTGACAATGGAATAAAGGATATTGAAATCTATCAAAAGGTATATCCTCAGATTGCTGAAAATGTGGATGATCTGTATGATTTTATCTCAGGTTCGGCAATGGTGCCTTATTTAGAGATTTTGGATGAAGAGAATAAGGAAGGATTCATCCAGGAATTTAAAAAAAGGATAGTGGATGCCTATAAAAGTTTTCCAGCAATTTATGCATTTAAACGGCTGTTGATTTATGGTAGAAAAGGCTAAGGCTTGAGATTTTTACTTCAATAATTAGTTTAATACCCATATTTAAATTTGTTGATGGATTGGTTCATTAAAATTTAATTAAATAAACTGGCTTAACTTAACATTTCCAAGTATGAATAAGATAAAATTATGAAATTAAAATCTGTAACAATTAAAAACTTTAGAGGATATTATTATGAAACCACGGTTTTCATTGATGATCTTACAGTCTTAGTTGGCAAGAATGATATCGGAAAGTCCACTATCTTGGAGGCTTTAGATATTTTTTTTAATGAATCAAAAGGAACGATCAAATTAGATAAAGACGATATAAACAAAATAGCTTTATCTCAGGGAGATACAGAGATTATGATATCTGCAACATTTTGCGACTTGCCTTCAGAAGTTATTTTAGATGTTAGTAATAAAACTCAATTATCTAAGGAATATCTTTTGAATTCTGATAATAATTTAGAGATTATAAAGCGATATCCTAATGCAGGAAAAGAAAAAGTTTATATAAAAGCCAATCATCCCCAAACGGATGATTGCTCTGATTTGCTATTGAAAAAAAATGCAGAATTGAAAGCAATTGTCAAAGCACATGAGATAGAGTGTGATAATCAAACTGCTAATGCTGTCTTGAGACAGTCTATATGGCAACACTTTGGTGAAACACTTGACTTGCAATTGATCGAAATTGATGTTACTAAAGGTGAGACCAAGACTATATGGGACCAACTTCAAACCTTTCTACCTCAATATTCTCTTTTTCAATCTGACAGAAAGAACAGTGATGGAGATAGTGAGGTACAGGATCCATTAAAGGAAGCGGTAAGACAAATTTTAGGGGATACTAGTATCTTAAACTCTCTTAATGAAGTTGCACTAAAAGTTGAACAGCACTTGACTCAAGTAGTAAATAGCACCTTAAATAAATTGAAGGAGATGAATCCTGATATTGCAAATTCGTTAACACCCGTAATTCCACCAAAAGACTCTCTAAAGTGGCTTGATGTTTTTAAAAACGTTTCAATATTTGGAGATAATGATATTCCAATTAATAAAAGAGGTAGTGGGGTAAAAAGATTAGTGCTATTAAACTTTTTTCGGGCTGAGGCAGAACGTAGGTTGCAGACAGGGGAGTCAAACTCTAAATCTATAATTTACGCTATTGAAGAGCCTGAAACTTCACAACATGCACATCATCAAAAATTATTAATAAAAGCTTTCAGTGAATTAGCTTCAGTGAATAATACACAAGTATTACTCACAACGCATGGCTCGAACGTGGTAAAGGGTTTATCATTCGAGAATTTAAGACTAGTGTCATTAACTGAAGACGGTCATAAAGAAATCACAAATGTAAGTGCAGGAAGTTTGCCTTACCCATCGTTAAATGAAGTCAATTATTTAGCATTCGGAGATGAAACTGAAGAATATCATAATGAATTATATGGCCATTTAGAACTAATCGGAGAGCTAGCAAATTACTTTGCTGGCAGAGAAACTTTAACATATGTTAAAGAATTGAAGGGAGGTGGTACAAGAGAGGAACAAAAAACATTATCGGAGTATATTCGTCATCAGATTCATCATCCTGAAAATTTATACAATCAAAAATATACTAATTTACAATTGACTACATCAATACAAGATATGAGAGCTTTTATGCTTGCTCTTATTTAAAATTTGATATTAAAAAATGAATTTCATCATAGAATATAACCAAGTTTTAAAGCAACTTAGTGAACAAAACCAACTAAGTAATTTACTACTTTTAGATAATAAATTTTCTACTGATGGATATTGGGATAGATTTGCTCGATTAGAAGTAGTTGATAAATATATTAATGGTTACGGTTATCATTTATTATATGAAATTCAGTCCTTAAGTAATCAAATACATTTTGGTGTTTTAAATTGCTTATTATTTCGGCCACTTGTATCATTTGATAAAACTAATCCAAATGTTTACAATCATCGATTGACTTTTATGATAGAGTCGACCATCCACTGTATTTACGGATATTGGAATCGGATTGCATTGCTCTTAAATTTATATCTAGAATATCCACTTGACAAGAAAGACGTGTATATGATGAAGTTGCTTGATTTAATAAAGAAACAATTCTCTGAAATAAAGGAACTCAAAGAATTCAAATGGCTATGCAATTTAATGAATGATTTCTTATATTTTAATAGAAATGAAATAACCCATAATTATTCTATTATTATGCAAGAGTTTTTGCCATCGCCAGGAATGGAAAGGGTAGATTATGATGTATTAATAGGAAAATTGATTTACCATAATAATGCCATTTCAAATGATGTATTTAAACTTTTGGATTTACTTGAATATTTAGAAATGTTATTAAATAAAAAATAATTTGCAATTGATAGTATTATCACTACCTTTGTAGTGTGCAGTTCAATTAATGTAGCAACTATTATAGGCAATAATAATGTTGCATTAATTTAAAATATATTCATAATGAAATATGACGAACTACACAGATGGATTAAAAGGTGCGGTTGGCATAGAGTCAAAGACGGGAAGCATCGAATTTATGAGAAGGACGGTGTTAGATATCCAGTACCTTATCACGGTGGTAAAAATGTCGGAAAAGGCCTTTTAACGAAAATCATTAAGGATCTGGGGCTTTATTAGCTCCCGATCCCAATGATGATATATTAAAGGAAAAGAAGAGGATATATGAAAACTCTAAAAATAATTATTGAACGTAGTGACGATATGTTTGATGCCTATGCAGAAAATATCCCAGGTATTTATGGTGGGGGAGATACCGTTGAAGAAATAAAGCTATCAATACTTAATAGCATTGAACTTTTAAAAGAATATAATACAATAGAAAATATACCCAGCTTGTTAAAAGGTGATTATAATATTGTGTATCACTTCGATGCTGAGAGCTTTCTCAACTATTACAAAGGTATCTTTACGAATGCTGCATTAGAAAAGATTACTGGTATCAATCAGCGTCAGTTACAGCATTATTCTTCAGGTTTAAAAAAGCCTCGATTGCCTCAGTTAAAGAAGATAGAAGACGGTTTACATAATCTTGCAAAAGAACTTCAATCAATAGAACTAGTATAAGCTAGCCAAAAAACAGTTACGATTCTTCTAATAAAAATGTTTCAATGAATTGATTCATCTTGATCTGGTGATTATTCCCTGCTACTATGATTTCACTACTCCTAGGTGTTCCAGAAGTTGCAGAATCAATTCTCATTCTTTCTATTTTAATAGAGTTATTTAATAATGTGATTAGCTTGGTGTGTTTTTGTTGTTTCTGAACAGGAACTATTATAGATTCTAATTCTAAAACAATCATCTCCAAATAATTTATTAATTTTGTAGAGCTTTGCACTATTTTATCTATAGAAAATTCTCCTAGATTACTTACTGGAATAATAGATTGGAATTCGGAGGTGAAAATTTTCTTAATTTTTAATTTCCAATTTTCGACTAAGTAGTTAGAACGTGTTGATGGATAAAATTGAAATATTTCTTTTAATATATCTTTGTGAATTCGTTTTAATAGTTCGAGTTGTTGATGAGAAATAGGTCTATTATGAGCTTCATCTCTCCGAATCGTATTTAAGTTTTCTACATGTTTTGCAAAACTATTTTTGTCTCCAAATAGATGTGAAAAATCATCCCAATTCGAAATAACTATTTTTTTTAGATCTAAAGTAAAAGTATAATTGATTAAGATAGCCCCATCATTTGTTAGTTCTCCATATTGACGCTTATAAAGATTTTCTGTTTCCTTTTTGATTCTTTTATCAATAAATATTTCCCACCAAATACCTTTATTTTTTGCCTCAAGAACTTTACATATGGTTTCTCGCAAAGTATTTTCGACTTCTGCTATAAGAACTTTTGCTTGTGCTATCCTGTAATCATTTGTATTTTCTTGAAAATATGTAAGCTTTAACCACTCAATTCCGTTTTTGCCGATTAATTCAGCAGTCTGTTTTGATGATATTGCGTAAAGTAATTCGTTATTATCTTCATCTATTGCAGAGACACAATAGTATTTGAACTCTATATTTATGTAATCATTATTTCTAAAAAAACCATTGAAATATCCCATTATTCCAGCAATTTCTTTTTTTATTTCCAAACTTTCGCTACTTTTTGAATAAAAGGTACATTCTAAGGTATCCACATTTTTTACTTTAAGATCCTTAATTTTATATTTTGGACTGTTTGTATTAAACATATGGTTACTCTCTATACAGAGTTTGATAAAGGAAATTAAATTTTTTCTAGTGATTAGGCTTTCCATCGGATTTCCCTTTTTTAGTTAATAATTAATGGTTTTCAGTTTTCCCAACATAATATTAAGATCAATAATAGTAAAGTAAGTAATCAATAGATTGTGAGCAAAATCTATAAGTGAAATATTTTTTACATTGTTTGATTTGGTACTTGGATAATATTTAATTTCTTGATTGACTCCGTCATAGATTATTTTATGATGAGCAATTGAATTACGTATTTCATTATTTAATTGAGCAGTGAAGTAATTATTTAAAACACTATAATTACACATGGTATGAAACTTTTCGATATCCCGCTTTTGGGAAAAGGAATGAAAGTCTTTATCTCTTCTAGGATCTAAAAAATGATTTATATCATTCCTATACTTTAGGTTGTTTAATGCTATTGTTAAAGGAAAGAACCTAACTATAAGTTCGAAGTTATCTTGATAATATCGAGACTGTTCAGTAAACGAAAATGTAGTTATTTTATAATCATTTTTGAATTCAGATATTAAACTTTTATTTGACAATAAGATTACTGGCGCAAATTCTCTAATGTCTTTATAAAATTTTAAAATTGAATTACAGGAGAAAAGATAATCTCTTTTTATGTCTAAATTATTTGATATTTGTTCTAATGCCTTTTGATAACTATTAGGTTTTTTTTTAATTGATGATATTGTTTCTTTGAAAAGTACGTTTATTCTTAGATTATCGACATATCCTTTAGGCAAAATAAAGTTCGAAAGGAATTGTATGATATTACTTATAATGTATACAGATGTTTTGTATGATGGAGATAATTCTTTTTTTAAATAGGTTGCAATATCAGGAAAATTTTTTAAAAACAAATTATTCAATAAATCATGTTTTTCATGGGAAAATAGTCTAATTATATTTTCAAGATCATCTAATCGATCTTCAAATGAATCAAGAAAGGTTTTATAGTTAGAAATATAACGTGATATTGTATCAATCTCAAAAATTGTAGATATTGCCATATAAGGATTTAGTGTTAAATAAAAATTACCCGTGGACTGATAGGATTCTTTTGGTATTGGAAATTCAGGTGATAGTTGTATTATTGGAATACCACTTCCCATTGCATGGTCTGAATCCAAGATCTCACAATTATTCAAAATCAAACTTAAGTTTGGAGGATTTTGAACAATTTCACCTCTAATGTTCGAATTACAATGTGGGCATGATATAGCTACTGGACTTTTATCTATATAACCAGCCTGAACTTTAATTATGGTCTTACGATCACATGTGGCACATCTTGTATTAAATCTTACTGTCATTTATTTTTATTTGATTATAATTACTTCTATACATTATTTTATTTTTACTATGAATATAATTCTACTAGGTTTTTGAAATGTTAAAATGTTTGAGCCGTAGAATTATTACATTTTCTAGTTTTCAAATCACTAAAATAGGAAGAATATATATATTAGACTAAAAAAGGTAGTTGTACCCTAATGCTTTAAACAAAAGAAAAAACTTAATTAGTTTCTTTTTCTGAACAAGAAAAAGAAAAATGATTAGGTTGTTATAAAAAGAGTCTCTAATAGCGCAATAATGATAAAATTTAAATGTCTCTAAAAATTGTTTTGAATTTTCACCCATGAATTGCCTCATCGAATTCAATTCAATCAAGGGATATTTGCAGTATTCTTGACAATGGCAATAAGTCAAATAATTTATATTATGTTAAATAGAAATATTGAATATACCCTTCTCTTGTATATTTGTGTTAAATACTAAAATCCTATAGTTTCTAAATTTATTAGCTCCTATAGGATTCTGTATAGTTTTCTTATTGAATTATTGCAGCAGCTACTGTAATATTCGTTCTGGGATCGATGATAATTGCTCTAGAGTTTTCTGGGAAATCCTTTTGTTGATCATAAACAATTTCATCTGCAGATTTTATTAATACTCGACCAATATCATTAAGACCAATCGCTTGCTCATATAATTGTTCTTGAGTATGGACGTCGTATTTATAAAGGATTTCTGGAATTTTTATTTTGCTGACTTTAGAATGAGTCTGCAACAAGTAAATCTGCCCCAAGTCAAGTTCTTTGTTTTCAAACCAAGAGATATTAGCTTCAAAAGATTTGTCAGTTTTTGCTGGATGGTTGGCACTGACAATGAAATCTCCTCTAGAAATATCAATTTCATCTTCTAAATGGATGATGACAGATGATCCATTGTGTGCTTCAGGCAATTCCTGACTATCAAATTCTATAGATTTTACCTTAGATTTGGAGCCACTTGGTAAAACCAGGACCTCTTCCCCTACTTTCAAGCCCTCTCCCAACACCCTACCGGCATAACCTCTATAATCGTGTAAATCAGCACTTTGCGGGCGAACTACCCATTGAACTGGAAAACGCCAACCTTGGTTTGCAAGTTCCTCAAATTCAACTTCTTCCAAATATGTGAGTAATGGTGCGCCATGATACCAAGGCATTCTTTGGGACTTTTGTACTATATTATCACCTTTAAGAGCAGATACAGGAATAAAATCAACATCTTCTAAGCCCAATTTATTGGCTAGGTTAAGATATTCTGTTTTGATATTCTCAAAAACTGCCAATTCATAATCTACCATATCCATTTTATTGACACAAACCAATACCTTTTTGATTCCCAATATTTTAGCAATAAATGAATGACGCTTAGTCTGCTCAATTACGCCTTTTCTGGCATCAACGAGGATAATGATCAGATCAGAATTTGAAGCTCCGGTAACCATGTTCCTGGTATATTGTATATGTCCCGGTGCATCAGCTATGATAAATTTTCTATTTTCCGTTTGGAAGTATTTATAGGCGACATCTATAGTGATACCTTGCTCCCTTTCTGCTTTTAAACCATCTGTCAGGATTGCTAAATCAATGGTTCCATCATCATTCTTGCGGTTTGCTTTTTGGATGGCTTCCAATTGATCATCTAAAATAGAATTGGTATCATATAATAATCGGCCAATTAAAGTGCTCTTCCCGTCATCTACAGATCCGGCCGTTAAAAATTTTAAAATGTTCATGTTCTTTTCCTCCCTTAAATTAAAAATAGCCTTGTTTTTTACGATCTTCCATTGCAGCTTCAGATACCTTATCATCCATTCTGGCGCCACGTTCGCTGACTGTGGATGCTTTAATTTCGTTGATGATATCATCTAATTCAGTAGCAATCGAATCTACAGCTGCAGTACATGTCATATCTCCTACTGTTCTGAAACGCACTGATTTATGTTCTACAAGATCGTTGTCATCAATCTGAAGGACAGGATCAGCTGCCATCCATTGACCATTTCTAAAAACCACGTCCCTTTTGTGGGAGAAATATATGGATGGCAAGGCGATCTTTTCTCTTTTTATATAATTCCAAACATCGAGTTCAGTCCAATTGGAGATAGGGAAAACGCGGACATTTTCGCCTTTTTGGATTTTGCCATTGAAAATATTCCAAAGCTCTGGTCTCTGTCTCTTAGGATCCCATTGTCCAAAATCGTCCCTTACAGAAAATATCCTTTCTTTGGCCCTAGCTTTCTCTTCATCACGGCGGGCTCCACCAATACAGGCATCAAAACCATTTTTTTCGATCGTATCGAGTAAAGTCACCGTTTGCAGGGCATTTCTACTGGCATTTTTGCCTTTCTGTTCAACGACCTTACCAGCATCTATGCTTTCCTGCACATAACCCACAATTAGTTTTTCTCCAATTTGATCTACTAGCCAATCACGAAACTCAATGGTTTCGGGGAAATTGTGGCCTGTATCGATATGAACTAATGGAAATGGAAATTTACCTGGTCGAAACGCCTTCTTAGCTAGGTGAACTAATGTAATCGAATCTTTTCCTCCGGAGAATAAAAGTGCAGGATTTTCGAACTGTCCAGCTACTTCTCTCAGTATGTAAATGGCTTCTGCCTCTAAATGATCTAAGTAATCCATTTTGTAAACTAATTATTTATGTGTTACATGTAATCCACACTCCTTCTTTGATTTATCTTCCCACCACCATCTGCCGGCGCGGAAGTCCTCTCCTTCTTGTACAGCTCTCGTACAAGGTTGGCAACCTATACTGATAAATCCTTTATCATGTAGTGGGTTATAAGGAACGAAATTGTCTTTTAAGTATTTTTCTACGTCAGCCAAAGTCCAGTTGTATAAGGGATGGATTTTAATGATCTGATTGACATCATCCCATTCCACAAATTCCATTTGGTCTCTATTTTGAGATTGTTCAGCTCTGATTCCAGTAATCCAGACCTTATAACCAGCAATTGCTCGCTTTAGAGGCTCAATTTTTCTGATATAGCAACATTCCTTTCGATCCTCCACGGAATTATAAAAACTAGATGGCCCCTTCTGTTCCAAAAGTTCTTCTACGGCCTTTGTTTCTGGATAATAAGCTTTGATTTTTAGCTTATAGAGGTCTAATGTCCGATTCCACACGTAATAGGTTTCCGGAAAAAGACGTCCAGTATCTAAGGTGAAAATAGACGTCCTTGATTTTTCTTGATCCAAAATGTGGGTCAACACTTGATCCTCTATTCCAAATGAGGTAGAAAAGACAGCTTTTTCGGCATATTTCTCCTCAATATATTGGATGATAGACCGTGCATCTGCTCCAATTAAGTCTGCTTTAATTTGCTCGATCATATTCATTTTGTTTAATTAATTGCTCCGTATGTGCATTCAGCACTGTTATTTTCTCCTTAAGGTCACCGGAAAGCTGGTTTCTAAGATCTGCCATGAGATTGAGTGTTTCATCAATTTCTTCTGGTAAAAGGTCATTCAAGAACTCTTTCAGTCTTTTGGCAATCGTTGGAGATTTCCCATTTGTTGAAATCCCGATTTTCAAATTTCCTTTTTGAACCACCGAACCCAGATAGAAATCACATAGGGATGGTTTGTCTGCCACATTCAAAAGGATTTGATGATCTGAGCAAAGCTCCCTTACATAGCTGTTTAATTTGGGATTATTGGTCGCCAGAACTACCACCTGTTTGGAATAAAGATCGACGGCTGAAAACGAACGCTTATTTAGCACTATATTTTCTTTGCCCAATACAAATTCATAGAAATCATGACAAATTTCCTTTGCCACCACGGTAACCTTGGCATTTGGCGAATTGGAAATAATAGCCTGTATCTTTTCCAATCCAACGGGACCAGCACCAACCAACAAGGTTTCTACCTGATCTAACTTGACATATATTGGAAAAAGCTCGTTCATTATCCTTCTATAAATTGTAATTGTTCTTTAACCTTTTCAAATTCCAGATGTTTAGCAACGACTTCTCCAAGTACTATGATGGCAGGTACTCCAATGGCTGATGCTTCAGCTTGGTCAAGGATATTATCAACCCTACCCAACACAATCTTTTCATTAGGAAGAGATCCATTTTGGATCAAAGCGATTGGTAGATCAGCCTTTCCATTTTCCTTATATAATTCAATGATTTGATGAAGTTTAGCATAACCCATCAAAACTACAACTGTAGCATTTGTATTGACTGCAGTATATAAATCTTCAGAAAGGAAACCCGCTTTCGTTGCTCCAGTAATGACCCAAAAAGATTCAGAAATCCCTCGGTATGTCAATGGGATCTGTTGCAATCCAGTAAGACTGATCGAAGAAGAAAGCCCAGGCACTACTGCGGTTGGAATATTGAATTTTCTTACAAAATCAATTTCTTCACCACCACGTCCGAAAACAAATGGGTCACCTCCTTTGAGCCTAACAACATGACCATGGGTCAAAGCGTAATCAACCAAAAGTTGATTGATCTGATCTTGTGAGGTAGATAGCTGTTCAGCTCGTTTCCCAACGTATATTTTTGTACAATCAGCTGTTGCAAGTTCTAGTAATTCCTCATTTACTAAGGCATCATAAAGAATTACGTCGGCTTGTTGGATTGCTTTAATGCCTTTTAAGGTAATTAGGTCTGGGTCACCTGGACCAGCGCCTACTAATGTTACAAATGGTTTAATTTCCTTCATGTTCTCTCCTCTCTTATTGGTTTACTACACGCCATTCTTCTCTACGTTCTTTTGCCTCAAAGCAAAAGGCCTTGGCTTGCAGCAAATAGGTTCTTGCAAATTCCTCAGAAGGCTCGTATTTGTTGATCTGTAAAACTCTATCTGAAAATGAAGCTGGAAACTGGAAGTAGTCTTCATTTACATAGTTGTCATCAAACTCTTGAATAACTGCGGTTTGTGTCGAAGCATTTATGCCTTTATCTAACAATAAGGCTTTAGCTGTCCATACGAATGAGCTGTATGAATGATAGATTGCATCAGCAAATTGCTTTTGTTCCAAGGCAAGTTCTGCTAGCTCCAGTTTTTCTTCGGCCTCTAATAATAAGGTGGCCACGAGATCAATTACCACTCCAGCACATTCGCCGACACCAATGGCAGTTTCAAAACTTTCTTCATGGCCCCAATCGATATGCTCATCAGCACTGAGGTTTCCAAGCTCTGCCAAGGGTTTCAATAATCTATAGAAATGATCTTTCCCTTGCTGTTCGTAATAAGAAATGAAGTTTTGCTCGCTATCCTTATTCGACTTAAAATCAGCTAATATAACATCAACCACTTGAAGGACTCTTTTAGTAGGAACTTTGATCACTCGATCTGCCACCCTACCTTTTCCGTCGCCAAGGGTTCCGCCTCCAAGCATGACTTGAGCAGCAGGGACCACATTGCCATTGACTTTTACCGAACTACCGTGGAAGCCAATATGAGCAAGACCATGTTGGCCACAAGAATTCATGCAACCAGAGATCTTAATCTTTAATTCTTTTTCCTGTATAAAATCCTGGTGGAATTCATGGATATAATTCTCCAGCACCCTTGCCATTTCTGTTGAATTCGAAATCCCTAAATTACAGGTATCCGTTCCTGGACAAGTGGTAATATCAGCTGTGCTATTATAACCCGGTTTTGCAAAACCTAATTTTAAGAGTACATTATAAATACTTGCCAATGACTCAGGACGCACGTATTTAAACAAAAGATTCTGGTCTTGGGTGATACGAATATCGTCAGCGACATGATCTCTGATTCCAGCGATCAGTATCCGTGCTTTTTCCGTGGAAATATCTCCTGTTTGGATATTTGCATAAACGCCATAATAGCCTTTTTGCTTTTGTTCAAAGCTATTTGTTGCTTTCCAAAGCTCAAAACCAAGCAGGTCATCTGCTATTTCTTCTTCAACTTTATTTGATGGCGGCTCAGGTTGAGGGATTGCATCGATGTCAAAGGGAACACGCTTATGTTTTACCGCAATCTTTTCTTCTTCTATCAGATCCAAGACCGTTTCAAGACCAAGTTTTTGTACCAAGAACTTAAATCTTGCTTTATTTCGGTTATTCCGCTCTCCATAACGGTCAAAAACCCGAATTGTAGCTTCCGCATAAGGAAGGATTTCATCCTCAGGAAGGAAATCATAGACTTCATGCGCCAGAATTGGCTGGGCACCTAATCCACCACCTAACATGACCTTAAAACCTCTCTGTTCTTTACCATCAACTATTCTGATTTTAGGAATAAAACCGAAATCGTGGATATAGGAAAATGCGCTATCCTTATCAGAGGCTGAAAATGAAATCTTGAATTTCCTTCCCATTTCAGCACAGATAGGATTACGGACAAAATATTTAAAAGTTTGATGAGCATAAGGAGATACGTCGAATGGTTCCTCCGGATCAATACCGGCAGTTGCTGAAGCCGTTACATTTCTAACGGTGTTCCCACAGGCTTCCCTTAAGGTCATATCGTCCTCGGCAAGCTTAGCCCAAAGTTCTGGGGTCTTGTCAAGGCTTACGAAATGGATTTGAATATCTTGTCTGGTAGTTAGGTGAAGGTTTTTACTTGCGTACTCATCAGAGATATCCGCAATTTTTAATATCTGCTGAAAAGTAACTTTTCCAAATGGGAGTTTTATCCTCACCATTTGAACGCCAGGCTGCCTCTGCCCATACACTCCCCTAGCTAAACGCAAGGATCTGAACTTTTCTTCTGGTAGATCACCTTTCCGATAAGCTCTAATCTTTTTCTCTAATTCTATGATTTCCTGTGCTACTACAGGATTCTCTAATTCTGTCCTAAAGCTCTGCATTCTATCTTCAATTATTAAAAAGGTAATATTTCACCTCTTTAGTTAGGTTATTGATAACGTTTATTCGACAAATGTATAAAATAATTATAAAAGAACTATACAAAGTCTACCAAATTACTATATATTTGTGTAATTAATTTCAAAGGATGTATAAAAAACAGCAAATAAAAACAATTAAACTACTGATATTTAGCTCCTTAATCCAGATTGTAACATTTTCTTGTGCACCGAAAGTTGATCAAGGTTATGATAAGGACAAGGGATTTGTAGGCACAATATCAATTTCTGGGGCCTTTGCGCTCTACCCAATTGCTGTTTTATGGAGTGAAGATTTCAAGAAATTACACCCTCATGTAAGATTCAATATTTCAGCGGGAGGAGCTGGAAAAGGGATATCTGATGTGCTTTCTAATATGGTAGATATCGGATTGGTATCCCGAGACCTACACCCGATAGAAGTAGAAAAAGGTGCTTTACCAGTTATTGTAGCAAACGATGCCGTAATAGGAACCTTAAATAGCAAACATCCTAATATCGCCGCTCTCCTAACAAGAGGATTGAGTCAAGATGAACTAAAAGGAATCTTTGTAACAGGCAAAATCAAAAAGTGGAGTGATTTAGATCCAAGCTTTGTAAACAAGAATATTGAAGTATATATACGTTCGGATGCTGCTGGAGCAGCAGAAACCTGGGCGAAGTATCTTGGAGCAACTCAAGAGGAATTAAAAGGAATCGGAATATTTGGTGATCCAGGATTGGCTCAAGCCATCAAAGACAATCCGCTTGCTATTGGTTTTAATAACATCAACTATGTTTTTGATTTAGAAACAAAAAGAACTACAGCAAATATTGTAGCACTGCCGCTTGATATTAATTCAAACCATAGGATTGATGCTCAGGAAAACTTCTACACAGAACTGGATAGCCTCACAAATGCAGTGGCAACCGGAAAATACCCATCACCACCTTCAAGGGAACTTATGTTTGTCCTCAATAAGGAACATCAATCAAAGTTACTAGAAGAGTTTGTCCGTTTTGTAATGACCGACAAACAACAGGCATATTTACTGGACAATGGATTTGTGCCGATCAATAAGGAATTGAATAAGAAAGAGAACGAAAAATTGCTTGCAAGTGAATTACAGACTGATAAAAGATAAAATAATCAAAAACCTCTCTGGGATTTTATTGGGAATATGCCTCTTGGTGATATTGGCAATCCTCATTGGGTTAAGTATTAAGGCAGAACCATTAATTGCCACAGAATCCTTGTGGACTATCCTGAGCAGTAGCATTTGGTCGCCTATGAAAGGAAACTTCGGTTTTTTACCGTTTATCATGGGGACTGTATGGGTTACATTAATCGCATTAATCATTGCTGTACCCTTATGTTTGGCTGCATCCGTTTACTTGGTCGAGTATGCTGGAAACAGATTGCGGAATTTTGTACTGCCATTAGTAAACATATTAGCAGCTATCCCACCTGTACTTTATGGTGTATGGGGAGTTCTATTCGTAGTTCCATTAATTGGAGGGTACATCGCTCCTATTTTCGGAATCAGCAGTACCGGTTACTCTGTCTTTTCTGGAGGTATTGTATTGGCCGTCATGATTTTTCCAATCATGGTGAGCATTATGGTCGAGGTCTTGCAGACCATTCCTAAGGAGCTGAGATCAGTTTCCTTATCCTTAGGCGCTACTAAACTTGAAACCATTCAGCAAGTGGTATTAAAGAAAGCAAGGCCCGGAATAATGGCTGCAATAGTTCTAGCTGTTTCCAGGGCATTTGGGGAAACCATTGCCGTGCTTATGGTCTGTGGAAATATTCCAAAGATCCCTCAATCCATATTTGATGCGGGATATCCATTACCCGCTCTAATTGCCAATAACTTTGGGGAAATGATGTCCATTCCTCTATATGATTCCGCATTGATGTTCGCAGCATTGCTATTGTTTGTTATCATTTTAGGGTTTAACCTGATTTCAAGAGGGATATTAAAGAAAATGGAGGCAAAAAATATATGAGCAACATCAATAGAAGGCTGAGAAAAGAAAAGTTTGCCAAACTCCTTATGCAAGGCTCTGGGATCATCATCACAGGCTCCTTATTCTTTATCATTGGGACAATCCTTTACAAAGGATTGCCATATTTGAGCATAGATATGATCACCAAGACTCCTGAAGGAGGATTTTATGTAGGTAAAGGCGGTGGAATCCTCAATGCGATACTTGGATCGCTTTACCTTGCAGGTTTATCTACGTTCTTGGCCACTATCATTGGGATACCTATCTGTATTTACTTAAACATCTATTCTAAGAAAGGATCAAGGATCAGTCGATTTTCCAAATTAGTATTTGATGTTTTATTTGGAGTGCCATCTATAGTATATGGAGCAATAGCTTTCAGCATCATGGTGTGGCTAGGTGTTCGAGCATCGCTGATCGGTGGTGTGATCACGATTACCCTTTTAACTATTCCAATCGTTGTCAGGACCTTAGATGAGTTAATTCAGACCATTCCAACGGATTTAGGCCATATTACAACTTCTTTAGGAGCAACTCGCTGGGAATCAGCCAAAGTCATGATAACCTATATTAAACCAGGTCTGTTCACCGCGATTTTACTTGCATTCGGAAGGGCAATTGGAGATGTTGCAGGCGTATTATTGACAACTGGGTTCAGCGACAATATTCCGATTTATCTGGATGAACCTACTGCAACCCTTCCATTGGCGATATTCTTTCAGCTGAGCAGCCCTATTCCTGAAGTTCAGGGGAGAGCCTATGCTTCCGCATTAATTTTAACTATAATCATCTTACTTATTGTTATATGTACGCAATACCTAGCATCGAGACAGAAAAAACACCGGGTATAATCCATCAGGTAAATCCACATATTGAGATTAAGGGCTTGAATGTTTTTGTTGAAGACCAACATATTTTAAAGGACATTAATCTCGAGATCCCAAATAACTGCATTACCTCTATCATTGGTCCTTCAGGATGTGGCAAAACCACCTTGCTCAAGACGCTTAATAGGCTATTGGATGATTCCGCTGAAGTCAAGGTCACTGGATCGGTACTTGTCAATGGTGAAGATATTTATGGTCCAAATGCTGAGGTGACCCATATCCGGAAAAAGATGGGCTTATTGTCCCAAAAACCATTTCCTCTTCCGATGTCTATATTCGACAACATTGCCTATGGCCCTAAAATTCATGGAAATAAAGATAAAAAGTCTTTAAAGTCTATAGTTGAAAGACAATTGCGCAATGTAGGTTTATGGGAAGAGGTTAAGGATCGGTTAGATGGTTCCGCAAGTAAATTATCGATCGGACAACAACAACGGCTCTGTTTAGCAAGGGGCCTTGCTGTAGAGCCAGAAATCATATTGGGAGATGAGTCTACTTCTGCTTTGGATCCAATTTCAACTCAGGTCATTGAGAACTTATTGGTCCAATTAAAACAAGATTATACCATTGTTTTGGTCACACATATCCTACGCCAAGCCAGAAGGGTATCAGATTATATATTATTCTTATACAATGGTGAGGTTATTGAATTTGGACCCTCAGAGCAGATTCTCTTGGAACCTAAGCATGAAATTACGAAACAGTATGTCAAAGGATTTATTTCATAATCACAATTAATAGATAGAAAAAGGGAGCAATTCGTATGAAAAGCTCCCTTATTTATTTAAATATCTTTATGGTCTAAGACCTGGTTTCCCCTTCAGGACCTTCTTCAATGACTTCGGCGATCTCTTCAATGCCGTCTTCATCAGAATCCTGCCTAAATGGGGCGGTTTCATCAAATTCCCCCTCCCACTTGGCGACTACAACCGTAGCTAAACAGTTTCCAATGACATTCACGGATGTCCTAGCCATATCCATCAATTCATCAATACCTAGAATCGCTGCAATAACAAATACAGGTAGTCCAAATTGATCAGCAGTTGCGATCAAAATAATCAAGGATGCCCTAGGAACTGCTGCCACTCCTTTTGAAGTGATCATCAAAGTAAAGGCGATCATCAATTGTTGACCAAAGGACAAGTGGATACCAGCAGCTTGAGCTACGAAGATGGAAGCTAATGAAAGGTAAAGTGAAGTACCATCCAAGTTAAAGCTATATCCAGTAGGAATTACAAACGAAACGATTTTCCTTGGCACACCAAACTTCTCCATTGCACTCATCGCTTTTGGAAGAGCTGCATCAGAACTTGTAGTTGCAAATGCAATAGAAACCGGTTCTTTAATGGCATTGATAAATTGCTTTACCGGAATTTTCAGATAAAGGGCTACCGGCAATAACACCCCGGCAAGGAAGAAAATCAATGC
Source organism: Sphingobacterium sp. NPDC055431 (assembly GCF_053644255.1). Classification (NCBI taxonomy): domain Bacteria; kingdom Pseudomonadati; phylum Bacteroidota; class Sphingobacteriia; order Sphingobacteriales; family Sphingobacteriaceae; genus Sphingobacterium; species Sphingobacterium sp. NPDC055431. Next base: position 155,495 of record NZ_JBSHLH010000004.1, read on the forward strand.
TAGGTACAGTGTTGCCAATAACATGAACAGGTTTTTGAGGATATCGATCCCCAAATGCCCAACGGTATAGGCCATTGCTGCCCCAACACCAATTGGCGCAAAGAGCATTACCAGATTAGTAAATTTGAACATGGCTTCGGAGAGTGATTCTGCGAAGTCGACAAAGGGCTTTCGCTTCTTCTCATCCACCATGGCCAGACCGATACCAAAGATCACGGCAAATACAACGATCTGCAAAACTTTATTCTCGTATACTGATTTTACAATATTTTCAGGAAATGTATCCCTAAAGAATGAGGTGAATTTATAGATCCAATGTGCGCTTTCATCAATATGTTCAAGTGCGATCTTATCTGCATCTGACACTGCGGATGTCTGCGGTAATTCTTCGTGCGGCATGTGCTCGATATCGATTCCTACTCCAGCACGGGTTAAGTTAATAGCACCTAGACCGATAAATATAGCACAGGTAGTAGCACAGAAGAAATACAACATGGATTTCCAAGCCATACGACCAACTTGCTTAAGATCTGAGTGGCCAGCAATACCAAATACCAAGGTGGAGAATAAAATTGGCCCCACAATGGTTTTCACTAACTTGATAAACCCTTGGCTTAAGGGCTGCAATGCCTTAGCTACATCTGGAAAATCAAGCCCAACAAAAATACCCAATACCATACAGGTTAGGATCCATGTTGTCAATCCTTTCCGTACAATTGCGTTCCATACCAAAACAATGGCAGTAACCCAACGGACAACCATCATCAAGGATGCAGGAATTGGCGCAAGATTAAATTCATAAAGGAGGGTCAGGATAGATGCTATCGCAATGGTCGCAAGTAGAACATATCCTGTAGTTTTTTTTGACATGTAGATTTAATAAGGTTATTTATTTCTTTTTTTTACTTTTTAGACGAACAAAAATAAAAAAATAGCTCTGCAAACCAAATCTTTTGCGTTATAGTATTTCCTAAAATGTGCTGAGTTTCGGCTTTTTCAATCGTAAAATATTGAATCAGAGAGATGGGTTAAGGTTAAAAATATCGGGGAAGATTGTAAAATAAGAGGTACAAAGGATTAATAGAACTTAGAAACCAACTGATTTTCCATTTCAGGGATCTTGAAAAATAAAAAAACCACCTCTTTCAAGGTGGTTTATCTATAGAATATCTTTAAGATTATTCAGCGTGAAGCCAAGCTTTCTTCGCTAATAGTTCTTCTTCAGTTTCACGGACGTCTTCATCCTCAACACAACAATCAACTGGACATACAGCAGCACACTGAGGTTCATCATGGAATCCCACACACTCCGTACATTTATCTGAAACGATGTAATAAACTTCATTGGAAATAGCATCCTGTGATTCGTTCGCGTCAAGAGTTACTCCATCACCAAAATCAATCACACCATCCAATGCTGTACCATCTGAAAACTTCCAACTTACACCAGCATCATAGATTGCATTATTTGGGCATTCTGGTTCACATGCCCCACAATTTATACATTCGTCAGTAATTTTAATTGCCATTTATGTCCTTACAATAAAATAATAAACTAATTTTGCACTTTCAAAGGTAATACTAAAGCTATATACTCAAAAATAAAAGTATACAAAATTAGTAGTTATTTACTTTGATATGGCAAATATACGGCAAAAAAAACACAGATTAATTATAAATAGTAAGATTTTGACAAGAGAACAAAGAATAAACGCCTTCGTAAAACTCGGACAATTCCTTCAATCTGATGAGTTGAATAACTCTCCCATCATTGATTCAGCAGTTCATAAAAATGCTTGGTATACCAAACCAAATATTTTGCAACAGATCCATGCCATTGCGCAAAATCTGACCCATGATCAATTGGAGAAATGGCTTAAGGATGTTCCTAATCAGGATATTGATAAATCTGTAGGCTTGGTATTGGCCGGAAATCTTCCCTTAGTCGGATTTCATGATATCATGTGTGTGCTATTGGCTGGATTTACGGCCAAAATCAAAGTTTCATCAGATGATGCCGGCTTAACAAAATTTATACTGGATCAATTAATTGAAATTGAACCTCAATTTGCCAAGAAGATCCAATTACTGGATAAGCTAGAGAATTTTGATCTTGTCATTGCTACAGGAAGCAATAATTCAGCGCGTTATTTTGAATATTATTTCGGTAAAAAACCGAATATTATCCGAAAAAATAGAAACTCACTTTCTGTGCTTTCTGGAAATGAGACTAAGGAACAACTACAGGCCCTAGGACATGACATCTTTGATTATTTCGGTTTGGGATGTAGGTCTGTTTCAAAAATATTCATCCCAGAAGGTTATGACATTGCAAAGCTTTTGGACAACCTAGAATCTTTTCATTCCATAAAAGATCATTCAAAATACAACAACAATTACGATTTCAATAAATCAATCTATTTGATCAACAAGAACAAACATTTTGACAATGGTTTTCTACTGTTAAAGGAAGATGAAAGCCTAGCCTCTCCCCTTGCTGTCGTACATTTTGAATACTATAAGGCTAAGGGAGATGTAGAAAAATACATCCTAGCCCACAAAGAGGACATTCAATGTGTAACTAGCGATATGGATATCCAGGTAGCTGATGTTCCTGTATTCCCATTTGGTGCAAGCCAATACCCAGCATTGGATGATTTTGCAGACAATGTAAATACATTAGACTTTTTATTGGCAAACCAATAATTAGCTTTTATTGTCGTTATATGAGTGTGAATTCGTAAAAAATTATAATTTTGTTTGACTATGTATGTTATTAAGGTTAAAGGTGTAGCAAAAATTCCAGATTATGTTCAATTAAGGGACGATGCATTTACGCTTTTGGCTTATTTCCGCGTGGATAGACCCGACAAATCATTGGAAAAAATCGGTCTTGCTGATAAATCCGAATACATTATGGATGTTGTTCGTGAATTACCATTTGGCCAAATAAAGAAAATCGACTTATAAATTACCATGAGAGAGACAAATACGGTTATCAAACTTAAACATGTAGATATCTATCAACAAAAACACCTTGTACTTTCAGATGTTAACTTAGACATTGCCCAAGGAGAATTTTTATACCTTATTGGACAATCTGGTTCAGGAAAAAGTAGTTTATTGAAAATAATCTATGGAGACCTGTACATCGCGAATGGCGAAGGGATGATTGCTGGATTCGACCTGAAAAAACTTCATGAAAATGATGTCCCATACCTAAGACGTAAATTGGGAATCGTTTTTCAAGATTTCCATTTATTGAACGACCGTACAGTTGAAAAAAACCTAGAGTTTGCCCTTAAAGCTACAGGTTGGAAGGAAAAGGCTCAGATCGAGAACAGAATCATCGATGTGTTGGAAAAAGTTGGACTTCGTTCGAAACTGAAGAAAATGCCTCATGAACTTTCTGGTGGTGAGCAGCAACGTGTCGTAATTGCCCGTGCATTACTGAACAACCCTGAAATCATCCTTGCCGATGAGCCAACAGGGAATTTAGACCCCGCTACATCCGAAGAAATTGTATTGTTATTACGTGACATCGCTTCCTCTGGAACCGCAGTCCTGATGGCAACGCACGATTACCAAATTATTAGAAATATGCCTGCACGCATCCTGAAAACAGCAGATGGTGCGTTGCATGACAATGTCAGCATCTAATAGCTGACAATACCATTTAAATCCGACAATTTTGCTAACGAAACCAGTAAACACTGACAGCATGTCGGATTTTTTTTGTTGGCAAAAAAATTGATGGATGCCATGTTAAGGTTACTTAAACTAGATATTAGGAGATGATAAACGAGAACGAGAATATTCAAGACCCAGAAATGAACAATTCGGAGGAAAATGTAGAGCAAGGTTCTGCAGCTACCGAAGAACTTACCAATAAGTTAAACGAATCCAACGATAAATATGCAAGATTGTTTGCTGAGTTTGACAATTACAAAAAGAGAACTGCAAAAGAAAAGATTGATTTAATGCAATCAGCTGGTAAGGATGTAATCTTAAAATTATTACCAGTAGTTGATGATTTCGATCGCTCCCTAAGCTTTATGAAAGACGTGCCTGCTGATGACCCAATGAAACAAGGCATTGACTTGGTTTATCATAAGCTTAAGAAAACCATGGAACAATTAGGTGTAAAGGAAATCGATGTTATTGGTCAACCTTTTGATCCTGAATTCCAAGAAGCCATAACCCTCATCCCTGCACCTACCCCAGATTTAAAAGATAAGGTTATCGATGTTATTGAAAAAGGTTATACTTTGAATGACAACGTAATCAGATTTGCGAAAGTAGTAGTAGGCCAATAAATATAAAAGATGTCAAAAAGAGATTATTACGATGTCCTTGGTGTAACCAGAACGGCAGAAGTAACAGAAATAAAAACATCATATCGTAAGCTAGCCATCAAATACCATCCAGATAAGAACCCTGGAGACAAAGAGGCTGAAGACAAGTTCAAAGAGGCTGCTGAGGCATATGAAGTCCTGAGCAACCCTGAAAAAAGAAGACGTTATGACCAATTCGGACATGCAGGCAACTCTGCTTCTGGATATGGTGGTGGCGGCATGAACATGGATGATATCTTCAGTCAATTTGGAGATATCTTTGGTGGTGGCAACCCATTTGAAAGCTTTTTCGGAGGCGGCGGCGGAGGTACTCGTGGCGGACGCCGGGTACAACGCGGAACAAACCTGCGGATCAAAGTAAAACTTACCCTTGAAGAAATTGCAAAAGGAGTTGAGAAAAAGGTAAAAGTAAACAAACAGGTAAAATGTAATACCTGTGATGGTACTGGTGCCAAAGACAAAAACTCGTACCATACCTGTAATACCTGTGGTGGTTCTGGTTCTGTAAGACGTGTAACCAATACTATCCTTGGTCAGATGCAAACCACAAGCACCTGTCCTACCTGTAATGGTGAAGGTGTCGAAATCACTGCCAAATGTACTTCTTGTAAAGGCGAAGGTTTAGTTCGTGGTGAAGAGACCATTTCAATCAATATTCCTGCAGGAGTTAGCGAAGGCATGCAACTGTCCATGAGTGGAAAAGGTAATGCTGCACCACGTGGTGGGATCCCTGGTGATTTGATCATCCTGGTTGAAGAAGTCCCTCACGAAACGCTTAAACGCGATGGCATCAATGTCATCTATGATCTTTATATCAATTTTGCTGATGCTGCTTTAGGCACGAGCGTAGAAATCCCGACCATTGATGGCAAGGCAAAGATCAAGATCGAACCAGGTACTCAAGGTGGTAAGATCCTCCGTCTAAAAGGCAAAGGTCTTCCAGAAGTAAATTCCTACCACAAAGGTGACCAATTGGTTTATGTGAATGTGTGGACTCCAAAAACAGTTTCAAAAGAAGAAAAAGAACTTCTAGAAAAACTTAAGAACTCTGCTAACTTCAAACCACAACCTGGTAAGAGCGAAAAATCATTCTTTGAGAGAATTAAAGAGTATTTTGAATAATAGATGTGAGATTTGAGATCTGAGAAATGAGATATTAATTTGAATAGAATTTCTACTATCTCTAAACTCAAATCTAAAATCTAAGACATAAAAAAAGCTGGTTTTAATAAACCAGCTTTTTTTATGTCTTAAAGAATCGCTTCCCTTATCCTTTGCAGTTTCACCAACAGATCTTCTAACAGATCCAGGTGGAGCATATTTGCACCATCAGATTTGGCATTTGCAGGATCAGGGTGAGTTTCAATAAACAGACCATCAGCACCGACTGCAATGGCAGCTTTAGCAATTGTCTCGATCAATTCCGGTTTACCACCTGTCACTCCTGAACTCTGATTTGGCTGTTGCAAGGAATGCGTACAGTCCATAACCGTAGGAACATTAAAAGATTTCATAACTGGTAATCCTCTATAGTCTACGATCAAGTCCTGATAACCAAAAGTATTCCCACGGTCAGTAAGAACAACTTTAGGGTTTCCAGAATCTTGAACCTTTTCTACAGCGAATTTCATCGATTCTGCTGATAAAAACTGTCCTTTCTTGATGTTAACGACTTTTCCAGTTTCTGCTGCAGCAACCAAAAGGTCAGTCTGTCTACATAGAAATGCAGGAATCTGCAACACATCCACATACGCAGCGGCCATTGCAGCCTCCTGACTTTCGTGAATATCTGTTACGGTAGGTATGCCAAAGGTCTTCCCTACTTTCTCCAACACCTTCAATGCTTTTTCATCCCCAATTCCGGTAAAGGAATTACCTTTCGAACGATTTGCTTTACGATAAGATCCTTTAAAAATATAAGGGATGTTCAGTTTATCAGTGATATTTACGATTTTATCCGCTATACGCAAAGCGATCTCTTCACCTTCAATGGCACAAGGTCCTGCCATCAAAAAGAAAGAAGAAGAGTTGCCATTTTTTATTTCTGGCAAATATGTATTGATCATATAATTTTAATTACCTAGTTCCGACATAAATTTGATGCGCATCAGTTGGATATCCTCAAAGGAGTAATCTTCCTCCCCCAATTCATCCAATGCAGTTTCGATAGCATCATTCTCTGCAGTTTTGAAATAATCATAGACTTCATCTTGACGGTCCTGATCGATCATTTCATCTACAAAATAACCAATATTCAGTTTGGTTCCTGAATTTACGATAGACTCCACCTCACGCAAAAGATCTTCATAACTGATTCCTTTTGATGAGGCAATATCTTCCAAAGAGATCTTTCTATCGATATTCTGGATAATAGAAACTTTTAAGGCAGATTTATTGGCCGTGCTCTTGATCACTAAATCCTGTGGCCTATCGATATCATTATCCTCCACATACTTTTTGATCAGTTCTACAAATGGAGCCCCAAACTTCATGGCTTTCCCGGATCCAACACCTTGGATTTGTTTCAACTCATCAATGCTTACCGGATAATGGGTGCACATTTCATCTAATGAAGGATCTTGGAAAATAACAAATGGTGGCAGCGACTTCTGTTTAGCGATCTTCTTTCTAAGATCCTTTAACATTTTCAGCAACTCGGCATCCAATGCACCTGCCTGAGCAGAACCTTCTTCTGAAGAGTCTGATTTTGACATTTCCATCGGTTTATTTAAGATAAACTTCAATGGATACGGATTATTGATATACTTATTACCACCTGAAGTCAATTGCAATAGACCATAGTGATCAATATCCTTCTTGATAAAATCAGCTAATTCTGCCTGGCGGATCAAGGAATTCCAGAAATTCACTCCTTGCTCCTTCCCAGTACCAAATAAGGCATGGGTATCATGTTTATATTTCGAAATAGGCTGATTGTTCTGTCCAATCAACACATTGATTATATGCTGATCATCAAATTTATCACCCTGCTCTTTTATAAAATTCAGTACAGTCAATAAAGGCTCCTCGGCATCGAAATAGGTTTTTGCCGATCGACAATTATCACACATGGAATTACATCCAGTTTCGTCAAACTTCTCCCCAAAATAATGGAGGATCTGCTTCCTTCGACAAACAGCCGATTCAGAATAATCAATCACTTCCTTCAATATCTGAGTGCCGATTTCCTTTTCCGAAACGGGCTTATCTTTCATGAACTTGGTCAGCTTCTCTACATCTTTTTCAGAGTAGAAAGCCAGACAGTAACCTTCCCCGCCATCACGGCCAGCACGACCAGTTTCCTGATAGTATCCTTCCATTGATTTTGGGATATCATGATGGATAACATATCGGACATCAGGTTTATCAATACCCATTCCGAAAGCAATCGTCGCTACGATCACTTCAATATCTTCCATCAAAAACTTATCCTGTGTATCAGCACGGGTCTTTGCGTCCAAGCCAGCATGGTATGGAAGGGCTTTAATCCCGTTGATGTTCAATACCTCAGCTATCTCCTCCACCTTCTTACGGCTCAGACAGTACACAATACCGGCCTTTCCTGCATTGTTTTTAATAAAACGAACGATCTGCTTAATAACATCTTCTTTAGGCCTCACTTCATAGTACAGGTTCGTACGGTTAAAGGAAGACTTAAACAAGGCTGCATCATTCATCTGTAGGTTCTTACGGATATCAGACTGAACCTTTGGAGTAGCGGTGGCCGTCAATGCGATAATTGGAATATCCTCACCAATTTCATTGATGACTTGACGGATCTTACGATATTCCGGTCTGAAATCATGTCCCCATTCTGAAATACAGTGCGCCTCATCAACGGCCACAAATGAAACTGTTATGCTCCTTAAAAAGTTAACATTTTCCTCTTTGGCCAAAGATTCAGGTGCTACATACAAGAGCTTGGTTTTCCCTTCTTGCACGTCCTGTTTTACGCGTTGAATTTCATTTTTGGTAAGGGAGGAATTCAAAAAGTGCGCGATGCTATCTCTACCTCCAAAAGCGCGAACTTGGTCGACCTGATTCTTCATCAAAGCAATAAGCGGTGAGATTACAATTGCAGTCCCTTCGCTCATCAGAGCCGGCAACTGATAACAGATTGATTTCCCGCCACCTGTAGGCATTATGACGAATGTATCCTTCCTGTTCAGAACGTTCGTAATAATTGCTTCCTGATCGCCTTTAAAAGTGTCGAACCCAAAAAAATCTTGAAGATTGTCGAAAAGTGATTTTTCTATTTCCATTGACTATGCAAAATAAATAGATGTAATAACGGTATGAATAATACGTGTTAAATAATGTATTTTTGTAGCGAACACATCATATTTATATATAAAATTAAGGAAATATTACGTGAAAAACAATATAGATATCAAATCGTTGGCACAGAGCACATTTGAACTTGAAGCGGCTAACGTATTGGCTCTATCTGAAAAAATCGACAGCGATTTTGTAGAGGTAATTGAGAAGATTTTGACGCTGAAAGGTAGGGTAATATTAACCGGAATCGGAAAAAGCGCAATCATCGCTCAAAAAATTGTCGCAACCCTAAATTCCACCGGCACTCCTGCCATTTTTATGCATGCCGCAGATGCCATTCACGGTGACCTTGGAATCATCCAAAAAGATGACCTTATCATCGCGATTTCAAAAAGTGGCAATACACCGGAAATCAAAGTTCTGGTCCCATATCTTAAACAAACAGGGAACATCTTAGTAGCCATGGTTGGAAACCATGAATCCTTCCTTGCTGAACAAGCGGATTATATTCTGGACACCAGCATTACCAGAGAAGCTTGCCCTAATAATTTAGCCCCAACCACCAGTACTACAGTTCAACTTGCTATGGGTGATGCCATTGCTGTCTGTCTGCAGACCAAAAGACAGTTCACCGATCAAGATTTCGCTAAATACCATCCAGGTGGCGCTTTGGGAAAACAACTATATCTAAAAGTTAGTGACCTTTCTGATCATAACGGTGTCCCAATGGTAGCTGCAGATGCGAATATCCGTTCCGTATTGATCAGTATTACCGAATATAGACTTGGAGCAACCGTGGTCATTGAAAACGAAAATATCCTTGGAATCATTACCGATGGCGATATCCGTCGCATGTTAGGCAAATATGAGGATGTTTCTGGCCTTCAGGCAAAGGATATTATGTCCTTAAATCCTAACACCATAGACAAAACTGAACTGGCAGCAAATGCTCTTCACCTCATGCGCCAGAATAGTATCTCCCAATTGGTGGTTACCGACGAAGGAAAATATGCAGGCATTATTCACCTGCAAGACATTTTAAAAGAAGGTATTATCTAATATCAAGATTGTAAAATTCTTGTGTGTTTATTTCAAAATCTCACTAAAGAATCGTATTCTTATAAAAATGGTCTTAGATTTGATTGAATAAAGCAACGAAAAAATTGAAACGATGAAAAAGATTACAAGTATATGTGCAGTATTGATTGCATTTATTAGTTTGACTGCGATGGGAATGTTTGCTGCAGAGTTTAAATTTGACAAAGAAACCCATGACTTCGGAAAGATTCCTCTGAATAAACCGGTTTCTCATGAATATAAATTCAGCAACTCGGGAGATGAACCAATCATTATTTCAGATGTACAACCAACTTGTGGATGTTCTGTAGCAGAATTTACCAAAACTCCTGTTAAACCAGGAGAAGCGGGAACCATTAAAGTAACTTTCAATGCAGCTGCTAAAGGTCCTTTTACAAAATCATTTATTGTAAAATCAAACACTAAAACACCTGTTAAAACGCTTACTATCAAAGGTATCGTAGAATAAGGAAAATTACGTTCAGAATGAAACAATTCTGAGAAAAAATAAAAATATCATGGAAAGCCGACCTCTTGAGGTCGGCTTTCATTTTTTAGGACAAGCTCAGTTTTATTTGTATTTTTGTAATGATTGAAAACATAATAAAATTATAATGCCAACTATTTCACATAAGGGCATCAATATGCCTGCATCGCCTATTAGAAAACTAACTCCTTTTGCCAATCAGGCAAAAAAAGATGGAAAGAAAATTTACCATTTGAACATAGGCCAACCTGATATTGAAACTCCTGAAGTCATGTTAAATGCTTTAAAAAACATTGATTTTAAAGTTTGGGCTTATACTTCATCTGAAGGGACTCTTTCATACAGAACTAAATTAGCTGAGTATTATAATAAGATCCATTATAACATCACTCCTAACGACATTTTGGTTACCAACGGTGGCTCGGAAGCAATTACCATTGCGATGCAAGCCTGTCTGAACCCAGGTGAAGAAGTTATTATCCCTGAACCTTTCTATGCCAACTACAATGGCTTTGCATGTTCAGCAGACATTATCGTAAAACCAATCATGTCTGTCATAGACAATGGTTTCGCATTACCTTCCATTGCAGATTTTGAAAAAGTAATTACAGAAAAAACTAAAGCAATTGCAATCTGCAATCCAAATAACCCTACTGGATACCTGTATTCACGCGAAGAGCTGGAGGCATTAAAAGAATTATGTCTGAAACATGATCTTTACCTATTCTCTGATGAAGCTTATAGGGAATTTTGTTATGATGGCCGCGAATTCATTTCCCCAATGCAATTAGAAGGTCTTGAACAAAATGTAGTGGTATTTGATACTGTTTCTAAACGCTATTCCGCTTGTGGAGCAAGGATCGGATGTATCATCACCAAAAACAGAGAACTTTACTTAACGGCATTGAAATTTGCTCAAGCTAGACTTAGTCCTTCATTGGAAGGTCAGATCGCTGGAGAGGCTGCAGTAGATACTCCTGATAGTTATTTTGAAGCGGTATCCAAGGAATACACTGCAAGAAGAGATACATTGGTCAATGGTCTTAATAAAATTGATGGTGTCTTCTGCCCTAACCCAGGCGGTGCGTTCTATGTCATTGCAAAACTGCCAATCGATAATGCAGATAAATTCTGTCAATGGATGTTGGAGAAATTTTCATACAACAATGAAACAGTGATGATGGCTCCTGCAACTGGCTTCTACTCCACTCCTGGAGCAGGATCGAATGAAGTGCGTTTAGCTTACGTCTTAAACCAAGATGATCTTAAAAAAGCATTGGTTTGCTTAAAAAAAGGTCTAGAAGAATATCCGGGTAGAACAATTTAAGTTTATACCTAAATCAATTTCGAAGGTCGCTAGTTAAACTAGCGACCTTTTTATTTTTCCGCACATACTTATCTTAATAATTACATAAACAACACTTATTAAAACACTGCATTTCAACTATTTATAAAAAATATACAACAATTTGCAATCTTTGGCGTTTATAATAGTAGAAACTAATGAATAATATATATGGATAAATTAAAGAAATTCGAATTAATGGAGAAAATATCCAGAGAATTAGAGGACATTAGAAATAGCCAGCAGGCTGTTTTAGAAAAAATCGCAAAAGTTGAAATTGACAATATAGAGTTAGGTGATAAAACTATCGAAAGCAAAATCCCTGATATCTATCAGCGAACTGCAGACAACTCTGAAGCTATTCTGGAGATCCTCAATTCCTTCCAGGAAAAAACAGATGACTTTGGAAGTAAAAATAATATCGATCAGTTGAAACAACAACAGGAAATCGATAATATGAAATAATAGAAAAAGGCCTCAATTTGAGGCCTTTTTCTTTATATATCTTTTCCCTAGGATTGGGGCAATTCTATTTTATCCTTTACCAATTGAATCACAAAATTCAACTGCTCAACCTGGTTCAGTTCCGAATTATCCAGTACGATGGCATCTTCAGCCTGTCTTAACGGACTTTCTTCCCTGGTACTGTCAATATGATCGCGATGTGAAAGGTTTTCTTTCACCTCCTCCATCGTCAAAACCTCCCCTTTTGCTGACAGTTCCGCAAATCTTCTTTCCGCGCGAACCTGTGGGCTTGCCGTCATAAAGATCTTTAGGTCTGCCTGCGGAAATACCGTTGTCCCGATATCCCTACCGTCCATCACGATATTCCTTTTCTTTCCCAAATCCTGCTGTTGTTTGACCATAGCCTTACGAACAGCCTTCAATGCACTCACTTCAGAAACATATTCAGAAACTTCCATCGTTCTGATTGCGTCTGAAACGTCATTACCGTTCAGTAAGATTTGGGTCTTTTCAGGATTCGGAGTAAAATCTATATGGATGTTTTCCAAAGCTGTAGACACAGCCTCCTCATCATTGATATCGATTTGGTTCTGTTGAATATATAGGGTTACTGCCCTGTACATTGCACCACTGTCGATAAAAACAAAGTTCAATTCTTTCGCCAATGCTTTTGCAACTGTACTCTTTCCGCATGATGAGAAACCATCAATAGCAATTACAAAATTCTTCATAACCATTAGTTGGTTCCTCCAATCATTACACCGGGTTTATTTACCAAAGGAATCTTGATCAGATTCTCATCAACGATACTTTCTGGTAAGAAAACATATTTCTTGTCATAAATAGTACCGTTTATATAATAACTCAACCAATATTCATTGGTCAAACCGAAAACCTGAGGATCGATCGCTTCAATTTTTTGAGAAGTCTTGGCTTCCATATCACCAATGAAATGTCTCAAAATGGTTGTTTTCACTTCCTTTCCATCCTTTATACCATACCCTTTTGAGGAAACAAGTACATTCTGGATGGCAGCTTTTTTTTCATTGATCAAATAAACATTCCAAACCTTTGTAGTCGGAGACTCAGTTTCCAGAACAACGGCAACCGAGATATCTTCAACTTTATTTAAAGGTAGATCCTTCTTCATTTTATCCTATTTCTTTTTAGCAGTAGCTTTCTTAGTCGTTGTCTTTTTTGCTGTTGTTTTAGTCGCTTTCGTTGCTTTGGCAGCTTTTCTCGCCGATGGCGATTTACTGTCTTCCTCAGCCCATTTCAGTACGTCCGCATAAGTGATCTTCTCAACTTCTGTACCTTTAGGGATTTTTAGGTTCTGCTTACCAAAACGAACGAATGGTCCCCAGCGTCCATTTTCTATCTTAGCCTCTGGGTTTTCATCAAAAATCTTGATGACTTTATCCTTATCTTTCTGACGTTTTTCCTCGATGATCTGGATTGCCTGATCTTGCTCTACATCCAATGGGTCCAGCCCTTTTGGCAAGGAATAGAAACTGCTGTTGTGACGGATATATGGCCCAAAACGACCAATAGCAACTGTCATTTCTTTCCCTTCAAATTCCCCCACTTTTTTAGGAAGCTTGAACAATTCCAAGGCTTCTTCTAAAGTAATGGTTTCGATCATTTGACCTTTACGTAATGAAGCAAAAACTGGTTTTTCTTCATCGTCCGCCGTTCCAATCTGAACCAATGGTCCAAAACGTCCTACACGAACCGAAATCGGTTTGCCCGATACGGGATCAACACCAAGTTCACGTTCATGGGTAGCACGATCGGCATTATCTAATGTATTCTGTACTTCCGAATGGAATGGACCATAGAAATTGGACAGCATATCGGTCCACTCCTTGAATCCTTGTGCAATCTCATCAAATTCCTTCTCTACTTTCGCCGTAAAATGGTAATCAACGATTCCTTTGAAATGTTGAACCAAGAAATCGTTCACCAAAACACCAATATCCGTTGGGAACATCTTATTACGCTCAGCCCCGGTAATTTCAGTTTTGGTCTGTGAACTTACCTGGCCGCCATTTAAGGTAAGGATCCTGTAGGCTCTTTCCTTCCCATCACGGTCTTCCTTTACCACATAGCCTCGGTTTTGAATCGTCGAAATGGTAGGTGCATAAGTCGAAGGACGACCAATACCTAATTCTTCCAATTTCTTAACCAATGAAGCTTCCGTAAATCTTGCCGGAGGTCTAGAGAACCTTTCAGTGGCATGCATGATCTCTAATTTCAGATCCTGTCCCTTACTTAACGGTGGAAGGATGGCATTATCTGAATTGTCCAAATCAATTTCATCGTTATCATCATCGGAAGATTCAAAGTAAACCTTCAGGAAACCATCAAATTTCATGACTTCTCCTGTTGCTACTAGATCTTCAGTTCTGCTGGAAATAGAAATCTTAGCCGTCGTTTTTTCAAACTCTGCTTCACTCATCTGCGAAGCAATCGAACGCTTCCAGATCAGTTCATATAATCGCTTCTCCGAATTATCCCCATCAATCGTATGATCGTTGAAGTAAGTCGGACGAATTGCTTCGTGAGCCTCTTGGGCCCCTGCACTCTTCGTACGGTATTGACGTAACTTATGGTACTTTTCCCCATAGGCATTGATAATCTCAGCTTGTGCGCCCTGTAATGCCGTGTCAGATAAGTTTACCGAGTCAGTACGCATATAGGTAATGCGTCCAGCCTCATATAAACGCTGAGCGACCTGCATGGTTCTAGCAACTGAAAATCCTAATTTCCTGCTCGCCTCTTGTTGTAAGGTCGAAGTGGTAAAAGGTGCAGATGGAGTACGCTTTGATGGTTTTGTCTCTAAACTCTTGATCTGGAACACAGCATTGGCACAATCGTTCAGAAACTGATTAGCTTCCTCTACTGTGGCAAACCTTTGTGGCAATTCTGCTTTGAAACGATCCTTGGCATTGCCAGTATTAAATATGGCAACGATCTTGAATGCAGCTTCTGCATTAAATTTATTGATATCCCTTTCGCGCTCAACAATCAATCGAACCGCTACGGATTGAACCCTTCCCGCAGAAAGTGAAGGCTTAACCTTTCTCCATAAAACCGGAGATAGCTCAAAACCAACTAACCTATCCAATACACGGCGTGCTTGCTGTGCATTGACTAAGTTAAAATCTATCTTTCTTGGTGATTCTATCGCTTTTAAAATGGCTGGCTTGGTAATCTCATGGAAAACGATACGTTTGGTTTTATCATCCTTTAATCCCAAGGTCTCAAATAAGTGCCAGGAAATAGCTTCCCCCTCACGGTCCTCATCGGACGCTAACCATACTGTCTCTGCAGATTTCGCTAACTTCTTTAACTCACTGACCAAAGCTTTTTTATCCGACGGAACCTCATATTTCTGTTTGAAATTATCTTCCGTGTCAATCGCGTCATCGGTTTTCACCAAATCACGGATGTGACCATAACTGGATTTTACTAAAAAATCTTTGCCTAAATATCCTTCTATTGTTTTAGCCTTTGCGGGTGACTCGACTATCAATAAATTTTTTGCCATTTAAATTCTTTGATTTGATGCAAAGAAAACGATTTCAAAATGGAATGCAAATTCTTTTTTATCCCCAATGGCAAAAAAGTGAGTACAATCATTTATCATTTAATCCAAATATCCAGTAAATAAAACACTGCAAAAACCACGGAAGCAATGCCATTGGTGGTCATAAATGCTCGGTCTACCTTACTTAAATCTGTCGGACTTACGATTCGATGCTGATAAATTAATAATGCCGCATAAAAGGCAACACCTATATAATATAAGGTGCCGACCGGCATATATAAAACAGGTAAAAGCACAAATATAAAGGACAGGACATGAAGCACTTCAGAGATCCTTAATGCCGTCTTTCCTCCAAAATTTGCCGGAATCGAATTCAACCCATTCGCCTTGTCAAATTCTTCATCCTGCAAAGCATAAATTATGTCAAAGCCACTGACCCATGTCAATACGGCCAATCCATAAAAAATCGGTACGATATTAAACTCCCCTGTAACGGCTAAATATGCACCAACCGGCGCCAAACCTAATCCTACCCCTAGAACAATATGACATAAAGGAGATATTCTTTTCATATAGGAGTAGAACAAAATCACGAACAAAGCTATTGGTGACAGCACTAAGCACATGAAATTGATGAAATAACAGGCAACCATAAAAACAATACAGTTTATTACCGTAAATAATAAGGCCTGCTTGGGACTGATCCGCCCCGCGGGAATATCTCGAACAGCCGTTCGTGGATTCAAAGCATCAATATCCCGATCCAAATACCTATTAAATGCCATGGCCGCATTCCTTGCCGTGACCATACAGACCAACATCAAAAGGAACAATTTCCATTCAAATTGATAATCCGTCGTATGGATAGCCAAGAAAAAACCGATGATAGCAAAAGGAAGAGCAAATATACTATGTGCAAAGAGCACCAAGGACATATATTTTTTCATAAACTAGCTAAGTGGAGAAACAAAGTTATTGTTGATTTCACTTATGGTCTGTAATACATCCTCACAACCTAATTTTGTCTCTGCAGAAGTCAAGATATGTGGCGGCACTTCCTCAAACCAAACCTTCAATGCCTTTCTGAACTTGGCGATATTTTGATCCGCTTTGACCCCCGAATGCTTATCGGCTTTCGTGAACAACAAAAAGAATGGTATCCCCTGCTCCCCTAACCAATAACAAAAATCCAAATCTATCTTCTGTGGCTCATGTCTACTGTCAATCAAAACAAATACACATTGCAAGTTTTCACGCTTCGTCAAATATTCACGGATGAATTTCTCCCAGGTCGCACGGTTCTTTTTGGAAGTCTGAGCAAATCCATAACCCGGTAGATCGACCAAATACCACTCATCATTAATGATAAAATGATTGATCAATTGGGTCTTACCAGGTTTCTGTGAAGTTTTAGCCAAGCCCTTCCTACGGGTGATTGCATTGATCAAAGAAGACTTCCCTACATTCGACCGACCAATAAAGGCGTACTCCGCTTTATTCGCCTCAGGAAGCTTATTGACATCTGTATTACTGGTTAAGAATTCTGCTCGATTGATATTCATAAGGCAAAGGTACGATTAAAAACGCTTTTATTTCTTATCAGAATAATACCTAGACCGCATTCAATTCAAGAAAAATTCATAATTTCATCAACAAATCCATATATATGCTCGAAATTAAAAATATTGTTAAGCAATATGCCAATCATAAAGCATTAGACGATGTTTCCATACATGTACCTTCCGGAAAAATATTTGGCCTATTAGGCCCCAATGGCGCAGGAAAAACATCGCTGATCCGAATAATCAATCAAATTACAGCACCCGATGCAGGACAGATCCTCTTCGATGGCCAGCCATTGAACTCTTCCCATATCGGTAGAATTGGCTACCTACCGGAAGAACGTGGTCTCTATAAAAAAATGCTCATCGGTGACCAAATGATCTACCTTGCCCAACTGAAAGGCCTTAGCAAAAACGACGCAAAGGAAAAGATCAAATACTGGTTTGAAAAATTGAAAATAGAAAGCTGGTGGGACAAAAAAGTAGAGGATTTGAGTAAAGGGATGCAGCAGAAAGTACAATTCGTTGCAACTGTCCTGCATGAACCTGACCTCATTATCCTAGACGAACCTTTCTCCGGATTTGACCCCGTAAATGCCCAGGTTATCCAAGATGAAATCCTTGAACTCAATAAAAAGGGTGCCACCATTATTTATTCCACCCACCGTATGGAGTCTGTGGAAGCCCTATGTGATAACATCGCACTCCTAAACAAATCAAAGGTTATACTAGAAGGTTCCGTTAAGGAAATCAAGAATAATTATAGAAATCAAACCTATAAGATCGAATACAGCTTGAAACCAGAAACCGAGCGCATTCAGCTCGATCCAACTTTATGGCAAATCATGGAAAACGAATCCAACGGCAGCAATGCCCTCACTATCCAGGTTCCTGAAGACAAATCCTTAAATGATGTATTGACCCATTTGATTCCTCAGATCGAAATCCAACAGATCTTTGAAATCATCCCTTCCATGCACGATATCTTTATTGATAAAGTAACTAAATAACAGCCGAAAAGTATATGAACAAGATATTATTAATCATTCAAAGAGAATATTTAAGTAGGGTCAAGAAAAAATCCTTCCTGCTCACTACCTTTCTGGTGCCTCTATTTTTCATAGGGATGTATGTTGGTGTATTCTTTTTGACCAAAAAGAGTTTCGAAGACTCCAAAGCATTGATATATGTAGTCGACAACACTAAAGAAGTCGGTCAACAACTCAAGAATACAGATCAGATTACATTTACCCAATCCACCCAAGAACTCAATCAGCAGATCCAGGAAATCAAGGACCTTGATGGAAATACCAATATCCTCATGATCCCTGATGACTTTTATCAAACCCACCATATTGAATTCCTTTCTTCCGGAAAACCGAATATTGGCACCAAATCCGCAGTAGAATCACAACTGGAGGATATCTTGCTAAATTATCAGTACAAGGAACTCAATATAGACGCCTCCAAGATCAAAAGCATCGACACCAAGATCAAGACTGCTGCTAAAGAAATCACAGCCTCAGGTGAAGCCAAAGACAGTGATACAAGGATTGCAATGGGAATTGCCATGGCGCTCTCCGTATTGATCTATTTATCCCTTTTCCTTTATGGAGCCCAGGTGATGCGGGGAATTATTGAAGAAAAATCAAACCGGATCATTGAAGTCATTATTTCTTCTGTCAAGCCCTTCCAATTGATGATGGGAAAGATAATCGGGATCGGCTTGGTAGGCATCACCCAATTCGTCCTTTGGATTATCCTAAGTTTTGGATTGATCAGCATTGCTTCCAATACCTTGATCGATAAATCTGACTTTCAAAAAGAAATGATGCAGAATGCGCCACAAGGTGCTGAAATCCAAATGGACAATAATTCCATCATTACTGAAATCAGTACTGCAATGGACGCTGTAAATATCCCAGA
Source organism: Sphingobacterium sp. NPDC055431 (assembly GCF_053644255.1). Classification (NCBI taxonomy): domain Bacteria; kingdom Pseudomonadati; phylum Bacteroidota; class Sphingobacteriia; order Sphingobacteriales; family Sphingobacteriaceae; genus Sphingobacterium; species Sphingobacterium sp. NPDC055431. The sequence continues at coordinate 174,540 of NZ_JBSHLH010000004.1, forward strand.
ACTTTTGATAACGTTCTTCCTGTTCTTTATTGGAGGATATATGCTTTATAGCGCACTGTTTGCAGCAGTGGGTTCAGCCGTAGATAATGAAACAGAGGCCAATCAGTTCACGATGCCCATTACAACACCTTTATTATTGGCCTACATCCTATCTTTCGGCGTACTGGTGAATAATCCGCATGGTCCAATTGCGACTTGGTTGAGCTTTATCCCGCTGACCTCCCCTATTGCTATGCTGGTTAGGATTCCTTTTGGCGTGCCAACTTGGCAAATCATCGTATCCTTTATCCTCCTCGTCGCCGGATTTATTTTCACGACTTGGGTTGCGGCAAGGATATACCGTATCGGTATTCTGATGTACGGCAAGAAAGCCAGCTTTAAGGAACTTATTAAATGGTTCCGATACAAAAGTTAGCAACCAAAAAGATACATTTTAAAAGCCCTTCTGAAAGTTAATTTTAGGAAGGGCTTTTAAATTTTTTATACCTTTACCATCGCTGTAATTAAATACAAACAGAATTCAAATGACTGATAAAATTAATCTGTCGGTATTCAAGAAGTTCTTCTCCTCGAATACATCCGGCGGTATTCTACTTTTTTTATGTGTTGTGATCTCCCTGATCATTGCAAACACCTCCTCCTCAACCGCATTCAATGAGCTTTTACAAGTTAAATTAGGTTTCGAAAACGAAACCATCCAACTACGCTACAGCCTTAAGCAATGGATTGATGATGGTTTGATGGCCATTTTCTTTCTTTTGGTAGGCCTGGAAATAAAACGTGAACTGGTGGAAGGCGAACTTTCCTCCCCTAAAAATGCAATATTGCCTATTTTGGCTGCTGTTGGTGGTGCCATTGTTCCGGCCGTAATCTATACCATTTTTAATCATGACCAAGCTTCACATCACGGTTGGGGTATTCCAATGGCAACTGATATTGCCTTTGCTCTGGCCATTATATCCCTACTCGATAAACGAGTTCCACCAAGCCTGAAAATATTCCTGGCTGCCTTGGCCATTGTCGATGACCTCTTGGCAATCTTGGTCATTGCCATCTTTTATTCTACGGAACTGCATTACACCTATTTGCTATACGCCGCAGGTATTACCGGATTATTGGTAGTTTTAAATCGTACCGGTGTAAAAAGCGTTTGGGCCTATATTATCCCAGGACTCTTCATTTGGTACTTTATCCATCACTCTGGAATCCACGCTACCATTGCCGGTGTATTGGTTGCCATGACCTTGCCAACAACACCGGATGCAACAGAATCCCCATTGGAAAAACTGGAACATGCGTTGGCAAATCCAGTAAATTTTATCATTATTCCTCTTTTTGCCCTGGTCAACACCAATATTACCATCCATAGTGAAATGGTCCACGGCCTCAATACACCACTTGGGTTAGGAATTATCCTAGGCCTCTTCTTCGGAAAGACCATTGGAATCTACCTGACCACCTGGATCTGTGTAAAAACCAAATTGGCCAATCTCCCAGATATGGCCGGATGGAAACACATGATCGGCGTAGGTATGTTGGGTGGTATTGGATTTACCATGTCTATCTTCATCTCCATGCTTTCCTTCAAAGACCCTGTATTTATAGAAGAAGCAAAATTCGCAGTTCTCATAGGTTCATTAATATCAGGTACTTGCGGGTATTTATACCTATCCTTTGTGGCAAAAAAAGATAAATTTAAAGTTGATTAAAAAATAGACGTTACAACGTCCTTTTTGCATATATATTAAAAGAATGCGCGCTTATATAAAATAATATGCGCGCATTCTACTTTTAATAAATATTATATTCAATCGGATTATCGTTATGGGAAATATTAAGCTACAGATATCTGGAAATTTATAAGGAAAAAAGGCCATAAAAAAAATAAAGCTTGAGTCAATCGGGCGACTGCTCAAGCTTTAAAAAATAACCTCTTTTATGAGGTAATCAACCTAAACCTAAGACAAAGATAGAGATTTACTTATATAAATTCCAAATTTATTGAAGGATTTAAACCGTATTCTTGTATATAAAATATTTAACTTGTTGGAAATCAGGAGAATAAAATTAAAAAAATAAAGGTTTTCAAACGGGGAGAATGAAAACCTTTAATAACCAATTATAAACCTAAATTATGATACCACAAAGATAGTGTACATTTTACACATATGCAAATCTTTTTTAAAATATTTTTTCAACCCTGCCCGTTTAGGAAGAAAATTGTTTATATTATATTTGAAAAAAACATTCAGAAATATGTTTACAGGCATTATAGAAACTTTAGGAACGGTTAAGAAAATTGAGTTGGAACAAAGCAACATTCATTACTTCATCGAATCGCCCATATCCCCTGACCTTAAAATCGACCAGAGTGTTTCCCACAACGGCGTATGTTTAACAGTGGTCGGTATTGAAGAAAATACCCATCAGGTTACGGCGATTCATGAAACACTTGAAAAAAGTAATCTAGGAAAACTCAAAGTTGGCGATATAGTGAATCTTGAAAGATGTGTCAAAGTGGATGGACGATTGGATGGACATATTGTTCAAGGCCACGTGGACCAAACCGCCATCTGTACCGCCGTTGAGCCTCAGGAAGGAAGTGTCGTATATACTTTTGAATATGATGCCGCTTTGAATAACCTGACTGTAGAAAAAGGATCCATTACCGTAAATGGCATCAGCTTAACAGTAGTGAATTCTGGCAAGAATAGCTTTTCCGTAGCAATTATCCCCTATACACTGGATAACACCAACCTCAAAACCATCGAGATTGGTTCCACCGTCAATCTGGAATTTGATATCCTTGGTAAGTATGTAAGCAAACTGCTCGCTATGAGACAATAAAAAAAAATGGGCTTTTATATTGAAAAGCCCATTACTTCTTTTTTGCGTTTTGTCTTAAATTTCTCCGGTACAATATTCAGGATTTCATTCTTCAACATGTTTATCGCATGTTTCTTGACGTAATTCTGCGGTGTCACCAAGCTGATCTCCCGCACTGGCTCCGGATTCCGGAAATAGCGTACATGCGCCAATTGGTCTTCATCATAGTTGGAAATACTCATCTCTGGAAGGATCGTCAGACCGCCATTGAGATCTACCATCCGCTTCAACGTTTCTACACTGCCCGTATTATAATCAAAGGTACCTTCTTTGGATTGGTTGTGCTTGAAATTACAGATATTCAAGACCTGACCCCGCATACAATGTCCTTCATTCAATAGCCATAGCTTTTCACTGGAAATATCCTCCACATTGATCATTTTCTTTTCATAAACAGAACTGCGATCCGATACATAGGCTACAAAAGTTTCATAAAACAACGGGATTTCTTGGATACCCGGATCATGTAATGGTGTGGAAAGGATACCACAGTCCAGTGTACCTATCTTTAATTCCTGAATGATCTGCTCCGTTGTATATTCCCAGATCTGCAATTTCAACTTGTTGTATTTCTTCATGAAATTCGAAATCACGTTCGGCAATAAATAAGGAGCAACAGTCGGGATTACCCCTATCTTTAGATCTCCAGCTAACTCGCCCCTTTCAGCTTGCAGTATCTCAGAGATCTTTTTGCTCTCCGTTAGGACTGTACGCGCTTGATCGATGATCTTTTCCCCAATTTCAGTGGGTACCACGGGCTGCCGACTTCTATCGAAAATCTTTACACCCAATGATTCTTCTAATTTTTGGATCTGCATGCTCAAAGTGGGTTGGGTTACAAAACATTTCTCAGCAGCAGCCACAAAGCTTCTATAGGTATCGACGGCAATTATGTATTCTAATTGGACTAGGGTCATGTTATAAATTTTAACTATACAAATGTAATGAAGTTATTATGCCATTTAGAATCCTAACTTAAAAAGGACATAAAACAAACAAAGCCCGGGAATCCCCAGGCTTTGTGTTAATCAACAGCTCATTTTAATGATGATGCTGCTTGTATTTCATTTCTAAATCTAAAATTATATCCCTCTTTTTACCTTCGATCAACGATAGGTTTCCGGCAACAAATACGCCCTTCTCCCCTGTCTTGGTATTCCGGATACCATAGACCGATGATTCATCTGCCGGATCTGACTCGCCTTCATAGCGATAAAGCACATCAATTTCATAAACTGCAGCCTCATCCGAAAGTTTATCAAACTCAACATTATAATCAATTGAATACCCATTCTTCGACAGATTATCTAAAGCTTCTGTCATTGTTGCATATTTAAATGTTTTATCCATTTTATATTCTTAATGTACGTTTCTTTAAAAACACATAACTTTGGCTATTGTTTCAAAATGATCATTTAATTTATTTCCTCACTATGGCTCACACACCTCCTCCAGCAAAAAATACAGCTTCAGAAGCCTTTGAAAGATTACTCGAAGTCCTGAATACATTAAGGATTGAATGTCCCTGGGACAAAAAACAGACTATGGAATCTTTAAGGCACCTGACCATTGAGGAGCTGTACGAACTTACGGATGCAATCCTTGAAAAAGACTATGAAGAAATAAAAAAAGAGTTGGGTGATATAATGATGCACTTGGTATTCTATGCTCGAATTGCAGCGGAAGAAAACAGGTTCAACATCGTAGATGTCCTAAACGCGGTATGTGACAAACTGATCATACGACATCCACACATCTATTCGGATACGGAAGTAAAGGATGATGAAGATGTAAAGCAGAACTGGGAAGCCATCAAACTTAAAGAAGGAAACAAATCCGTCCTTCAGGGAGTACCGCAAAGCCTTCCAGCTCTGGTTAAAGCTTACCGGATACAAGATAAGGTTCGTGGTGTAGGATTTGATTGGGAAGATAAAACCGAAGTCTGGAATAAAGTCGAGGAAGAATTAGCGGAATTCAAAGCTGAATTTGACCTTAAAAACGGAACTATCAATGCAGAAAAAGCGGAAGAGGAATTTGGTGACCTTCTATTCTCCTTGATCAATTATGCTCGACATATCGGTATCAATCCGGAAAATGCATTGGAAAAAACCAATAAAAAATTTATCCATCGTTTTACCTATCTAGAAACCCAAGCGGCCAAGAACGGACAGGTATTAAAGGACATGACCCTGGAAGAAATGGATGTGTACTGGAACGAAGCTAAAAAGCTGAAATAATTGTACTTGTGTTTTTTTCTTGATAACTTTAATACGGTACAAAACCTGTCGTATGCAAATTATTTTGAAGCTCCTTAAATGGTTGGGAATCGTCATTGTGTCGGTTCTCCTCATCGCCGTTGTGTATTTATATGCCACCGGAAAAGACTTCCTGCTCAAAGGGGTCTATGTCACTTACCTACATGGCCATAAAACGGCCTATCTCGATGATTACCGCTTTTTCGACAACCATGAAATTGAAACCGGAACCCCGCAGCCCTGGAACATCTCCAAAGAATATAATAGCGTTAAAATAACCGATAGCTTGAGGAGCATTCATGACAGATGGAAATCTGTGGCCTATATGATCATCCATAAAGACAGTATCTGGTTTGAAGAGTATTATGGAGGATATTCTGATTCCTCCCGATCCAACTCTTTCTCCATGGCCAAAAGCATGGTCGCCGCCCTCTTGGGAAAAACAATTGAAAGCGGACAGGTAAAGAGCTTGCAACAGAAAGTCAAGGATTTTGTTCCAGAACTGATCGGTCCCTATGCAGACTCACTTAAAATGGTTGATCTCGTTTCCATGAGCTCCGGTATGAAATGGGACGAAAGCTATTACGACCCATTTTCCATCACAACAAGATTGTACTTTGATAAAGATATCGTTGGAACTTTAGACCAGCTTCCCATCAACAACCAACCGGGACAAAAGTTCATCTATAAAAGCGGAGATACCCAATTACTTGGAATAGCGTTACAACGAGCTACGAAAAAGAGCTTATCGGAATTGCTTTCCCAATATTTCTGGAAGCCAATGGGCGCTGAGCATACTGCACTTTGGCAGGTTGACAGCAAAAAACACGGAATTGAAAAAGCCTATTGCTGTGTAGCTTCCAATGCCCGCGACTTTGCCCGATTCGGCAAATTGTACATGGACCACGGAAACTGGAATGGTCAGCAGCTTTTGGACTCTGCCTATATCAAACAATCTGTCACCAATACCTTTGCGGACTCTCCGGAATATGGATATGGCTGGTGGATTGGTAAATACAAGGACAAAGATTATTTCTATATGGATGGCCACCTTGGCCAATATGTTATTTCGATCCCGCAGGATGACTTGATCATTGTTCGTTTAGGTCATGGCATCGGTGGCAAGCCAAGATCCAATCCAGATTCCGCATTTTATAATTTCATTGACCAAGCCTATATCATGCTTGGCGACAGAATCAAAGAAAATTAGCCAAACTACTGAATTAAAGCAGTTTTAAAGATAATATTTGTATTTTTGCCCCAATGAAAGAATTAGCCGTCATCTTTGATATGGATGGTGTAATTGCCCACACTAATCCATACCACGCCAAAGCCTTTGAAGCATTTTTTGATAAGTACCAAATCCCTTATTCCGATGAGGAGTTTGAAAAACATATGTATGGCAAACATAATAGCTATATATTTACCCACTTCTTTAAAAGACCCATTGCAGGACAGGAACTTTTAAACCTTGAAATGGAAAAAGAAGGCCTGTTCAGGGAAATATATAAAGTGGAAGCGAAACCAATCCCCTTCCTACCAGATTTCCTGAGCAACTTAATAGACAACGACATTAAACTGGGAGTTGCGACCTCCGCTCCACGTGCTAATATGGACTTGATATTGGACGCCCTGGACATCCGTAGTTTCTTTAAGTCAACCCTCGGATCCGAAAATGTGGAACTGCACAAACCTCATCCTGAAGTTTACCTGAAATCATCAAATAACCTGAATATGGATCCGCAAAACTGTTTTGTATTTGAAGATTCTTTTTCCGGTGTTACTGCTGGCCTAAATGCCAATATGAATGTCATTGGGGTCCTAAGTTCCCATAAGAAAGAAGATCTGCCTGTTTGTCTCGAATATATCGACGACTATAAATACATGAATGTCGACAGGCTAAAATCACTTTACAAAGAGAATGTGGGATAATGCATTAGAACTGATCCCAACTCCAGCTGCATGGATACTCTACTTTTTCTGTGCCATGCTCATTGGCGTTTCTAAAACCGGCATCCAGAACGTAGGAACTTTTACGATCCCAATGTTTGCTCTTCTTTTTGGAGCCAAATTCTCTACAGGGATCGTTCTGATTCTCCTCTGCATGGCAGATCTCCTTGCGGTGATCTATTATAGGAAACAATTTATTTGGTCCGAAATTAAATCCATGCTCCCCTTTTCAATGATCGGACTCTTAATAGGTCTCTTTGTCGGAGAATATATAGACGATGGCACCTTTAAGTTTATCATGGGGGCCTGTATCTTTATCTCCGTCCTGTTGATGATCTGGGGAACCAACAAAGCCAAGAAAAACCAGGACGCTAAGGATTTCACCGACAATTGGTGGTATTCTCCTTCCTTCGGTCTCTTGGTCGGGTTCTCAACGATGATCGGAAATGCCGCAGGTCCAGCCCTCACCATTTACCTGCTGACCCGCAAGCTCAACAAAGTAACCTTGGTCGCAACCGGAGCTTGGTTTATCATGATCCTCAACTTCTCCAAGATACCCCTCCAGCTTTTTGTCTGGAAAAACCTGACCTGGGAAGGCATCATCCTAAATTGCCTTGCCATTCCTTTTATTCTTCTAGGAGGCTACATCGGCATAAAACTGGTCAAGATCATTCCTGAAAAAGAATTTAAGATCGTCATTCTGGCATTGGTGATTATATCATCGCTGATGTTGATGTTTGGGTGATTTTAGACATAAGACACAAGACATAAGACATTAGAGCATTTTCACCATCAGAAATATTGAGGCACGAAAAATCTCGGAAACATACCTTTTATTATCCTCAAATCCATCATGTTGAGGCACGAAATATCTAGGAACCATACCCTTTATTATCCCCACACCTGTCATGTTTAGGCACGAAACATCTCGGAACTATGCCTATTATTTTCCCCGCGCCAGTCATGTTGAGGCACGAAACATCTCGGAACTATGCCTATTATTTTCCCTGCGCCAGTCATGTTGAGGCACGAAACATCTCGGAACTATGCCTTTTATTGTCCCCTTGCCTGTCATGTTGAGGTACGAAACATCTCGGAACCATGCCTTTTATTGTCTCCATGCCTGTCATGTTTAGGCACAAAACATCTCGGAACTATAGTTAATTTGAATCTAAAATATAGTTTGTATTGGCGTACAGGTCCTGGACCTTCGGTCCAGAATGACAGGACATTTTGGTGGAGAATCGTACAGATTCCTCACTGATCGTTCAGAATAAGAGTAAACAAAAAACACTTCCCTAATCCCTTTAATCCTGGTTCAAATCCAGATCTTGGCCCATCCTCACATCCTTTCCATCCTGGTTTAAACAAAAAAAGACACAAGAAAGTTCTAATTTCTTGTGTCTATTGTCTTATGTCTAAAAACCAAAAGGGAGTCTTCTACGACTCCCTTTTTGGTTTTTATTAAAATGATGTTGTATCCACCGGAACTTCTGAATTTTCGGTTTCAGGAGCTTTATCGATCAACTCCATAAACTGATCCAGTTTAGGGGTAATGATAATCTGTGTTCTACGGTTTTTAGATTTACCATCTGCGCTGGCGTTGCTGGCGACAGGGTTATATTCACCACGTCCACCGGCTGTCAAACGCTTAGGATCAACTCCATAGGTGTTCTGCAATGCTTGAACGACTGATGAGGCTCTCAATGTACTTAAATCCCAGTTGTTGCGGATATTAGGCTTTGAGATCGGATCCGTATCGGTATTACCTTCGATCAGCACATCGTAATCTTTGTAATCTTGGATGATCTTGGCAATTTTCGACAAGGTCTCTCCTGCACGGTCTGAAATCTCATAACTACCTGACTTATATAACATATTATCAGACAATGAAATATAAACCACACCTTTTAATACTTGAACATCCACATCGTTCATTTCTTCACGACTTAATGAACGTGTCAAGTTGTTTGTCAACACCATATTAAGTGAATCACTTTTTTGTTTGGTGTTTACTAAGTGCTGAATGTATTTATTGGAAGCATTGATTTCATCGACCAATTTGGAAATATTGACATTTCCTTGGGTATTTTGGTTGATACTGTTATCCAATGTTCCCTGAAGTTTAGCTAAGGCCTCTCTTAAGCCCGCATTGTTCTTGCGTTCTTGCTCAAGTTGTTCCTCCAAGCTCTTCACTCTGGTTTTACTTTCTGCAAGGTCTAACTGACTCTGATTATATTTATCACCCAGTTCCTTATATTGAGCTTCCAAAGCTCGGTGAGTCTTCTTGCTTACACCACATGAGGTAATAAACAAGGCTGACATCAACAGTAATGGTACGCTAATTCTTTTAATCATAACGCTTGATTTTATTTGTATTCTTATAATGTTACGCTACTGTTAAGCAAAAGGAATGCCTTTTATGCAAAATTAGCATTCCGCCAAAACAGATTTTCTAAATAATCCCCTGTTTTACCCCTATAAGCAGCGAATATTTAAAAATATTTTATTTTAAATTTAAGCTCTTTCCTTTGAATAAACCAAAAGAAAATCTTATAGTTTTATTACAAAACAATAAAAAATACATCCTATTCAATTCCATCAAGGGTAAGCTGTAAAGCAATTTGTTTTTTGGTAATGGACAAGTAACAAAGGCATGTAATTTTTATTAGAATGTGATGACATAGGTAGGTAAGTAATAAGAAAATGGGTATTGAAATTTAGAGATAGGAACCCCATCGGGCAATGTCATTAAGTTAAGGAAAAAAATACTTATTCTCCGTTACTTTTGAAGCCCAAAAGTAACCAAAACGCTTCGGCCCATTTAAGGTGGCTTTTCGCACGGTCATCCGCACATGGACAAGAATGCCTTGTTGTCGGGGATATCTTCCTTCAAAACTCTCCTTTTTGATGGAGAATTTTGAAGGAAGCATCCCAAGGCCAATCCCATCGCACGGGGCATCGGCATTCTTTCCATCTCTCCGCCACTGGAAATGAGCCGGTTGCTAAAGGACTTCCTGCGGAAGGATTGTTGTTTGTATAAATTGAGAACCCCTGGAAGGGGTGACATCTTTGTAGAAAATCGGATTGTTCAACGAAATGTTGTTCCAAATATCTTCCCGAAGAAAGAAAAATAGTTCGTTCGCTCTACTCACGATGACAGCATTCCTAAAATTAACAACAATAGATTCTTCGTTTCACTCTGAATCCCTCTTTAGCGCATGTTGATTCTGAACGATCAGTGAGGAATCTGTACGTTTCTCCTCCCAAAACTGCCTGTCATTCTGGTCCGAAGGTACAGGAACTGTACGCCAATGCAATCATAGCTAAATTTAGGTTCGCATTGTTCCGAGATCCTTCCTGCGTCAGGACGACAATTTGGTGGTAACTGAAGAATTGTGAACTGTACGCCAATGCAATCATAACTAAATTTAGGTTTTCATTGTTCCGAGATCCTTCCTGCGTCAGGACGACAATTTGGTGGCAACCGAAGGTAAAGGAACTATTCACCAAGACAATCATAGCTAAATTTAGGTTTTCATTGTTCCGAGATCCTTCCTACGTCAGGATAACAATTAGGTGCTAACCGAAGGAAAGAATAGTTCACCAATTACCTTCCCAAAGGAGGATAAAATTCTGTCGATTGCATAGTTTCTATCTTATCCTTATTCGAGACATAGTCGGGACACATTCGAACATCTGTTTGAAATTATTTTATCCATTTTGCGAATTTTCGGAATATGCCTCGAATAAGGTCAAATTAGTCTCAAAGAAAAAAGGATTGAAATCGGGGAGATTTCAATCCTTAACTAACCAATTATTAACCTAAATTATGAATACTATCTTATACTCAAAACCTATGCCAAAAAATCAAACCTATAATTTTTTTGCTCAATTTAGCTTAGGAAGCTTAAATACCGATCATTAATGATAATTTTGTCCATGCAACATTTGAACACCTATCTAAAAAATCTGAACATCGAAGCACTAAATCCTATGCAGGAAGAGGTATTAAAAGAGTTCAGTACATCCCGTGACCTTGTACTCCTATCTCCTACTGGTTCTGGTAAGACACTAGCATTTAGTTTGTTATTGTTCAAATTATTGGGTGACAACATCAGTAAAGGTACTAAAGCCATGATCGTTGTGCCTACTCGTGAGCTAGCATTGCAGATCGAATCGGTTATCAAGCAAATGAACAGTGCTATCAATGTTGCCTTATTATATGGCGGAAACAACAGCCAACTGGAGAAAGATAAAATAAAACAGCAACCTACTTTGATCATCGGTACTCCCGGAAGGATCATCTATCATATCGACCGCGTTCCTACACTTTTGGAAGGTTGCCATACATTGGTATTGGATGAATTCGATAAATCACTGGAATTAGGTTTCCAGGACCAATTAAGCTATATCGTCAGGGCATGTAGAGATGTGAAGCATAAGATCCTGACATCTGCAACAGATATGGAAGAGATTCCAGCGTTCCTGGAATTGAATGACCCAATTAAATTGGATTATGTAGATAACCACGGTTTAAGACCAGACCTGACTTACTATAAGGTCATGAGCAGTACTAAATTAAAACTGGAGTCCCTGTTCAAATTGCTTTGTAAAATTGGGAACGAACGGGTTTTGGTTTTCTGTAACCATAGGGAAGCTGTAGATAATATTTCCGAGATATTGGAAGGGAAAGGGATCGAGAGCATTCCTTACCATGGAGGATTGGAACAGTTTGTCCGTGAGTTGACAATCATTAAGATCAAGAATGGCAGCCAGAACATTTTGGTGACCACGGATTTAGCCGCCAGAGGTTTGGATATCCCTGAAATGAACCATGTGGTACACTATCAATTCCCTTATAAGGAGGATGAATTTATCCATAGAAACGGACGTGCAGGCAGAAATGGACAAAAGGGCTATGTATATGGTATCCTGACCGATGAGGATCGCGCAGCTCATTATCTAGAAGGTGCGGAGACCCTTGAATTGGATGGCTTCTATCCTATTCCTGAAGAACCAGAATTTAAGACCTTAAGGATCAATGCCGGGAAGAAACAGAAGGTCAACAAGATCGATATCGTAGGATATATCTTGAACTTACCCGAGATTAGCAAAGATGATTTAGGTTTGATCGTAGTGAAACCTCATGATTCCTATGTGGCTATCCGTTCAGAAGTCGCCAATAAGGTTGTCAAAAATGGCACTAACGGTAAAATCAAGGGACAAAAAGTCAGGATAAACCTAATCTAATTTCTTGATATACTGCAGGATGATATCGGGAACAAGGTGACTGATATCTCCATTGTTTTTCCAGATATCGCGAACAATAGTAGAAGAAATATGAGCCTCTCCGCTCCTGCTTACCAAAAAGTAAGTCTCGATCTGAGGGGCCAATAACAAATTGTTCTGAGCAATGATATTTTCGTAATCGAGATCGGTACCATTTCGCAGACCCCTTAAAATAAAATTAGCTCCAATAGATTCACAGTAATCAACGGTCAGACCATTATAGAATTCGACCTCCACTTGATCATTGTCTCTATAAAGGTCCGTAATTGAAGATCGGCGGCTTTCTACATCCATCATTCCCACCTTGGAACTATTTACACCAATAGCAATATATATCTTATCAAAGAGAGGCAATGCTCTTTTTATTAAATCCTGATGGGCAATGGTGAAAGGATCAAAGGATCCTGGAAAGACAGCTATTTTCATAATTATTTAGAATAAAAGCTAAATGAGGAATTCCCATATTGCCTGGTTTCGACAAAATTGGGGTGATCGATCATTTTGCGGTTACTAGGATGTTCGACAATCAAAAGACCTCCATCCTTTAAGAGGTTATTTTCAAGAACCATGGAAGCCAACATCGGCAATTGACCTAAATCATAGGGAGGATCTGCAAAAATCAAATCATAGCTTTCCTTATCCGCTTTAATAAACTTAAAAACATCAGCCTTTCTAGCCTTGATCTGGGAAAGATCTAATTTTTTAGAAGTCTCCGAAATATATAGGACACATTTTCCATGCAAGTCCACAGCATTTACCTTCTTAACCCCTCGAGACGCCAATTCAAAGGATATATTACCTGTTCCAGCAAATAAATCTAAGCATTCCAGTCCATCAAAATCAATCCTATTGTTCAAGATATTGAACAGGGCTTCTTTTGCAATATCCGTCGTTGGTCTTACAGGAAGGTTTTGCGGAGGGTTTAACCGCAGTCCGGCAGCCTTTCCTCCTATTATTCGCATGTAGGTAAATCTATTAAGTAGCTTTTGTTGTAATCCTCAGATTCATCATCTAAAGAAACAGCTGGTTTACTTGCCGAAATTTCAATCAGTTCGTTAGAATAGGTTCTCAGTTTTTGAATAAAGGATTGGTCTGCATGGATAGCAGAATATAGGACTTTATTAACCTTTCCTTCAATTCCAAAGTTATCGAAGATGTTCAAGATAAAGTAACTCAGGTCATCATCGCTTACAATCTCGAAGGTATTATAAAACTTGAAATGACCATTTATAAATAGATAGATATCAGCTGAGTTATCATCAAAAACAACACCTAACACATCGCCTTTTAAAGGAATGAATTGTCTAGCCTGAAGCAGGTTGAGTTTAAATTCAGGAACAAATTTAGCGTCAGGAAAAAGTGTTTTCCATCGGTGTTGCAATAATACATCCGATTGGTAAAATGCCTGGATTTGCAAGAAATCGATCGAAGTGCGATTCATTTCCTGAGCAGGATTCTCCATAAATTCCTGATATTTCTCCAGATCTACTTCTTGATAAAGGTCATCCGGTACAAAAGTCAGGTTATGGCTTGGAATACTGACATAAACATTTTGAAAAGGTAAGCTCAATAGCTTGAGTGCCTCTTCAGAAGGATTATGGCTTTCAAAGTTCATGTACAGCAAAAGTTGATTGTCTTGATCCAAAACATATAATTTATCATACTGATAATTTGCTTTAACGATCAGGGTGTATTGCGTTATATAATGAATATGAAATTGTTTTGAAGTATAATTCATTCTTTGCAGATGGTATAAACACAAAATTAGTTTTTAAAATTGGATTGACCAACCTTTTGGATAACTTTGGGTTGTGCAGATAAAAAACAGCCTTTTACAACAGTTTTCACACCAAGCAACGCAACAGCAGGAACAGGTATTTGCCCTACTGGGGGAATTTTTGCATACCTTTTCTGAGGAATCATGCTTTATACTAAAAGGTTATGCAGGTACAGGAAAGACCAGCATCATCAGTGCATTGGTCAAAACACTTCCAAAATTCCAGAAGAGATCTGTATTATTGGCACCGACTGGACGAGCTGCAAAGGTGATGTCCTCCTATTCGGGCAGGAATGCACTGACCATCCATAAAAAAATCTACAGAAAGAAAAATGCGGTTTCCCTGGACATGCAGTTCAGTTTAGCTGAAAACATACACGAAAACACGCTTTTTATTGTTGACGAGGCATCCATGATCAGCAATGAAGGCCATAGTATGTTTTCCAATGGACTATTGCATGACCTGATCGAGTTTGTGCAATCCGGTGAGAACTGCTGCTTGATGCTGGTTGGAGATACGGCGCAGTTGCCACCCATAGGCTTGGAACAGAGCCCCGCATTGGACGCTGAATATATGAATGCAGAATTCGGTTTGCAGATATTCACCTATGAAATGACCGATGTGGTCCGTCAGGACAAAAATTCAGGAATTCTCTATAATGCCACCAAAATCAGGAATGAGATCCGATTGGATGAGGAGTTTGTAGAATACAGCTATCCTCAGTTTGTCACCAAAGCCTTCAAGGATATCTTTCGGATGAATGGTGAGCGGCTGATTGAAGGATTGCACTATGCCTATGATAAATTTGGCATCGAAAACTCCATGGTCATTTGCCGCTCCAATAAATCAGCAAACCTTTATAATCAGCATATCCGAAACCAGATCCTCTTTAGAGATGAGGAAATTACTGGTGGTGACATCATCATGGTGGTCAAGAATAACTATTATTGGTTACAGGACAACGATGAGAAGAACACTGGGTTTATTGCCAATGGGGATATGGCAGTCATCAAGAAAGTAAGTAATGTACATGAGATGCACGGCTTTAGGTTTGCCGATCTCTACCTCGAGTTTATGGACAACAATGAAGGGGATGCAATCCGATGTCGGGTCTTATTGGATAGTCTCTATGTAGATTCTCCAAATCTTCCTTACGAGCAACAACAGAAACTGTATAACAGTATCGCTGAGGATTATCAGGATATTCCTGCCAAAAAAGATAGGATGGATTCCATCAAAAAAGACGCCTATTACAATGCCCTACAGATCAAGTTTGCTTATGCGATAACCTGTCATAAAGCCCAGGGTGGACAGTGGCCATTGGTTTTCGTTGACCAAGGCTACATGAACGATGAAATGCTGAACACGGAGTTCATGCGCTGGTTATATACGGCCATCACCCGTGCAAGCCAAGAGCTATTCCTGGTTAATTTCAACGAAAAGTTTTACGAAGCCTAATCCTATCAAAAATAATACATGATAGCTTCTTTTTTGGGTCAATAATTGGATATTTTCGCTGAATCAAATATTGACTAAATTACTCAAATGAAGCATTTTTTAACCTTTGTCCTATTGCTAAGTTTTATAATTTCTCAAGGACAAGAAAAATCTACCTTAACCAAACCAAACTACCAATTGGCTTCTAAGTTTTCACCAAGCAAACTTAGTAAATTGATCTTCTCTACAGAGGTCAATCCCAATTGGATAAATTTTGGTGATAAATTCTGGTACGAATACAATAGTCCATCAGGCAAAAAATGGTACCTGGTAGATCCAAAAACCAAAAAGAAGTCTGAATTGTTTGACCATGCTGATATGGCTTCCAGGATCACTTCCATTGTCAAAAACCCATTTGATGCACAACATCTAGAAATCAGGAACCTTCGTTTCATGGATAATGAAAACCTGATTCGATTCGAAGTACAAAGCACAAAGGATACAGTAAAAACAAAAGAAGAAATCCAAAAGCTGACGAACAAGAAAGATACCATCAAAAAGAAGCTGTATTATTTCGAATATAACATCAGCAACAGCAATCTAAGGGAATTAGGTGAAGACAGTAAGGAAAAGACCAAACTGTTCTGGGCAAATTTCAATCCGGATACCAGCAGGGTCTATTATGCCAAGAACTATAATCTATATTGGATGGATTATAGCAATTACCTAAAGGCCCAAAAAGATGAGAAGGATTCCACGATAGTTGAGCATCAGATCACCACAGATGGTGTACAATATTATGCCTGGGGTGGGGATGAATACAGTGTCACGACAGGTGATAAGAAATCCGAAGATGAGGAGAAGAAAAAAAGAAAACCTGTTTGGATCAATTGGTCACCTAATGGAAAATATTTCACTTTGACCCGCAAAGATAACCGAGAATACAGCGCATTATGGGTGATTAACAATGTAGCAGCAAAACGCCCTACCTTGGAAACCTACAAATACCTGATGCCAGGTGAAACCGATTCCACTGAAGTTGAGCTTTATTTATTCGATAGTAGTACATTAAAAGCAAAGCAGATCAATGTAGCTGCTTTCAAAAATCAAACGATCAGCAACTGGAATAAGGACAGAACAAAAGAAAGCTACAAAGGCAAACATTACATCAACTATTGGTTGGGGAACGATGAAGAATTCTATATAGCCAGATCCAGTCGCGATTTGAAGCGTATAGATATTGTTGCCGTAAATGTGAACGGAAACAGCAGAACGGTATTAGAAGAGCGTTCGAATGTTTACCAAGATATCAAAAAGCCTTATTTCGTCAATAATGGCAGTCAATTTATCCATTGGTCCCAGAGAGATGGTTGGGGACATTTCTATCTGTATGATAAAAATGGAAGAATGATCAATCAGATCACCAAAGGTGAATTCCACTGTGACGATTTGACCCGTTACAATGAGGAATCAGGAACCTTGTACTTCAAGGCGAATGGTAAGGAAAAAAACATGGATCCTTACTATTCGTATTATTACTCCGTAAATAAGAGCGGTGGTGCGATAAAATTATTGACCCCGGGAGACTTCGACCATCAGGTCGTGAGCAGTGAAAGCAGTAATTACTTCATTGATAATTATTCTAGGGTAAATACAGCTCCAGTTAGCAACCTATACAATGCTAACGGACAGCTGATTATGAAACTGGAAGAAACCGATCTATCAAACCTATTTGCAGCAGGCTATAAATTCCCTGAGCCTTTTAAGGTTAAAGCTGGAGATGGGATAACTGACCTATATGGCGTGATGTACAAGCCATTCGACTTTGATTCAACAAAAACCTATCCTATCATTGAATATGTTTATCCAGGACCACAGACTGAAGCAGTAAACAAAAGCTTTGGAAAATCCATGGACAGGATCGACAGATTGGCACAGATGGGTTTTATCGTGATCTCAGTAGGTAACCGTGGCGGACATCCTTCCCGTTCAAAATGGTACCATACCTATGGTTATGGAAACCTTCGCGATTATGGATTGGAAGATAAAAAGGTCGCAGCTGAACAATTAGCCGATAAATATCCGTTTATAGATATCAGTAAAGTTGGGATTACCGGGCATTCAGGCGGAGGTTTCATGTCTACGGCCGCTATGTTGGTCTACCCAGATTTCTTTAAGGTCGCTGTTTCTGGCGCAGGTAACCATGAAAACAACATCTATAACCGTTGGTGGAGCGAAAGGCACCACGGCGTGAAAGAAGAAATCAGTGCAAAAGGCGACACCACCTTTAGCTATAATATCCAACGGAACACAGAACTGGCAAAGAATTTAAAAGGAAAATTATTGATCGTAACTGGGGATATTGACAATAATGTGCATCCAGCGAATTCAATCCGCATGGTAGATGCTTTAATCAGAGCCAATAAAAGGTTTGATTTCCTATTATTGCCAGGTCAAAGACATGGATTTGGCGATATGACCGAATATTTCTTTTGGAGAATGGCAGATTACTTCAGTCAGCATCTCTTAGGTGCATCTGAAATGAATGAAGTCGATATGATGGAAATGAATCGGGAAAAACCGCTCAAATAAAAATTCCATTTTTATATAAACAGTTTTTATCCTTATTTTATGATCCATTTTAGTGGGTAAAATATGAGCGAAAAAACTGAAGATAAATTTAAAGAAGCCCTAATGCATTTTGGGGCTTCTGATTTAAATAAGGAAATTTTAAAGGTAATCAGCCTAGATCAACTTCTTCAATGGAGTATAGAAGAGAATAATCCCCGCTTATGTTTTCGCAGTGCCTGGGCAATGGAACATATCCTATTGAAGAACCCAGAACACTTTAATGCTATCTATAAAAGATTGATAATAAATTATCGAGACCTGAAAAATTGGAGCAGTTTAAGGAGCTATACTAAGCTATTGATGTGGATGCTATCCAAATCCAACACATGTATCACCTTAACTGAGAAAGAAAGAGAAATAATCCTGGCAAAGAGCTTTGCCATCATTGACCTGAACGATTGTCCTGTTGCTGTAAAGGTCAATGCCTTCGATATCCTGTATAGGTTAATCCCTTCTTTTGAATGGGTTGCGAAAGAATTAAAGCTTATCATTGAACTGAGCCTAGAAAAAGAAAATACCCCTGCTTTAAGGAGCAGAGGTACCTATATCTTAAATAGATTAGCTAAAATGGGATTAAAATAAGGTATTTCCTTTATTGAAATGTGTCTTCCCCAAATGCTTAAAAGCTAATTCCGTACATTCCCTTCCTCTTGAAGTGCGCATGATATAGCCTTCTTGGATCAAGAATGGTTCATACACTTCTTCAATGGTCCCTTCATCCTCTCCCACGGCGGTGGCAATGGTTTTTAGCCCTACAGGTCCACCTTTGAATTTTTCGATAATGGTACTCAAGATACGATTATCCATCTCATCCAAGCCATGTTCATCCACATTCAAGGCATTAAGGGCAAATTGAGCGATGGCTTTATCAATAGATCCATTTCCTTTGATTTGTGCAAAGTCACGTGTTCTTCTCAAAAGAGCATTGGCGATCCTCGGGGTTCCTCGACTTCTTCTGGCAATTTCATAAGCCCCTTCTTCCGAAATAGGAACCTTTAATATCTGGGCAGAACGCATGACGATATCCGTCAATAGTTTGGAATCATAATATTGCAACCTGGAATTGATTCCAAAACGAGCCCTTAGCGGTGCTGTCAATAAACCAGAACGTGTCGTTGCTCCCACTAAGGTGAAAGGATTTAGAGAAATCTGCACAGAACGTGCATTTGGACCCGTTTCGAGCATGATGTCGATTTTGAAATCCTCCATTGCGGAATACAGATATTCTTCAACCAAGGGGCTTAAACGGTGTATCTCATCAATAAAAAGAATATCTCCCTCTTCAAGATTAGTCAATAGCCCAGCTAGATCGCCCGGTTTATCCAATACAGGTCCTGAAGTTATTTTGATCCCTACGCCCATTTCATTGGCAATGATATGGGATAAGGTAGTTTTGCCTAATCCGGGAGGGCCATGTAACAGTACATGGTCAAGCGCTTCGGCACGGAGCTTAGCTGCTTTAACAAAGATGGAAAGGTTCTCCAATATCTTAGCCTGACCGGTAAAATCTTCGAAAGTCTGCGGACGAAGCACCCTCTCCAAGTCTTTATCAGTCGAGGTTAATCTTTCAGGATTGGGGTCAAGGTTTTCATTCATATCTTAGAACACAAATCTTTAGTGAACAATTATCTCTCGTATTTTTTAAACAAGCTATTGATTTTCATCTGGATTACTCCAAAGAAAGCTTCTTTAAATATCTTGGTGCTCATTTTTGAAGTACCTAAGGTCCTATCTGTAAAAATAATAGGAATTTCCACAACATTGAAACCATATTGTATGGCCGTGAACTTCATTTCAATTTGAAAGGCATAACCCACAAACTTTATTTTGTCTAAAGGTATGGTTTCTAGAACCTCTCTCCTAAAACAAACAAAGCCTGCTGTAGCATCCTGAATTTTGATCCGGGTAATCAACCGAACATAAGCTGATGCAAAATAAGACATCAAAACCCTGTTCATAGGCCAATTTACTACATTTACACCCTTAATATATCGGGAACCAATCGCCATATCGGCAGCGCCTGTTTTACAGGTCTCACGCAGACGGATCAGGTCATCTGGATTATGGCTAAAATCAGCATCCATTTCGAAGATAAATTCGTACGAACGCTGCAAAGCCCATTTGAACCCATGGATATAGGCTGTACCTAATCCCAATTTACCTTTTCGTTCTTCGATAAAGAGCTGATCAGCGAATTCAGTAGCCTGAAGTTCTTTCACGATATTTGCAGTTCCATCCGGAGATCCATCATCAACGATAAGGATATGAAAATCTACTTCTAATGAAAAGACCTTTCGTATGATTCGTTCTATGTTTTCCTTTTCGTTATATGTAGGAATGATTACAATGCTATCTGACACGCCTTAAATTTTGATGGCGTAAAGTTAAGCAATTAGTCTCAAACAATTGGGTTCGGTACCAGAAGATATTGGGGGATTGAACCAGGATGCAAGTGATTAGAGGATGGACCAAGATTTGGGCGAGAACCAGGATAGAATGGATTGGAGGATGGGCCAAGATCTATTCCGATGGTCGAGCGGGATCTGGGTTTCGCTCGATATCCGTTGAGACCAAATACAGGATTAATTAACACATACAAAAAAGCCGGATGATTTCTCACCCGGCCTTTGATTAATTGTTGAATTAAATATTAATTTACGCCATGCATTAATTTCTTAATGTATGGAGATAGAATAATCAAGATTGCACCTGCGATCAAGGAATATAAGCCCAATTGCTTATAGCCTTCGGTATATGTCAATAGCTTATCCATCAAAGATGCACCTTCTCGGGCTTCGGCCATATTGGCTCCGATTAGACCCGCAACGTATTGCCCATAGGCACTGGCCAAAAACCACATTCCCATCATGATCCCTTGTAGTTTAGCTGGGGATAATTTGGTCATGATGGATAGACCTATTGGTGAAAGACAAAGCTCCCCTATCGTAATCACCAATAGTGCCGCAGTAAATATGTCTAAGGATGTCATACCTTCAACCGCGAAGAAACGCGTAGCGAACAATACATAATAGCCCAAGCCAAGGAAGATAAAGCCTAAACCAAATTTAATAATGGTATTGGGTTCGATTTTCCTTTTTGCTAACCACAACCATAACAGTCCAAACAGCGGTGCCAAAATAATAATGAAGAATGCCCCACCTGAGTTATTGACTCCATTAGGGTCCAAACGGAAAGCTCCGCCTGCCACAGAATCATTTAGGTTATTGGCGGCAAAGATGCTCAATGAACCTCCACTCTGTTCGTAGATACCCCAGAATACAATAGAAAATAAAATGAATATCAATGCGGCAAGCAATTTATGGCGTTCCTTTTTCTCGACTTTGGACATCTCATAGAAAAGATAGATCAAAGTCAATGGACCAATGGTATACATAAAATAGTCTGTGTACTCGGTTTTGGAGACCATCACTTGGATCAAGGGCACGAAAATCAAGGTACTCGCATACACGGCATATTCCACCCATTTTGGGAGGGGCTTAGTCTTAACAATAGCATCTGGATGTCCAGGTTGCAGACCAATCGGTCCTAACTCATGCTTGGTAAATTGGAAATTGATCAAACTGATCAACATACCTAAGGCAGCAAGACCAAAAGCGACATTCCAACGGTAAGCCTCATCAATGACAGAACTCAACATGTAGCCCTTTCCAATAGCAACACAGATGTATCCACCTAAAAATGCACCTAGGTTAATCCCTGCATAGAACAGTGAAAATCCGGCATCACGGCGGTTGTCATTATCCTTATAGAGCTCCCCTACCATGGTTGAAATATTAGGTTTGAAGAATCCTGTACCTATAATGATAAAGGCCAAACCAAAGAAGAAAAATTGGTGGGTATCAATTGCTAGTAACACAGACCCCACGATCATCAATAATCCTCCAAAAAAGAGGGATTTTCTGAAACCTAGGATTTTGTCTGCGAAGAGCCCCCCGATGAAGGTAAAGGCATAAACAAATGCCTGGGTAGCTCCATATTGAAGATTGGCTTCTTTTTCGCCAAAATTCAGTTGTGTAATCATAAAGAAGACCAACATCCCGCGCATTCCGTAAAAACAGAATCGCTCCCACATCTCGGAAAAGAAAAGTCTCCAGATCTGTTTCGGATATTTGCCTTTAAAATCTTGAATCTCCTCAAGAGTTTTATGCGCCTCAGTAGCCATTATATTAATTGTATTAAGATTCTATTTTACGCCATGCATCAGCTTCTTCACGATTGGGTGGAGCAACATCACGATAATCCCAGCTCCGATCGGCACAATGGTAAATATCAAGAAAAACGTACTCAAGGAATACTGATTGGTAATGATTTCAATTTGCCCACCAATAATGGCCGCTAATTTATTTCCGATAGCCAATGCCAAATACCACATCCCGAACATAAATCCTATCATCCTGGCAGGGGCAAGTTTAGAAACATAGGACAGACCTACCGGTGAAAGACAGAGCTCGCCAAGGGTATGGAACATATAGGCCAGAATCAACCAGACCATAGAAACCTTTACGCCTTCTTGAAGTCCATTTGCACCAAAGGCCAATAACCCGAAACCTATCGCCATGACAATCAAGCCCATTCCGTATTTCACGGTTGCTGGTGGATTATATTTGGAATCCCATATTTTAGACACAAAATTGGCAAATGTGATGATAAAGAAGGAATTCATGATGGAAAACCATGAAACCGCAATTTCTGAAGATTCGGCAGTGAACTCACGGTACAGCATCCATAAGGCTAAACCCCATACTGCTGTAAAACAAATCACCTGAACTATATTGGAAAGTGGTGCTTTGCCAAAAGTCTTTTTGGTTAGCATGGTGACCGCATAGGTCACGAAGATTAATGGAACGATAGTCAATAAGCTATTGACCACATTGAAAATAGTTAGGGAATTTCCTGATAAACTTCTATCGACACTATCCCGAGCGAAAATGACCAAGGAAGAGGCACCTTGCTCAAAGGACATCCAAAAGAAGATAACGAAAAACGCAAAGATTATGACGGCAATCAATCGGTCTCGAACAACTTTTGTATATCTGGACAATCTTGAAATAACAACAAACAGGAAGATGATCAATGCTGCAAATATGGCAACATTTTGGCCAGCCATAGATCCCATCTGAAGACTGGAGAAGATATCAATGCCTGAAATCTTAGATAGTGGGTCATTGAATGCATAACCCAATCCTAGGATGGTCATGATAACAATCAGGAAGATATCTAATTTTGTAAATGGATTTGGTTTATCATCTGGATTTGCCAAGGCTGCAGCTTCAGCTTTTTCTGCTTTTATCTCTGCCGTTGGCTTATCTCCAACCTTTCCGAAGATTGGCTTGGCATACCAGAACTGTAATGTTCCTAAAAACATAAAGATACCTGCTAAACCAAAACCCCAATGCCAACCGACCTTTTCCCCTAAATAACCACAAAGCATCATACCAAAGAAAGCGCCTGAATTCACCCCCATATAGAATATGGTGTAGGCAGCATCTTTCTTCTGAGGGAACTTCTTGTACATCTCGGATAATATGGAGGTCATATTCGGCTTAAAGAATCCCGTACCGACAACCAATGCTCCGAGACCTAGATAAAGAAACAGCGGCGTATCAAAAGCCATGAACAGGTGCCCTAGGGTCATGATGGCAGCCCCGATAACGATGGCATATCGATACCCCAAATACTTATCGGCTAAAATACCACCAAATATGGGTGAGATATACAGCAACATGGCATAGGTACCATATAATGCACCGGCTTGGACTGGATCCCAACCCCATCCGGAAAATGGACTACCTGAAATAATTGCACTGGTTAAAAAATTGATAAGTAACACGCGCATTCCGTAGAAGGAAAAACGCTCCCACATTTCTGTGAAAAACAAAACAAATAAACCTGATGGGTGACCTAATACAAGGCTTCCATCGATTCCCTGTTTTTCTAATTCTTCTGAAAAAGAAGCATCTGAAGCTTGACTCATAAACTGTAATTTCAATCAAACGCTAAGTTTGAATTTGTAAAAATAAAAAAACTTTCAGGATTCCTTAGGATTCAATTTTAAGGTTAAATTTTCTTAAGGCCTCTAAGGGTCTATTATTTTGAATGAAAAAAGCCGAATGTTGTTAGGATTCGGCTTTTATATTTGTTTCAAAAATTTTTCAAAATGAATTAAAATCTTCAATTATTGGATGCCATGCATCATTTTCTTTAATTTACCATTAAAGATCAACAATAGGAAAGCAACCAAAATTGGAAGAGCTGCGATGATCAAGAAGAAAACGGTCATCGAGTAAGTTTCGGTAATCTTATCAATAAATGAACCGGTCATACCTGCGATAAAGTTAGCAATCGCAGAGGCAGTGAACCATAATCCAAATAACAAACCAGCAAATTTCTTAGGCGAAAGCTTACTTACATAAGAAAGACCTACCGGCGATACACATAATTCTCCAGTTGTATGAAAGAAATAGGCCAAGATTAACCAGATCATGCTCACTGAGGCTGTCTGCGCACCTGAAGGGATAGACATCGATCCATATGCCAAAGCAAGGAAACCTACGGCTACCAAGATCAATCCGAAAGCAAACTTCACTGGACCTGAAGGATTCCATACCTTTTCCCATAATTTAGAAAAGGAAGAAGCAAGCGTGATAATAAAGAAGGAGTTCAAGATCTGGAACCAAGAAACTGTAACTTCTGTCGTTTCAACAGAGAATTCCTTATTCACTTTCCAAATACCCAATGCCCAGATGATAGCAAAAGAGATGGCTGTAAAAATTACGGTCAAAGGATACTTGCTGAAAATCTGTTGTGATAGTTTGAAAAGGACATATGTTACGATCAGGATCGGGAATATGGTCAAGGCTGCATCTACCCATTTAAAGATCTCACCGGTATCCCCATCAAGGACACGTTGGGTGTAGTTCTTTGCAAAAATGGTCATCGATCCACCGGCTTGCTCAAAGGCAAAGAAGAAAAAGATACTGGCAATCATCAATACGGCTACCACTACCAAACGGTCTCTAACCACGTTTTTAGGCGTATGGTCTTCTTCCTGAATGTTGTGGACATGTTCTTCTGGTGAATGAACAGTACCTGGTTTTTCACCGATTACACCAAAGATCTTTTGTGCGAAATAGAATTGGATCATACCGAAGAACATAAATACCCCAGCTAATCCAAATCCGTAATGCCAACCCTCTTTTTCACCGATATAACCACATAATAACATTCCTAAGAATGCACCTGAGTTAATACCCATGTAGAAAATTGTATAACCTGCATCTTTTTTCGCAGATGTATCTGGATATAACTGACCTACCATGGATGAAATATTTGGTTTGAATAGACCATTACCTAAGATCATCAAGACAAGTCCGACATAGAAAAAGGATTGCGAAGTCCCTTCGAGAGCCATTGAGGCATGACCTAGGGTCATGATTAAGGCACCTAAAAGGATGGCTTTACGGTAACCGGTCAACTTATCGGCAATCATCCCTCCAATTAATGGTGTCAAATAAACCAAGCCTGTATACCAAGCATACAATTCCATGGCATCTTTATTGCTCCATCCCCAGCCTTGCTTAGAAATTTCAGTGATTAGGAATACGGTCAGAAGGGCTCTCATTCCGTAATAACTGAAACGCTCCCACATCTCAGTAAAGAATAGGACAAATAGACTTGCAGGATGTCCCATTACCATTTTGTCGTCAACTCCTTGTTTGGCAAGGTGCTGGACCAACTCTTGGTCTTTTTCTTGATTCATCGGTTATTGATATTTACGTTAATTAAGATTTTTTTAGAACAATATTTTTTACGGATAGCAAATTAACAAATTTTTATTTACAATTAATACTAAGTTAACAGGCCTATCGGTATTTAACATTCAATTGTTAAGATATCAATTTCAGCCAAAAGTTTAATCAATCCACCAAAGTCCTATTAATTTTTTTAATGAAAGATTTAAATGAAAACAATCCTTCTGTTGATATTTTTGAAACGCAACACAAATTAGAGCGTAAAAAAGGTAAAGAATCTATACTTTTTTAGAAATAAATTTATTTTTCTTGTTTTTAGAATTTCAATTAAAATCAAAAGGCAGTAACAGCGAATTCTCGGAAAATAAAAAATAAAATAGTTGTGTAAACAATTTATTACGATGCTACGACAAAACATGGAATTGGTTAAATCAAATAAAAAAGAGGCAAGAATATAAATCCTTGCCTCTTTCTATCATATTCTTGACTATTATTTGAATTTCTCCAATAAAGCCTTTGTTAATTTGATTCCTTCGTCTTCAGAAATCTTATCACCTTCAAATTCGATACCTACATAACCATTGTAGCCAGCGGATTTAACGATCTGCATCATTTTGGCATAGTCGATTCCCGTATCATTACCATTCGCATCGAAAGCATGAGATTTAGCACTTACGCCTTTAGCATACGGCATTAAATCCTTAACCCCTTGATAGCGGTCGTACTCATAGAAGTTACCGAAATCTGGTAAACTACCACAGTTTTTCTTACCTACAGTTTTCAATACATCTGCCAACCAATCACCGTGGGAAGAAATTCCACCATGATTTTCAACGACTACAGATATCTTCCCTTTTTTTCCATAATCAGCTAAGGTACACAAGCTTTTAACCACTTGTTCCTTAACTTCTTCTTTAGTTCCTTCACCCGCAGCATTTACACGGATGGCATGACATCCAAGGAAATTAGCGGCATCGATCCATTTGTAATGGTTCTCTACAGCCTGCTTGCGTTTAGTTTCATCACGATCTCCTAGACTTCCTTCCCCGTCCACCATGATCAATACGTTTTTCACGCCATTGTCCTTAGCACGGTTATTCAAATCTTTTAAGTAAGTCATATCCTTAGCTTTATCCTTGAAGAATTGATTTACATATTCAACTCCATGGATACCAAAGTTTTTTGCTGTATACTCAGGAAAATCAATATTTTTCAAATCCCCTTTGAATAGTTTTTTATGTAAAGACCATTCCGCTAATGAAATTTGAAACCAGTCTTTCTTAGCAGCGAATACATCTAGCGAAGGTGCTAATGTTACTCCAGCTGTTACTAGACCTAAGTTTCTTAAAAACTCTCTTCTTGAACTCATGATTTTGTTATATAAAGTTATTAGATATTAGCCCATCCAGAAGTCAATACATCGACAAGATGCATGGTCTTAATGGGAAGTTGATTTTTTTCAATATAAGCCTGCAATTGCAATAAGCAGGACGAATCAGTAGATATAATATAATCCGCCTTGACATCCAGGGCGTTTTGAACTTTCTGTTCCGCCATGGCCGTCGATATTCCTTCAAATTTAACCGCAAAGGTACCACCGAAACCGCAGCATGTTTCCTGATCTCTCATTTCTACGATATCCAATCCTCCTACATGGCTTAATAAGCGCCTTGGTTCATCCTTGATCTTGCACTCCCGTAATGCTGAACAGGAATCATGATAGACCGCTGTCCCGACTAATTCTGCCCCGAAGTATTCCTTCTGCAGAACATTGACCAAGAAATCACTGATTTCAAAAATATTGCGCTGTATGGCCCTGCACTTATTGTGCTCAATGGAATTGGTAAAAAGATCATCATAACCTCCCCTAACCATTCCCACACAGGATGCCGATGGACTGACGATGGGATGTTCTTCATGAAAGTCATTCAGGAACTTCTGGCCAATTTTCTTGGCATCATCCCAAAATCCGGCATTATATGCTGGTTGTCCACAACAGGTCTGATCGGTATTGTATATGACCTTGCAACCTGCCTTCTCCAATAGTTTTACGGTGTTAAAGGCTGTTTCAGGATATAATTGATCAATAAAACAAGGGA
Organism: Sphingobacterium sp. NPDC055431; assembly: GCF_053644255.1. NCBI lineage: Bacteria > Pseudomonadati > Bacteroidota > Sphingobacteriia > Sphingobacteriales > Sphingobacteriaceae > Sphingobacterium > Sphingobacterium sp. NPDC055431. Next base: position 202,640 of record NZ_JBSHLH010000004.1, read on the forward strand.
TAAATAACTCTACTTTATGCATTAATCGCTTTCAATAATCTGTAATTTATTAAATTTTAAAACACGAAACAACAACAAAAACCCGATGATAAAATATACAGACAGGAACAATGCCGAATATCGAATGTTTTGCGTGATCTGTTCAATGATACCAAAGCTGAATAAGCCGATCACTATGGCTACCTTCTCCGAAACATCATAGAAACTAAAGAAGGATGTGGTATCTTCAATATGTTCTGGGATAAGCTTAGAATAGGTCGACCTAGACAAGGACTGTATCCCTCCCATCAATAATCCTACAGCAAAGGCCATTCCGTAAAATTGATATTCCGTAGTCATATAGAATGAGGCACAGCAAATCAGTATCCAGAAGAACACCACAACAAGCAAAACCTTGATGTTTCCAAACCTTTTGGCTGCAACAGACATGATGTATGCCCCACCAATTGCTACGATCTGTATCAATAAAATGGATGCAATCAGTTTACTTGCACCTAAATTCAACACTTTTTCTCCAAATGCCGCAGCAACGATCAATAGCGTCTGAATTCCCATGGAATAGAAAAAATAGGCCGGTAAAAAGGTCTTGATGGCTTCGATCTGTTTTATTTGTCCCAATACACTGCTGAATTCCTTCTTCACTTTCGTAAAGAAAGGCAAGCGCTCAGAACCTACAGTAGGTCTATTTCTTGGCAAGAATCGGAATGGAATCTGCGCGAACAGCAACCACCAAAGTCCCACCAATAGAAATGAAAATCTTGCAGGGAAAGAAGCATCGCTGATCCCAAACCACTCTGGTTTAAAAATAAACACGAAACAAATGATCTGAAGTGTCACACATCCAACATAGCCATAGGCAAATCCCTGTGCACTGACCCTATCCTGCTGATCTGGCGTAGCAATAATAGGCAGGTAGGAATTATTGAAGGCTACTCCGCCAATATAGCCCATAGCAGCTATTGCATAGCAGAAGATCCCCCATTCCAAGGTATTTATCTTAAAGAAAAACAATCCCATGCAGGCAATGGCACCGATATAGGTAAAGAGCTTCATGAAGAACTTACGCTTTCCTGCCGCATCAGAATATGCTGAAATAAACGGCAAGCCTAAAGCCATCAATAAATAAGCAATGGAAAGTGCGAAATTGGATAGTGCAGTATTAATGACCTCAATACCAAAAAAGGAAACCGTGTCATTGGTTTCCGGATTTTTCGTGATGGCCGTATAATATACTGGAAAAATGGTGGAGTTGATGACCAGATTATAGGCAGAATTGGCCCAATCGTACATGGACCATGATCTGATTAATCTTTTATCATTCTTCTTGAATATTTTCATAAGATTTGCTTATGCGAATATACCATTTGATTTTAGAACTGGTTTAAAAATTTTCGTAGATATGGGTAACTATCCGTACCATTTCCTTGCGAACTGGACTTGAACTCCCCAAGTAATTATTGTTCAGAAAAGAAAAAACATAGCGCTTACCTCGTTTGGTTATGATATAACCACTCTGACAGTGAACACTGTTGATTGTTCCTGTTTTAGCCCAAACAAAGGCCTTTCCTCCCGGTGTTGGGTAAACATTCTTTAGCGTGCCTTCTAATCCTCCTGCTGGAAATAAATATAGCTTGGCGTTCTCATCACGGACTTCATTACTGATCTGAAGCAAAACCTCCACCATACTCCTTGGTGTTATTTTATTGTAACTCGACAAACCGCTACCATCTCTCAATTCAATGCTATCACTTAATTTGCTGTAATAGGTGTCGGTCATATATTGGCGCAAGTCTTCTGTTTTGAAGCTATTGTATTTCAAGAAGGATGCAACCATGTTTAGTTGCTCAGCCAAAAAATTATCACTTGGAAGCATCATTTCACGCTCTACTGCTCTTTTTTCTACAGAATTATAGATCTTGAAATCTTGAGGCAGCTTCTGATTTACCAATCCGACATCCTTTTTCAAGGTATCCTGTAGCAATAGCACCAAAAGGCTATCACTAGGGCGGAAAGGTTTTTCATTGACATAATTCTTAGGCAAAGGAAGCTCATTGATTTCATAGCTGTTATTCTCCATTGCTCTATGTATTCTATATCGAGTTGTTGTATCAGATAGCTGTTTGACATCGCGTTCGAAATAGGAAGGGAATAATCTGAGTCTGCCATCAACCTCCCTAAACTGCACAACATTACCATAGATCGGAAAAGGAAACAGTTCTGGTTGGTAGTAGAATTCATAGTCTTCGATCGACCAACCGTTTCTGTAGGTTGGTTCTTGCGTAGGAGAACTTGAGTAGAATAGTTTTTTCTTGCTGTTTTTTAAGAAGTTATATACTCTTCCATTATCTAACCTTGGATGTAAGAAGCTAGGATCACCGGTTCCCCAGAAAATCAAGGAATCTCCACGTTCAACATATGCAATCCCTGGGATAGAATCACCAATGAGCATTAGGGAGGCAAATAAAGTGAAAACCTTGGTATTTGATGCTGGAGTAAAATGTTTGTCCTGATTATGGTTGTAAACAAAGCGTTGTTGATCGACATCGTAAAGACTAAAGCCGTAGTAATGCTTTGGTAAAACGGTTGATTTTTGGAATTCATCATTTAGGTTGAGGGTAGATTGCGCTTTGGTTGTCAAGCAGGCCAATAACCCCATTAGGATTAGTATGCTTCTCATATTGTAAACATAATCATTGTTTAGAATTTAAGGAAGTATGAAACAAAGATTTTATAGAAAAAGAGAAGGGCTGATCTTTCGACCAGCCCCATCTTCTTTTATTGAATTAACCTAATAGTTCTATTTTAAAGCACCGTTGCTACGGTCGATCTCTACCTGAGGAACAGGCCAGTATTCACTGTTTGCAGAGAAGGTTAAACCTTTGTATGCAGGCAGAAATGAACCTTCAAATGTTGAATAGCTTTCTAATACTGATTTAGCTACTCCCCAACGTACAAGGTCAAAGAAACGGTGTCCTTCCATTGCCAATTCGATACGGCGCTCCGTTCTTACGGCAGTACGTGCATCAGCTTGGGATGCAAAGGCTGGATATGGCTTTACGTTATATGCTGCGGCATTGGCACCGGTTCCTGTTTTCTTTGCAGGAAGCGTAGCAGCACGCTTACGAACATCATTCACCAATTTCAAAGCTCCTGGAAGGTTATTTGCTTCAACCTCACATTCTGCAGCCATCAACCACACATCAGCTAAACGGATGATATTCACATCCAAACCGGTAAGGTAATTGGCTCCCGGAGCTGCATTGGTAGCAAATTGAGATACAGGGATCATGGTTTTGATGGTTACAAAAGGTCCAGCGTATTTAGCGTCACGGATCCATGCATTACCTGGCATAATTCCATAGTCCAAATATGAAACACCTCTACGACCAACGGTATAATCTAAACGCGGGTCGAATTTCAAGTTCACATCTAATACGTATGAATCTGTTGGGTTTTTCAAATCGGAAAGGTATGGAGTAGCACGGTAAGCGGTAGTTGATAATGGAAGACCATTGGCATCTACCTGGAATGAATTTACCAAATCAATAGTTGGTTGATAGAATCCACAACATCCTACTGGTGAACTTCCATACAGACCGGATAACATATCCCCTACGTTGGAGTTATCAGCAGCACCATTGGAATTGATGGCGTGTTTTGAAACCATCACCACTTCAGGTCCGTTTTCTTTCGTTACATCAAAGTTATTCCAGTAAGGCATGGTCGTGATATCCTTACCTGCCATAACCTCTTTAAACAAAGTCAATGCTTGAGCGTATTTCTTTTGGTATAGATAAAGCTTACCTAAATATGCTTTTGCAGCATTTTTGTCCATACGACCAAACTCATCTTTGATTTTGGTAGCTGGCAAATTAGCGACCGCAAATTTGAAGTCCTCTTCAATAGCCGGAGTAATATCCTTGTCATTTGGAATGGTCTGTGCTTCAGCAGTAGTCGTTGCTTCGGTAATGATTGGGACATTTCTAAAAATCCTCCATAGGAAGAAGTTGTAATGGCCTCTCAACATTTTTGCCTCAGCTTCGATTTCCTTAGCTCGCTCGGCAGAGATTTCCTTTGGTCCTGCTTGATCTGCGGTAAGTAACTTCAAGGTATTGTTACAGCGTAAAATCCCTTCAAAGTATACTTGCCACATTTGGGACAGGTTGTCATTTGTACTGATCGCATTATAGGTTTCGATCATGTTCATTGGTGTCTGGTCGGTAAGCTCCGAACCTTTGTGTGCATTGTCCGATGCAACTTCACCAAATAGCCACTGGCTAGGTGCAGAAGCATAGTTGCCCCAAGTGCCACTTACATTACCATTTAAAATACTGTATGCACCGATCAGCGCACCTTCCACACCATCTTTATTCCCTACCTGAGGCTCAGACAACTGGCCTTGAGGTAATTTCTGTAAAAATTCTTTTCCACAGGAAGTAACAAGTAGCATTCCCGCGCCTAAAAGAATCATTAATTTATTTCGTTTCATGATTGTTCTATTTAATATTCTCTACCTACTAAAATCCTAAATTAAGTCCAAATGTGTACTGACGAGCCTGTGGATATACCCCAAAGTCAACACCCAATGCTGGGTAGGCAGATGGAGTAGCTGAAACCTCAGGATCTAAGCCTTCGTATTTGGTAATCGTGAATAAGTTGGTAACACCTAAATATAATCTTAACCTATTGAATGTAGTGTTCTCACCAAACAGCTTTTTAGTTGGTAAGTTATATCCAATTTGGAAATTCTTAAGCTTCAAGAAACTACCATCCTGTACATAATAAGAGGATGTTGCGTATTCCATCGCACTTGTTTTGTCAGCTGGATTAGGTAGAGATGGGATATTGCTACCTTTGTTTGATTCACTCCATGCATCTAATACCCTTACGCTCTTTTGTCCGCGGAATACCCCGAAGTCTGTAAAGTAACGAGTAGCTTCATACAGGTCATTTCCTTGGGAACCATAGAAGTATAACAATACGTCAAAGTTTTTGTAAGCAGCGTTAATATTCAATGAATAAGTGAAGTCTGGGTGTGGATTACCAATAATAGTTCTATCACCTGGGTCGATCTCACCGTTTCCATTTATGTCTGCATATTTCAAACCTCCTGGTCTTGCATCATCATATGAAGGTGAATTATTTACATCATCCACACTTTGATAGATACCGGTTACTTGATAACCATAGAATGAACCGAATGGTTGACCTTTCTGTAAGATTGAAGTTTCCATAGAACGGAAGGCACCATAGTTAACCTGTGATACGGTTGGAGCTAATGCAACCACTTCGTTTTTGTAGTTTGAGAAATTAGCAGCTAAATCCAAAGTAAATGGTTTCTCTTGTCTGTGTCCATAGTGGTAGCCCAAAGAGAACTCAAATCCTTTGTTGCTCATATCACCGATATTTTGGTACGGAGAGGCAGCTCTACCTGCAGCAGCAGCTGGAAGTGGAACCAAGAACAACATATCAGTTGTTTTCTTGTCAAACCAGTCGATCGATCCGTCTAAATCACCGTTCAATACCGTGAAGTCCAAACCTACGTTCAATGATTTAACCTGCTCCCATTTAATATCTGGGTTAGAGTAAGAGTTTTGCCAGATACCATTCACTACACCATTATTGATCGGGTATGAAGATTCTGTCAAGGAAGCTAAATATCTGTTCAAATACTGGAATCCTGGGATACGTTGGTTACCTGTCACCCCGTAACCTGCACGAAGTTTTAAGTCAGTTAACCATTCTGCGCTTTTAGCAAACTCCTCTTGAGAAATACGCCATGCAGCACTTACCCCTGGGAATACCCCGTATAAATGGTTTTCACCGAAATTGGATGAACCATCACGACGAGCAATTAAACTCAATAAATAACGGTCTTTGTAAGCATAGTCTGCTTTTCCCATCAATGAGAACATACTTCCAATTGAACCTGAACCATTATTGTTGAAGTTCGAACTACCTGCATTTAGATACAAATAGTCTAAACTGTTCATGATAAAATAACCATTCCTACTTCCATCAATACCGCGGTTTCGGTTTTTGATGGCCTCAGTACCTACCATTACGTTAAGACTATGATCTTCACCTAGATTAGGTTTGTAGTTTAACGTATTGGTCCAAGTCCATTCTGTGGTATATCCCTGGTACTCACTCATACCGTTATTGAAACTACCTTCAGAGAACTCTGGGTTTGGATAAGTGTAACTTACGCCATTGTAGTTTTCATATCTCAAACCGAAGTTTGAGCGTAATGTCAAACCATCGATGATGTCGTACTCTGCAAATGCATTACCGAAGAAGAAATTCGAACGGTTCATGTTATCCTTAGCGCGATAAGCTAAAGCCACTGGGTTTTCACCGTTTCCTAAATCCTTACCAAATGAACCCGCAAAGTTTCCTCCCTCATCATACACTGGGATAATGTTCTGGATACGGTAAGCGAATCCCAATACAGATCCTTCTCCCTGATAACCACCCGCAGTATTTGGGTTAACACCCATACCATGACCTTCTGTATAAGCATAAGAAAGATTTTCACCAAATCTTAGTTTCTTATTGAAGGCATTGAATTGGGTATTGGTCCTTACGTTATAACGACGGAAACCGGTATGTATAATACTACCTCTTTGATCAAGGTAGCCTCCTGAGAAAGCATATTGAGAAGTTTCATTTCCTCCCGTGGCAGCTAATTGATACGATTGGATTGGAGCAGTTTGCGATAATTCATCAAACCACTTCGTACCTGCTTTATTGGCTTTAGTAATTTGATAGAACGATGCACGATCTTTAGCAAAATAATTGTACTTGTTCATGTCCGCATCTGCTGCTGTCACATCCCAGTTGGTTTTAGAACCGGCCAATAGATAGTCAGGAAGCTGTAAACTCGTTCCATTGAATTTATTGTCGATATCCAAAATCTGCTGAGGAGTCAGCATCTTGGGAAAGGAGCCCTTGTTTGGAACACCTGCACCTGCATAAGCATCTAAGGTGATTTTGGTACTTCCTTCTTTTCCAGATTTGGTCGTCACGATTACAACCCCATTGTTCGCACGGGCACCGTAGATTGAAGCTGCAGAAGCATCCTTCAACACCTGCATACTTTCAATATCATTTTGGTTCAACCAGCTCAACTTGCCTTCATAAGGTACACCATCGATGATGTACAGTGGTTCGTTGTTGTTAATGGTTGAATAACCACGGATACGGATTTGAGGAGTTGAACCTGGAGCACCGTCATTGACAATCTGAACCCCTGTTGCACGTCCTTGCAAAGCTTCAACGGCACTACCTGCAGGTTGAGACTTCAATTCCGACACGTTTACAACTGCAACGGATCCTGTCAAATCTTTCTTCCTTTGCGTACCATAACCAGTTACAACCACTTCTTCCAGATTACTGCTATCTTCTGTAAGCGTAATGGTAATTGGTTGAGTGGTAGAGCTGATCGTGTAACGAGCAGAAGCAAAACCTACATAGGAAATGATTAGGACATCGTTTGCTTGCGCATCGATTTCAAAATTTCCAGAAGCATCTGATGAGGTACTCGACGTCTTGCCGACGATTTTAATGGTAGCTCCAGCAATTGGCTCTTGAGTTGCCTGGTTAATAATCTTACCTTTTACTGGACTTTGCATCGCATATAATGGATGCATAGCGATTTTATTCCAAATTGAAACTTCTGATGCGGAGACACTGCTCATCGCGAGCACGCCCATTGAAATCAGAAGTCCATTTTTTAGCAGTCTTTTGGGAATAAAAGAATTGCTATGGAACTTCATTGATCTTCCCATAATAGAATTTGTTAGTTAGTTTGTTAAATTATTAGTTCAATGATGCAATAAATCTTAATCTCAAGGCATAGCAAAGCCATGAATTAAATATTTATTATTTAAAGCCATAGAAATCCCATTTATGGGATTTCTATCTTCCTAAAAAGAAATGTAGTCTTTTAAGTTATTTTGGTTTACTAATTGGATTTAAGTACTCGTGTGTCATAAGCTGTTAGTTAAAGTTATTTAGTTTATTAAAGTTATCGGTATTTATGGTACTTTCCCTTTCACTTCACCCCCTCTGCTTAATGTTAACAAAGTGTACATCAAACACTTTTAAATTTCTGCTGTACTTTTCCTTCATATAAAAATGGAATAATACAATATTAACAGGAATTGATTTTGTTTAGAATTAAGTTTACAATTAGAACTAATTTATGAATAATTTTTAATAAACAAGACTTTTCCGCAACAATTTATTTACAATAAAAAAAGGAGGTAAAATACCTCCTTTTTATTATCATTTATTGAGAATCAATTAATAACCTAAAACATATTTTAGCCCTCCCACGAGCTGTTTTTGGAAGTTCGGTTCGTATAAAGATTCCTTCGTATGTCCTAAGCCTGTGTAAAAGACTTTTATTCCTTCAAACTTCTGGTACCAAGCTATGGGATGAAAATCACCCATTTTTCCATTTTCATAGGATTTCTCATCGATGGTCATCAAAATCTTAAGATCAGGTTTAACTTTGGAGAAGTCATACCATTCGTCCTTATGCATCCATACCTTTGGTAAATGCTTTGTAGCCAAATGTTTCCTGTTCTTTACATCAATTTTCGCTTCTTGCACAGCAGGATGGCTGGCAAAATATGCTCCTACTAAATTATTGTACCATGGCCAGTCGTGTTCTGTATCTGTCGCTGCATGAACACCCATAAAACCTTTACCAGATTTCAAAAAATTCTGGAAAGCAACCTTTTGTTGCTCATCTAAGATGGTACCGGTAGTACTAAAGAACAAAACAGCATCAAAATCCTTTAATGAATCCGCTAAAAAGACATTTGCATCCTCCGTATGAAACATTCCAATGTTTTCATCCTTCAACAATTTGGTCAGGACCTTCACTCCTTCTTCAATGTTGTCATGCCTAAAACCTGCTGTCTTGGTAAAAACTAAAACTTTCTTTGGCTTTACAATTCCTGAAGCAAAAGTAAAACAGATACTTAAACAACAGACTAGGGTCAGTATGCAAATTCTTTTCATTTGATTTATTTGGTTTTTGATTGATAAAAATCTAGACTCTCAATGATGGAATCCTCTTCCACATATTTATTGAAGTCGCAATCTCCTATTTTTCTTAACAGCGCAAATCCAAGTTTATTGCCTTCATTCTTCTTATCATTCTTCATCAATGCCAATAACTCAGGATAAACTGCTGAATTTAAATTGTATTTAGGATAGATTGACAATAGGTAATTGACTATCTCATCCAATTCGGCTTTATCCAAATTGTTAACCTTATGTGAAAGATAAGCTTCACAAATCATTCCAATAGCAATTGCCTCTCCATGTAATAATGGATTTACATCAGTTACCAAGGAATATCCTTCAATAGCGTGTCCTATCGTATGTCCAAAATTCAAGATCTTCCTTAAGCCTTTTTCAGTAGGATCTTCTAGAACAACTTTATTCTTAATGACAACAGAATCGTACACCATACCTTCAGGTATAACAGGCAAACTAACTGTTTTGCAACGGCTAAATAAATCTTTATCCTGGATCAAACCATGCTTGATGACCTCAGCAAATCCCGAAAGGACCTGACGGTCATCTAATGTTTCAAGAAATTTATTGGATATAAACACAGCCTTTGGTTGGCTGAACGTACCTATTATGTTTTTTACATTATCCAAGTCTATTCCAGTCTTACCACCCACGGAGGCATCAACTTGAGAAAGCAAGGTTGTAGGAACATTTAAAAAATCAATACCTCGTTTATAGGTAGAAGCGGCAAATCCGCCCATATCGGTTACTACTCCACCGCCTAAGTTTAGCATGAGGGCTTTTCGATCGGCGCCAAAGTCCAACATGGTTTTCCAAACACCTATACAGAAGTCTATGTTCTTGTTCTCTTCTCCTGGATCTACCTCAATAATATCATAATCAACAATATCAGGTATGGCAGCCTGAATGACAGGTAAACAATGATCATTCGTGTTTCGATCTACGAGAATCAAGAGTTGCGAATAATCATGATCAATGAGAAAGGACTGCAGTTCATCTAACTCATCATCGAATACGACTTCGTATCCTAAACTATTAATCTTCTTCATATATAATTTCTACCTAAAGATAGATTTTTTTATTGAATGTAATTGGATTTTTAAAACTGTAAACAGATATTTTACAGAGCTTAAGAATTATTGAACTTTCACTTTATTCCCATCGAATTCCACGACATCTCCTACCTTAACTTTTAATCTTTTCCTGTAATCGACTTGGCCATTGTACTTTACAAGTCCTTCTTCCACCACCCATTGAGCCATGGCACCATGCTCAACCCAGTTCATGACTTTCAATAATTGGATCAATTGGATATAGTCCCCTTCTAATGTAAACGTTTGCATAAACAAAAGTAATTTTAATTGACAGTATTTACATTATAACTATGTTTTTAATTCATAAAAAAAGCCTAATTTTACCAACATCAAATTAAAGTAATATGGACATAGCTTCACCCTTAAAGCTTGACTTTAACAACACCGAAATTGCCTTTCAAGGCAAAAGCGACAAAGACCTTAACAAAGCGTATTGGTTATTTAAAATGGTCGCGAGCAATACCCTAATTAAGATAGGGACACCAATTACAAACTTTTCGTTGAATATCGGATTACCGATTCAAGGCATTATCAAAAACACCATCTACAAACAGTTCTGTGGAGGAGAAAGTATCCAAGATTGCCAAACCGCAATCCAAGACCTTGGTAAAGGTCATGTAACTACTATCCTTGACTATTCTGTGGAAGGCGAAGACTCGGAAGAAAGCTTCGATGCATGCTGCGCTGAAATCCTCAGGACCGTAGAAGCTGCTAAAGCAAACCCTCTGATCTCCTTCTGTGTGTTCAAACCTACTGGTTTGGGAAGAATTGACCTATTGGCCAAAATCGATGCTAAAGAATCACTTTCCCCTGAAGAACAAGCGGAATACAAACGCCTGATGGAGAGATGTGACCGTATCTGTAAAGCTTGTTATGATAACGACATCCGCGTGCTTATCGATGCTGAACACTCCTGGATCCAGGATACCATTGATGATATCGCTAGAGAAATGATGGAAAAATACAATTCGGAAAGCCCGATTGTATATAATACCTATCAAATGTACCGTCATGACAAATTAGCTTCCCTTAAAGCTGATTTTGCCTATGCTAAAACTCAAGGTTTCCACCTTGGTGCCAAACTTGTTCGCGGTGCCTACATGGAAATTGAAAGAGAAAGGGCAAAAGAGAACAATTACCCTTCTCCGATCCAACCTAACAAAAAAGCATCTGATACCGATTACAATGCCGCTGTGGACTTCTGTCTTGACAACATTGGTACAGTCGGCCTGATGGCAGGTACGCACAATGAGGAAAGCTGCAGGTTATTGGCTAATGAACTTGAAAAAAGAAACATCCCTCACAATCTTCCTAACGTGTTTTTCGCACAACTTTTAGGAATGTCGGACAACCTTTCTTTCAATTTGGCAGCTGCAGGTTACAATGTGGCTAAGTATATGCCATACGGACCGGTAAAATCAGTAATGCCTTATCTGTTCCGCCGAGCTCAGGAAAACACCTCCGTAGGTGGACAGACTGGACGTGAGTTGAGCTTAATCATGAAAGAGCTGAAACGTCGTAAATCTGAAAAATAAGATTAACACACATACCTTGATTCAAGGTATGACCATAAAATGATCACGAAAGTCTCCAATTCATGGAGACTTTCTTATTTTTGCGGCATGACGGAAGAAAATTATCAGAAATACCTTAAACTAAAAGAAATCGCATCCCCTTTCAAAGCATTACTGTTTGACGTCGATGGCACCCTAGCAGATAATATGCATGCCCATAAAGCTGCTTATGTAGAAACTGCCAAGGAACACGGCATTCTATTGAACCCCGATCTGATCGATGAAACGGCAGGATGGCCTACAGTGGATGTGGCAGATGAAATCTCTTCCCGTTATCAAGTTCCTTTGGATAGATTTGAATTTGCAAAACGAAAGTCTGCCATCTTTATTGAACATTTTATTCAAAAGACACAACCCGTAGAATTTGTCAGACAGGTCCTTTATGATTTTGCTGAATCAAGAAAAATTGGGATTGTTTCTGGTGGAAGCCGATCTACCCTCAACATTACTTTGGATGTCATTAACGTAGTCGGAAGATATGAGACTTTGGTCTGTGCAGGCGACACGCCTGAAGGTAAACCTTCTCCTCAACCTTTTTTATTGGCTGCGGAACACTTAAATGTCAATCCAAGCGACTGCTTGGTCTTTGAAGACGGTGATCCTGGAGTACAAGGAGCAATTTCTGCTGGAATGGCTTGGGTCCGTATCGACCAACTGTAGCTTAGAAGTTAGTGATGATCCTTATACCACCGTTGGTATAATTCATATCTGCTCTTTTAAAACTGCCTACAGGCATTTTAAAATAAGGCTCAACCGAAAGATTGATGTTTTTGTTCATCTTCATTTCTTTACCGATGGAGAAATTGACAAAACCACCAAATCCATTGCTGCTCACGTTTTCATCCTCTGTCTTGATTGCTCTGGAAACCTGCTTAACAGCCGTTTTTACATCCGCCTCACTCTCAGGAAGACCATTGCCAAACAATTCAGTATTGGCATTCTCTACATAATGTGCATATCTGTTCTGATTGAATACAGCGGCATAAGTTATACCAGAGGAAGCATAAAACCCAGACTTAGACTTTACTCGAACATCTAAGGGAACTTCCAATGCTTGGACATTTCCCGAAATTGCATTTACATTCGGTAGAATGATGGCATTACTGCTTGCAAAATTCTGGGTCAGACCGTTAGCCGTAATTTTCTGCAGGGCATCTTTACTGGCCACTACAGGAGTTTCTGAATTCGCCACTGGATCTTTCATTTGAGAAACATCATAGCGATTGTAAGCCAATCCAGTCCTAACACTTACATTCTTATTGATATTATAGGCTAACAACATCCCGCCTCCAAAATTGAACCGTTCATTGGTGGAATTCGGAGAAACGAAAAGCCCTAAATCAAACTTCTCCCTAAAATTGAATTTCCTATTTTTTATTAAGGGCTCAGCACCATTCTTTGCCTCTTGGGCTTGATATGCCAATTCGCTATTGACATTATTTTCCCTGAAACCTCTCAGGTCGTTATCCATTTCAATCTTCGCTCTTTTATTGGATAGATTATAGGAATGAAGTGCATTAGGGATCTGGATACCGCTCGGATAAATCCCATCATTTGAATAATTGGATATCAATCCCAGGTCCTGGTAACCTCTAATCTCTGCATTTGCATCCTCAACTCTCGCTTGAGCTATTAGGCCATTCCCTTGTACTGGAGTATTCAAATCAGATTGACTTGCAATTAAATTACCTTGGGAACCAATTACACTTTCATCCTGACCGCTTACAACATCCTGGTCACCGCCGTTATCTTGAAAACCGGTTTCATTGTCTACAACAGGATCTTGGTTAGCGGTAATTTGATTATCAATATTGTTAGAGGTATTTTCCGGCCAATACATAACCGTTCCAATTCCCAACAATAAAATTGCCGCAGCGCTGGCAGCCCAATAGAAAGTTTTGTTCCTTTTAACCGGGGCAGCACCATATCGACTCTGAAAATTCTCCCATGCACCTTCCTTATATGGAAGCTCTTCCATGGATTTCATCTTTTCGACGATCTGTTCGACAATATCTTTTTTATTCTTCTCTTCCATTATCTAAACGAATCAGGATTTAATATTTTCTAAATCAATTTGACTCAAATACAATTTGCGCAACTTTTGCTTCGCTCTTGTCAAATAAGTCCTGGAAGTACTCTCTGGGATTCCCAGCTCCTTCCCTATCTCCTCATGCGAATAACCTTCAATTTCATACAGGTTGAAGATCGATCGCTGAATATCTGGCAACTGCTGTATCAAGGAAAGCATATCCTCATATTCCAACCTGCTTCCATTATCTACGGAATAATGTATGGTATCACTACTACTCAAATCGTCCAGCATATACATCTGCTTCCGAACCCGCAGGGCATCGATCGACGTATTAACTGCGATCCTCGCTATCCAAGACTTAAAAGTCTTCTCTAAAACATTGGGATCTTCATGCAATGAAAAGGTCCCGATCTTATTGAAGGCTTTCACAAAACATTCATTGGCGAGCTCCTCAGCCTCCATTTCATGCTTCATATAGCGGATCACGATAGCCATCACATAACCATAGAATTTCTTGTATAGGAAGGATTTACTCTTCTCAGAATTAGACATAGCACATTGCTCCAAAGCTGTCCTTAGGTTCAATGCTGTACTGTTACTGAGATATTTCCTTAAAATTCCCACCTATGTCTTCTCTAATCTTCTGTAATTAAAAAAACTATAGATGAAGCTAAGCTTTATTCATACAAATCCTGCTATAAATATTCTATATTAGGATAACGATATAAAACAATTCCATGCTACAGTTGGTATAAAATAATGATAAAGGTCATTAATTCCTTGCCCATTATTTGGTAAATTTAACAAACACAAAATTAACGACTATGAGAGCCATCTTATTTCCTACAGATTTTTCCGAAATCGCCAATAATGCGTTCCTCTATGCATTACATATTGCCAAATCGATTGATGCCAAGATTTATGTGCTATACTCCTATCTAGAGCCGGTACTTTCCGCAACGCACGGTGGACAACCGGAACTTTTAGGAGAAGTCTATCAGACCATTGAGCTCAACCAATTCGAGGTCTATAAAAAGAAAACCCAAAAACTCCGAGAGATCGCTTCCGAGATCGGGATGCAAGAAGTTGAATTAGTTTTTCTTTTTGAAGAAGGGCCGGTCGCTTCAGTGGTAAAAAGCATTGTAGAACGCGAAAAGATCCATTTGGTGGTTATGGGAACACATGGTGAATCTGGATTTCTTTCCAAATTAATCGGAACCAATACCGTAAGTGTTATCAAGTCTATCCAAAACCCAGTTCTTGCTGTCCCTCCACATGCTAAATATCAAGGTATCAAGCGCACTGTCTTCACGACTCTATTCCGTGAAAAGGACAAATCCGCGTTGAAGGAAATGCTCATCATGGCAAAAGCTGTGGATGCTAAAATCGAATGCTTACACGTGATGCACAATGATAAAGTGGCCGATGTACTATTGCAGACGGAAGCTTGGCAAAAGGAATTTCCACAAGAAAACATTAATTATGTTCTCCTGGATGAGGTTGAAAGCATAGAAAATACCATTGCAAATTATATCCTTGAAAACAATATTGATATATTAGGTGTCGTTAAGAGAAACCGAAGCTTCTTTGATCGCCTATTCAACAGCAGCATCAGCAATAACCTTGCTCTGCATTCAAAGGTGCCAATATTGGTTTTTCATGAAGAAAAATAAACATGCAGCAGGTCATTAAAAAATTAGAATCATTAAATCGTATCAACGATAAAGCAGAGAAATTCACAGAGATAACAGATGAAAACTTTGTCGAACATGGAATTCTATTCTTTATCCCACTCGAAAAATATGAAGTAAAAGTCCTGATCCCTGCCCCGCACCATAAAAGCCTTTTCCAAAACGGTACACCAACCTTTAAACAGGTACTGAACCATAAAGAGGCGATGATGCTCAAATAGAAAAAAAATAGAAAAACAAAAAAGAGGGTATCAATTGATACCCTCTTTTTGAGCCTCCTATCGGAATCGAACCAATGACCTACTGATTACAAGTCAGTTGCTCTACCAGCTGAGCTAAGGAGGCATTTCCCTTAAAAGCGATGCAAATATGTGAACTTCATATCAATTTTACAAATCTTTTGAACTCCTTCATTCTTACAAAAATACTAACTAAATGACCTACAAGCCATTATTTTTACAAAAACTAGTTACCGTATGTCTTTTTGGCATGTGTATTTAAATTTAACTGTCAATATTACAGTAAAATAACTAAAAACACTGTAGGCATTCCTTTTGTTAACCTCTTATTACATATAGCGAAACTACATATGAACTTTAACAACTTTACAATCAAAGCCCAAGAGGCAATACAAAAAGCTTCAGAAATTGCATCTGGCCATCAGCAACAAGCGATCGAGCCAGCGCATATCATGAAAGCCTTATTATCAGTAGATGAGAATGTCATTTCCCATTTACTCAAGAAACTAAACGTCAATATCAGCTACCTGAGCAAAGAGGTCGATAAAATTATCGAATCCTACCCTAAGGTAAGCGGAAGCAATGTTTATCTAAGCAACTCCGCTACCGCTGTATTACAGAAAGCTCAGAGCTTTTTGAAGGAATTTAACGATGAGTTCGTCTCCATTGAGCATATCCTGTTAGGACTATTGCTATCCGGCGACAAGGTTGCCAGCCTATTGAAAGACCAAGGAGTCACTGAAAAAGACCTAAAAACCGCAATAAAAGAATTGAGGGGAAATTCAAGGGTAACTGACCAAAATGCCGAAGCAACCTACAATGCATTGAACAAATATGCTAGGAATCTTAATGAATATGCTGAATCTGGCAAACTCGACCCTGTAATCGGTCGCGATGAAGAAATCAGACGCGTCATGCAGATCTTATCCCGTAGGACAAAGAACAATCCGATCTTGGTTGGTGAGCCTGGAGTAGGTAAAACAGCGATTGCCGAAGGTATTGCCTACCGAATCATAAAAGGTGATGCTCCTGAAAACTTGAAGACCAAAACCGTATTCTCTTTGGATATGGGTGCATTGGTTGCCGGTGCGAAATATAAGGGTGAATTCGAAGAACGCCTAAAGGCTGTAGTTAAGGAAGTATCCGACAGCGACGGTGAAATCATCCTGTTCATTGATGAGATCCACACCTTAGTTGGTGCTGGTGGCGGTGAGGGCGCTATGGATGCTGCAAACATCCTGAAACCTGCATTGGCGCGTGGTGAGTTGAGGACAATCGGTGCAACGACCCTAAACGAGTATCAAAAGTATTTCGAAAAGGACAAAGCCTTAGAGCGTAGGTTCCAGAAAGTGATGGTGGAAGAACCAGATACCCAAGATGCGATCTCTATCCTACGTGGCATCAAGGAACGTTACGAAACCCACCACAAAGTTAGGATCCTGGATGAGGCTATCATTTCGGCTGTAGAACTCTCACAAAGATACATTACGGACCGATTCTTACCAGACAAGGCCATTGATCTAGTCGATGAGGCAGCGTCCAAATTGAGGCTCGAAATGAACTCAGTTCCGGTTGTGGTCGATGAACTGGAACGAAGGATCATGCAACTGGAAATTGAAAGAGAAGCGATCAAGCGTGAAAAAGACGAGAAGAAAATCTCTGAACTTTCAGAAACCATCGCCAACCTTTCCAATGAACGAGATTCATTAAGGGCTAAGTGGCAATCTGAAAAGACCTTGGTAGATCAGGTCAACGCGGAGGCTCAAAACATAGAAAACTACAAACTGGAAGCTGAACAGGCTGAACGTGCGGGCGACTACGGAAAGGTTGCAGAATTAAGGTACGGTAAGATCAAGGAAGCTCAGGACAAAGTGGATGCTTTGAAAAAAGAACTTTCAGAGAAACAAGACAGCAGCCGTATGCTTAAGGAAGAAGTAACTTCCGAAGATATCGCTGATGTGGTTTCAAAATGGACCGGTATCCCTGTCAGTAAAATGATTCAATCCGAAAGGGAAAAACTATTGAACTTGGAAGAAGAATTACATAAGCGTGTCGCAGGACAAGATGAGGCTATTGAAGCTATTGCTGATGCGATCCGTAGATCAAGGACCGGATTGAGTGATGCTAAACGCCCAATCGGTTCCTTTATTTTCCTTGGTACAACAGGGGTCGGTAAAACCGAACTTGCAAAAGCCTTGGCAGAATATCTATTCGATGACGAACAGGCCATGATCCGGATCGATATGTCGGAGTACCAAGAAAGACATGCCGTATCGCGTTTGATCGGAGCGCCTCCAGGATACGTGGGTTATGACGAAGGCGGACAGTTAACCGAAGCCGTACGTCGTAGACCATACTCAGTGGTGCTATTAGATGAAATCGAAAAAGCACACCCGGATGTATTCAATATCCTATTACAAGTATTGGATGATGGCCATTTGACAGACAACAAAGGCCGTGTAGTAAACTTTAAGAACACCATCATCATCATGACCTCCAATACCGGTTCTCATATTATCCAAGAGAATTTCTCTAAATTGAATGATGAGAACAGAGAAGAAGTCGTAGCGAAAACTAAGGATGAAGTCCTGGATCTATTGCAAAAATCTATCCGTCCAGAGTTCTTGAACCGTATTGATGAGGTGATCATGTTTACTCCACTGTCCAGAACAGAAATTGGTGATATCGTTAGGATGCAATTTAACAGGGTTGAAAAACAACTTGCTGAACAAAACATCTTCCTAACAGCTTCTGACGAAGCCCTAGATTGGTTAGCACAATTAGGATACGATCCTGTCTATGGTGCAAGACCATTGAAACGTGTCATCCAAAAAAGAATCCTCAACGAACTGTCTAAAGAGATCCTATCAGGAAAAATATCCAGAGATTCCGTAATCAAACTGGATGCATTTGATGGAAAATTCGTCTTCCTCAACAAGAATGAGGAATAAATAAAAAAGAACTCCTGAGCTGATTTAGCTCAGGAGTTCTTTTTTATTTAGATATGAGTATTGAGATATCAAACGAGATATAGATATGAGTATTGAGATTTGAGTATTGAGATATTAAACGTCCCACAATTTCTATATCCCCTGTCTAATAACTAAAAATCCCTAAAAATCCCTTTCTACTATCTCATATCTCAAATCTCATTTCTCAAATCTCGTTAGAAAACACAAACCTGATTTCATCTCTAAGATTATATTTCGAAGCCATTACTTCGCCATAAGCACCTGCAGTACGGATAGCGATCAGATCTCCACGTTCTGAAACAGGAAGTGTTACTTCTTTTCCAAAACAATCTGAGCTCTCACAGATTGGCCCAACCACATCGTAGTTCAATTTTTCAACACCCTCGTTTTTGCCTAATTTTTCGATTTTATGAAATGCCTGGTACAATGCTGGACGCATAAGCTCGGTCATACCTGCATCAAGGATCAAAAAGTTTTTCTTAACCCCGCTTTTAGTGTACAATACCCTGCTCAACAAAGTTCCTGCTTGTGCTACCAAAGCACGGCCCAGTTCAAAATGCACCTCTTGTTGTGGAGTTCTTTCCAGAAACTTATCGAATACATCAAAATAAGCTTCAAAGTCAGCAAAAGGATGGGCATCTGGTTCATGATAATCCACGCCTAGCCCACCACCTACGTTCAATACTTTAATGGTAGTTCCGCGCTCTTCAAACCAATTCTTCCACTCATTTACCTTTACACAAAGACTCTTGAACACATTGATATCGGTAATCTGCGAACCTACATGAAAATGCAGACCCAACAGATCAATATGATCACATTCCCTTAATACGGAAGCCGCCTTTTCCAATTCAGAATTGGGCACACCAAATTTATTTTCATCTAAACCGGTGGTGATATAATGGTGCGTATGGGCATCTACATTCGGATTAATGCGCAAAGAAACTTGAGCCTTAACGTTCTGTTTAGCCGCCAATTCATTGATCACCAACAGCTCTTGGATAGATTCCACATTAAAAGCAAAAATATGATGCCTTAATGCCAAATTAATCTCCTTGTCGGATTTTCCAACACCAGCGAAGGTAATCTGATTGGCAGGAAAACCAGAATCAATTGATTTTTGAACCTCATTTCCACTTACACAATCCGCACCAAAGCCTTTAGATTGGATTAAACCTAAAATCCTGTCATTAAAGTTAGCTTTTAGTGCATAATGAACATGAAATCCTCTTTTATCAGCTGCTGCCTTGGCCCTGTCCAATGTTTCATTCAACAGGTCCAGATCATAGTAATAAAATGGAGTTTCAAATTCGTTTAAACGTCCTAAATCAATTTGATTGATGTTCATTCTCTTTAAAAAATTCTATTATGTAACGACCTTAATGCTTCTACCTTGTGCTCAGAATCCAAAAGCATGGAGACATTGTAATCTGAACCTCCATAAGAAACCATGCGCAATGGCAAATGTTTCACTGCATCTAAAACTCGCGCAGCATAACCATGTGTATTAGCTCCAAAATCACCCACTACACAGATGATCGTTTGATTTCTATCGACACTTACATTTCCAAAATCCTCCACTTCTCGGATGATATCATCTAAATTTTTGGTATCATCAATTGTTAAGGATACAGCCACCTCTGAAGTGGTAATCATATCGATTGGCGTTTTATAACGTTCAAAAATTTCAAAGATCTTTCTCAGGAAACCATATGCCAACAACATTCTTGATGAATGGATATGGATTGCTGTAATATCATCTTT
The DNA here is from genome assembly GCF_053644255.1 of Sphingobacterium sp. NPDC055431. Lineage (NCBI taxonomy): Bacteria > Pseudomonadati > Bacteroidota > Sphingobacteriia > Sphingobacteriales > Sphingobacteriaceae > Sphingobacterium > Sphingobacterium sp. NPDC055431. The sequence continues at coordinate 223,060 of NZ_JBSHLH010000004.1, forward strand.
CGCTGCAACCGCACGGATCGACCCTTTCTGTCCACCGTTTTTAGAAATCAAGGTTCCAAAAGCTTGGGGGTCCATCGTGTTCAACAAACGAACTGGCACATTATACCGTTGCGCTGGAAACACACTCTGCGGATGTAAGATCTTAGCACCAAAATAGGCCAGCTCGGCAGCCTCGTCAAAACTCAGTTCTGCAATCGGCGTAGTGCCCTTTACAATTCTAGGATCATTGTTATGCATACCATCGATATCCGTCCAGATCTGGATTTCATCGGCTTGTATGGCAGCACCGATCAATGATGCGGTATAATCTGATCCACCACGCCGTAAATTATCGATTTCACCAAAGGAATTTCTACAGATATATCCTTGCGTGATAAATAAGCTATTATCAGGATGCTCAGCCAAAATCGCTTCCAATTTCTCTTTGATGAATGGAACCATTGGCTCATTGTCCTCGTCGATTTTCATAAAATCAAGAGCCGGAAGCAATACGGATTTTATGCCTTTTTCACTCAGGTAAAGATGCCACAATGTAGTGGACATCAATTCACCCTGTGCCAGGATGATCTTTTCTTCCGTAGGTGTAAAAAGATCGTTCGACAAAGATGCAATTAAGTTAAAATGATAATCTATCAATTCCTTACCCTGCTTATATCCGTTCTCAGTGCTGAAGAGTTCCTTGATTAAAGCTTCGTACTTGTTCTTGTGTTCCTTGATCAATTCCTTGGCTTCATCCTTCTTACCATTCAAGTAAGCTTTAGAGATTTCAACCAATGCATTTGTCGTTCCAGCCACTGCTGAAAGCACCACAATCTGACGCTCTGCGGGATTAACGATATCCAATAAACTCTGGATACGTTCAGCACTCCCTACGGATGTTCCACCGAATTTTAGAATTTTCATATCTATTTTAAACTATTTGTTTTTACGAGGTTGTGAATATAAGTCTTTTGACAAAAAAAAGCGGCACAAATGCAAATAAAAGCTTTTGTGCCGCATATAATTTAATGCGGAAGAACTACTTCTTCAAGTTATCGATCAATAACTGGGCTAGTTCCTCTCCGATTCGTTCTTGCGCCTCATTGGTTGCAGCACCAATATGGGGAGTCAAGGAAACCTTAGGATGATTCAATATTTCCGCTCTTGGAGTCGGTTCATTATCAAACACATCAAGCGCAGCAAAAGCAACTTTACCAGAATTCAACGCTTCCACTAAAGCTAACTCTTCAATAACGCCTCCTCTGGAAGCATTTACCAAGCCAACACCATCTTTTAATAATGCAAACTCTTCTTTACCAATAACAGGCTTGTCTGTGAATGGAACGTGCAGGGAAATAAAGTCTGATTTCTTGAAGATGGCATCGATATCAACCTGCTCAACAGGGACATTGACACTTACATCTCCAGCAAAGTTTAAAGTCAGAGAATTTGGTCCTTCAAACAAATCTGAATAGATCACCGTCATTCCCAATCCTAAACCGATCTTAGCAGTTTCACGACCGATACGGCCAAAACCAACAACACCCAATACTTTTCCTTGCAATTCAGAACCTGCAGCATATGCTTTTTTCAATCCAGCAAAATTGCTGTTTCCTTCTACAGGCATTTTACGGTTAGAATCAAATAAGAACCTGACACCATTCAATAGATGTGCAAATACCAATTCAGCAACTGAATGTGAAGATGCCGCTGGCGTATTCACTACAGCGATACCTTTTGAACGTGCGTAATCCACATCAATATTGTCCATGCCGACCCCGCCTCTACCAATAACCTTGATATTAGGGCAAGCATCGATCAAAGGCTGACGTAATTTTGTTGCACTACGTACCGTAACTGCATCATATTCATTCAATCTATTGATCAATTCATCTTGAGGAATATGGTTTGTATCCACTACAAAGCCCGCATCCTCTAATATTTTTTTACCGATAGGATCAATCCCATCGTTAGCTAAAATTTTCATAGTAATTATTTCTTCTTTTCTTCAAATTCTCTCATCGTATCCACTAATGCATTAATTGAACTGATGCTCAATGCATTGTAGATCGATGCTCTAAATCCACCTACTGAACGGTGGCCTTTGATACCGATTAAATTGCGCTCCTTAGCTAAGGCCAAAAATTCTGCTTCTAACTCAGGCGTATCCATCACGAAAGTCACGTTCATTCTAGAGCGATCTTCCACGGCTGCCGTTCCTTTGAAGAATGGGTTGCGGTCAATCTCATCGTATAAAGTACGTGCCTTGATGATATTCTCTTGTTCAATTACCGAAATTCCACCTTTAGCTTTCAACCAACGTAGGTTCAACATGGAAACATAGATGGAGAATACTGGCGGCGTATTGTACATAGAACCCGCTTTGGCATGTGCTTCATAATCAAAGATCGTTGGAATGGTACGACCAGACTTAGCAAACAGATCATCTTTGATGATTACCAACGTAACACCTGCAGGACCCATATTCTTTTGGGCACCAGCATAGATCAAACCAAACTCAGACACATTGATTGTTCTACTCAAAATATCAGAAGACATATCAACAACGGTTGTTACCGATGTGCTAGGTTTTTCAAATACTTCTGTTCCGTAGATGGTATTATTTGAAGTGTAATGGAAATATGCAGCATCCGATGGTACTACAAAATCCTTTGGAATATAGTTGTAATTTTTGTCACTCGACGAAGCAACGATTTCCACCTGTCCTACTTTTTTAGCTTCTTTGGCAGCTTTTGTTGCCCAAACACCTGTATCTAGGTATGAAGCCTTGCCATTTTCAGGCAATAAGTTCATAGGAACCATGGCAAATTGCTGACTCGCACCGCCTTGAAGGAATAAAATGGAATATCCAGCAGGAACTTCCAGTAATTCACGGACCAATTTCTCAGTCTCGATTACGACTTCCTCAAACTCTTTGGAACGGTGCGAAATTTCCAAGATTGATAAACCTGTACCATTAAAATCAATTACCGCTCTTGAAGCTTCTTCAAAAACCTCTTTTGGTAAAATACATGGGCCTGCACCGAAATTATGTTTCATTAGACTTGTATAATTTGTTAAAAATTAGGAGGTTAACGATTAAACAATCGTTTGACCTTAATTTGAATGCCCAAAGGTAAAATATTTTTAAAAATTTTTAAAACAAAATCCATATTTGTTTAAAATATCTTAAATTAAAAAGACATTTGGTATCATTCTCTCATTGAACAAATATACCTGTTTAAACAAATAACTTTATGAAAAATATTAACAAATCGCCTCCATTGTGGATATCTTTAATGATGAAATCCGTACCAAAAACCTAAAAAAATGTGTATCTTCGCCTGTTACGTGTCTTTTATAGATATAACACTTATTATATTGATTGAAACCAAAATATAATGGCTGAAGAAACAGAAAACGAAAACAATTTAGTTCCTGCTGAAAACAGGATCATCCCCATCAATATCGAAGACCAAATGAAATCTGCCTACATCGATTATTCGATGTCGGTAATCGTTTCACGCGCATTACCTGATGCCCGTGATGGTCTGAAACCAGTACACCGTCGTGTATTGTATGGTATGCTAGACCTTGGGGTAACGAGTGGTAAACCTTATAAAAAATCTGCTCGTATTGTTGGAGATGTACTCGGTAAGTACCACCCACACGGTGACTCATCCGTTTATGACACCATGGTCCGTATGGCCCAAAACTGGTCCATGCGCTATCCCCTAGTCGATGGACAGGGTAACTACGGTTCGATTGACGGTGACCCACCTGCAGCGATGCGTTATACAGAGGCTCGCTTAAGGAAGATTACCGAAGAAATGTTGGCGGACATTAACAAAGACACCGTTGATTTCAAATTAAACTTTGACGACTCCCTTGAAGAACCTACCGTTCTTCCTACCCGTATCCCGAACCTGCTTGTCAATGGCGCATCTGGTATCGCCGTAGGTATGGCAACCAATATGGCTCCGCACAACCTGAGCGAAGTTATCGATGGTACCATTGCTTATATCGACAACAGAGATATCGAAATCTCGGAATTGATGACCTATGTCAAAGGTCCTGACTTCCCTACTGGCGGTCTGATCTATGGCTTCAATGGCGTAAAAGAAGCTTTCGAAACCGGCCGTGGCCGTATCGTGATGCGTGCTAAGGCGGAAATCGAAACTACCAAGACCGGTAAAGAGATCATCGTCGTAACAGAAATCCCTTACCTAGTCAACAAATCGGAGATGATCAAAAGAACTGCCGATTTGGTTCAAGAAAAGAAAATCGAAGGTATCTCGGAAATCAGGGATGAATCCTCTAAAGATATCCGCGTTATCTATGAAATAAAACGTGATGCGAATGCCAATGTGGTTCTAAACAACCTATATAAGCATACCGCTTTGCAAACCTCTTTTTCGGTTAACAACATTGCCTTAGTAAAAGGTAGACCACAGATGTTGAACTTGAAGGATATGATCCACGAGTTCGTAGAACATAGACATGATGTGGTTATCCGTAGAACTAAGTTTGAATTAGCTGAAGCTGAAAAAAGAGCCCATATCCTTGAAGGTTACCTGATCGCCCTAGACCACTTGGACGAGGTAATCAAATTGATCCGTAATTCAGATACCCCAGAAGATGCACGTGTAGGCTTGATGGAGCGATTTGCGCTTTCTGATATCCAAGCAAGAGCTATCTTGGACATGACCCTAAGAAGGTTGACAGGACTGGAACGCGACAAGATCAAAGAAGAATATGCTGAGTTGATGAAAACCATCGAATACTTGAAAGAAGTACTTGCTGATGAATCCCTTCGCTTCAAGATCATTAAAGATGAACTGATTGAAGTGAAAGAAAAATATGGCGACGAAAGACGTTCTCATATAGTTCATTCTGCAGAAGATCTTCGTATGGAAGATTTCATCGATGATGAAGAGGTAGTAATCACAATCTCCCACAACAGTTACGTAAAACGTACTCCATTAACCGAGTACCGTGTACAAGGTCGCGGTGGTAAGGGAGCTATTGGCTCTACAACCCGCGATGAAGACTTTACAGAACATATCATTACAGCATCTGCACATAACTACCTATTGTTATTTACGGAAGCAGGTAGATGTTTCTGGTTAAGGGCATTCGAAATTCCTGAAGGAAGCCGTACTTCTAAAGGTCGTGCCCTTCAGAATATCATCAATATTCCAAAAGATGAGAAGATCAAGGCCTATATTAAGGTAACCAACCTGAAGGACCAAGAATACCTTGAGAACAACTTTATCATCATGTGTACTAAGAAAGGTACCATCAAGAAAACTTCACTTGAAGCTTACTCAAGACCAAGGGCAAATGGTATCAATGCGATCAACATCAATGATGGTGACCAATTATTGGAAGCAACATTGACCAATGGTACGAGCGAAATCGTCATGGCTCTTCGTTCTGGTCGTGCGATCCGATTCAATGAATCGACCGTAAGACCGATGGGTAGGACAGCTACAGGTGTTCGTGGTATTACCTTAGCGCATGAAAAAGATGAGGTAGTTGGCATGATTAGTGTTAATAATCAAGAAACCACTGTACTGGTAGTTTCAGAGAAAGGATACGGTAAACGTACCGATATCGATGATTATAGAATTACCAATCGTGGTGGTAAAGGTGTAAAAACAATCAACGTTACGGACAAAACAGGTGAATTGGTTGCTATTAAAGGTGTTACTGATGAGAACGATTTGATGATCATCAATAAATCTGGAATTGTAATCCGTATCGGAGTTGAAAGCTTACGTGTAATGGGTCGTGCTACCCAAGGTGTGAAATTGATCACTTTGAAAGACAACGACGAAATTGCATCAGTGACCAAAGTTGAAAGACAAGAGGAAGAAGAGGAATTAGACGTTGAAGGTGCTGAAGGAGCAGAAAACTCAACAGACAATGAATCAGCTAACACGGAGAATGAAGAACAAGAATAGATATATTTCAAGTGCTTTAGGAGCTATATTACTATTGGGTGCCAATAGTGCTTTCGGACAGTCGGCTTATAAAGAAGCCAGCAATGCCTTTGCATTATACACCCAAACTGGTAACATCGCCAACCTTGATAATGCCAGGAAACAAATCGACAATATCTACAAGACAAGACGCGACTCTTCCAAAACGCGCGTGAATGTCTTAAGAGCCATGGTTTTGAGTTCAATTGCTTATGCAGATTCTGCAAGGACCATTAAGTTGAATGCTGACCCTATCGATCTGACTTATCAGACGATGGATAAAATCGATAAGAAAGACAGACCGGGATACTCTGGAGAAATAAGCTATGTCAACCAAAACTTGGCTGCCGCACTGATTTATCGCGCAAACAAATCGCTAGAAAACAAAAAGTTTGACGAAGCCTTTGCAGATTTCAGCAAGGTTGATGCCTTAGATGCCAAAAGTGGAGATGTAACCTACAATTTAGCACTTTTAGCCAGCAAAGCAGGTAAACCGGAGGAAGCCATCAAGTATTATGGAAAGATCCATGAAGCTGGTAACATGACTCCAAACCAGTATATCGAATTGGCCAATCTATACGACCAACTGGATGAGAAGCAACAAGCGCTCTCAACCTTGGAAGAAGGAAGGACCAAATATGCTGATGACAAAGCTTTGCTGTTCTTGCTGATCGATAAATATGCAAAAAGTGATGCATATGATGCCATCGTTCCTATTATTGAACAGGCCATCAAACTCGAGCCGGAAAATATAGAATTAAATTACTTGGCAGGATATGCAAATGAAAATGCCAATAATTTAGAGATAGCTAAGACATATTATGAGAAAGTACTTGAATTGGACCCAAATAACTATGAGTCTAATCTAGCCCTAGGTCTAATCAACTTGAATACTTTCTTGAAGGATAATGAAAATCAAGAAGCACAATATAATGCCCAAAATTATTTGCTAAAAGCAAATGAAATTAAGCCTTATGAAATAAATGCTTTGAAATCCTTAGCTTTATTCTATCAAAAGACTGAAGATGAAGCTCAATTAGACCGAGTGAATCTTTTGTTAAACCAACTTACAAATTAAACAAACAATAAATAGATATGAATTTAAGAAAATCGATATTATTTGTAGGATTGCTTTTTGCAACCAGTTCCACTGCCCTTTTCGCACAGTCGGGCAATGTGAAAAAAGCAAAAGCTGCAATTGTAAAGTTTGAAGAACTTAAGGGAGCAGGTTCTGCTGAATTAGGTAAATCAAACCTTACTGCTGCAAAAGAAGCAATCGATGCTGCAGTAGTACATGACAAAACGAAAGATGATCCAGAAGCATGGACATATTATGCCCTAGTTTACTCAAACTTAGCTAGCTTAGACAAGAATGCAGAAGACGCTGCCAAAGCGCAAGACGCAATCAAAAAAGCTACTGAACTTGACAAAGACAAAAAACACGCTGAAAACATCACTGTTGCGGGTCAGACTTTAGGTCAATACAAATTCAACCAAGGTGTTGCAGCTTGGGATAAACAAGATTATAAAACAGCTTATTCAGACTTTAGCGACGCTTTAGTTTACCTTCCTGGTGATACTACCCTTACCTTCTATTCCGGTCTAGCGGCAGTTCAGAACAAGGAATACGACAAAGCCATCGAAAAATACAAAGAGCTAGTTCCAGTTAAGGAATACTCTAGCCATAAAACAATTATGGTGGACCTTCCTAAACTATACCTTCAAAAAGGTGATACTACATCAGCAATCGCTGCTGCTGCTGAAGCAGTAACGGCTTATCCTAATGATAACGATGCTGTTGTTCAGAACATCGAATTGAACCTGATCACTGGAAATGAAGCTAAGATTGTATCTGATATCGAGTCTCAATTAGCAAAAGACCCACAGAACAAAAGCCTTCACTACTACCTAGGTCTTGCTTATGGTGCTGCAGGAGATCCTGAAAAAGCATTAGCTTCTTACCAAAAAGCAATCGAGATCGACCCTAACTACCTGGAAGCAAACACCAATGCTGCCGTAGTTATCATGAATGGTGGTCGTGATGAATTGATGAAGTTAAACGAAGACAAATCAGTTCCTGCCGCTGAATACAACAAAAAAGTAGAAGCTATCAAAGGTAAAATCGCAAGAGCGGTTCCTTACTTGGAAAAAGCTGTTGAACTTGACGCTAAAAACGTAGATGCTTTAAGAAACCTTAAAAACTACTATGATTTTATGAACGACGAAGCAAAATCTGCCGAATTGCAAGCTAAAATCGAAGCGCTAAACTAAGTTTAGCAATACAACATAATAAAAGGGATGATCAGATGGTCATCCCTTTTTTTTGGTTTGAACCAGGATGGAAGGGATGAGAGGATGGACCAAGATCTGGGATTTGAACCAGGATGGAAGGGATGAGAGGATGGACCAAGAACATGAGCAATTTCGCGATGGAAAGTCTCCAATACTGTAGGGGCTTATTGCCTACGCCCGCAGACATTTGAACTAGGATGGAAAGCCTAAGATACTGTAGACGTAAAATCCCAGAGGGGCTGACATCTTTGTAGAATCTAGATATTTGAAATGGCCAACCCACAGCGTGGGTGGAATGTTTTTAATGAATCTTCCTGAAGAAAGGAAATAGTTTGCTCAAACTTACGATGACAATGATCCTTAAAGAAATCAAAAAAATAGATTCTTCGCTGTGCTCTGAATCCCTCTTTATCGCATCTCTGATTCTGAACAATTCGTGAAGAATCTGTAAGGTTCCCCTCCCGCCGATCCTGTCATCCTTGACCAAAGGTCAAGGAACTGTACACCAATACTATGATGGTTGTCTTGGGTTTTGAAAGTTAGCATTTCTCCGAGATGCTTCGTTCCTCAGCATGACAGAAAAAAAACGCCGACCCTGTCATCCTTGATCGAAAGACAAGGAACTGTACGCCAATACTATGTTGGTTGTCTTGGATTTTGAAAGTTCGCATTTTCCGAGATCCTTCGTTCCTCAGCATGACAGAAAAAACTAAACTTTATGACATTGCCTAACGGGCTTATTCAATAAGTCGCTACCAAGCGGGATATGGTCTTGTGTCTATTGTCTAATGTCTTAATCTACCCCAAAGCCACATCCAACACCATCATCACGACAAAACCCAACACAAATCCAAGGATCGGAATATCGGAGTGTTCTTCCTGTTGTGTTTCTGGAATAACTTCTTCAATAACGACGAACAACATCGCTCCAGCGGCAAAAGAAAGTGCATATGGGAGAACTGGCATAAAGAAACCAACGGCAAAGGCTCCTAGGACGGCAAAAATTGGCTCTACCACTGCTGAAAGCTGTCCGTATTGGAAACTTTTCCATCTTGATAGGCCCATTCTGCGTAAGGGCATGGATACTGCAACACCTTCAGGAAAGTTCTGCAAGCCGATACCCATGGCCAATAGGACCGCCCCTGTGATGCTCGCTTCAGGAACTCCAGAGGCTGCACCTCCAAATAAAACCCCGACCGCCAACCCTTCAGGAATATTATGTAAGGCTATCGCAATGGTCAATAAGGTAGTACGGTGCAAGGAGGATTTTGGACCTTCAGATTTCAAGAAGTTAAGGTGAAGATGGGGCATCAGCTTATCTAAGCCAAAGATGAAAAGTGCACCCAGGACAAATCCGATTGCCGATGGCATAACCTTGCTGAAACCTTCCCCTGAACTCATTTCAATGGCTGGCGCCAATAGTGACCAGAAACTTGCTGCAATCATTACCCCTCCCGTAAAACCGAGCATCCCGTTCAGCAATCTTTTATTTACCCCTTTAAATATAAATACGCTGGCGGCTCCCAAGGCTGTTACACCCCAAGTGAACAATCCAGCAAATAATGCAGCAACTACGGCACTCTGTTTTCCAAGAAATTCTACTAATTCTTCTATCATTTGATCCAGCGGAGAATAATTTTTTGAAATTAACCATTCTAAACTAGAAAACTAAAAAATAACAGCAAAAAACAAAAAGCACCCCTATGGGTGCTTTCGTAAAATTGTCCATCTGGATTCCAATGATCCAGAGCTTTTTAAATTTAGATTATCTCAAATGCGATCTCAACATCCAAGCAGTTTTCTCATGTTTCTCCAACAAGCCAACCAGAAAGTCCTCTGTACCAGCATCATTATGCTCCTCAGCTAACTTAATATCTTCCCTTAAAGAGATAATCAAGCTCTCGTAATCATTCAACAATTCTGATATAAAACCCTGACTATCATTCTTTTTATATTTCATTTCAGTCAGCTGGGTAAGCTCCAGGAATTCTTTCAATGTTCCTACGGCATAGTGACCGATGGCACGAACACGCTCTGCAACCTCATCGATTATTTCAGCCAATTCCGAATAGAGCTCTTCAAAGAAGATATGCTGGGCATGGAAGTCCGGACCTTCCACATTCCAATGTGCATTCCTGACTTTGGTATACAGCACATTTTCATCAGCCACAAGTTTGTTCAAAATTCCTGCAACTACTTTAGTGTCTTGTTCTTTTATTCCGATATCTGTTTTCATAGCTTTTAATTTTATGTTTAATATATATTAATAACGACTAGCGTCATTTAGTTTTTCAATTGCTTCTTCGCCTAGCCTCAATTGCAATGCAGCAACAAAACTCTGTAAATGGGCATCTTTTGTAGCACTTGCAATTGGTGCAGTAATGGTTGGTTGGGCCAATAGCCACGCTAAGGCAACTGAAGAAGCAGAAGTTCTGTATGCAGAGGCTACCTCGTTCAATGCTGCGACAATCCTTTTTCCGCGTTCATTCCAATAGCGTTTTTCAATACCCTCTCCCCTTGCGGACTTCGAAAAATCATCATCCGTAAGGTATTTCCCTGATAAGAATCCACTGGCCAGAGAATAATAAGGAATAACCGCTAGACCGTACTCCTTGGCAGTGGCCTCATATTCAAGTTCATATTTCTCCCGATCATAAAGATTGTATTCGGGCTGTAAAGAGATATAGGCAGGCAAAGAGAGCTTGGTAGAGGTATCTAAACTCTCGATCAGGCGCTCCGTTGATATATTCGAAGCTCCGATGTACCTTACCTTTCCTTCTTTAATTAAATCGTCGTATGCCCTTAAGGTCTCTTCGACCGGTGTGCTGGTATCATCATAATGCGTTTGATATAAGTCGATATAATCAGTCTGAAGCCTTTTTAAAGACAGTTCGACCTGTTCCTTGATGTAGGAGGCTTTCGTATTTTTCTGGCTATCATAGCCAAACCGCCCACCGACTTTAGTCATTAAGACAATTTTATCCCTATTTTTTCTTTCTTTGAACCAATTTCCAATAATGGTTTCAGACTCGCCACCTATGTTTCCTGGAACCCAATGGGAATAGTTGTTTGCCGTATCGATGGCATCAAATCCCATATCCACAAAACTGTCCATGATCTTAAAGGACTGCTGTTCATCCAAAGTCCATCCGAAGACATTACCACCGAAAATTATCGGTACGATATGTAAATCGGAATGGGCAAGTTGTACTGATTTCTCCATATGAGCTTTCTAATTTTAACATTAACAATATAGCCATTTTTTGAGGGATTAAGGCCGATTTCAGGGAGTTTATTGTCATAAAAAAGTCGATAAATCCTTGCCTTATCCGAACTATTATTATTTTTGTCCTTTGCAAAATTTAAGAATGTCTACTTCAGTCCCCTACTTCCATCATTTTCAAAAAGATACAACAGGAATTGAACTTCCATTGCGTTTTACCTTTCCTTTTTGTTATGACCCGCATGAACTGAGCATTATGGCTGTTGAGCAAGTACAAGAATACTTAGCCGTCCAAGATGATTTCATTCATAATTTCGGTTTGAAGGATGGTCAAGAAGGATTGGTCATCGGGAAAATGTTCGGGGTCCTGGTTGTGCAGGATCAAGCAGGAAATCTGGGCTTTCTAGCCGCAGTTTCAGGAAAAATGGCTGGCAGCAATAAACATAGGTACTTTGTCCCTCCTATTTTCGATATGCTTGATCCCCAAGGCTTCTTTCTAAAAGAAGAAGAGCACATCAACCAGATCAATAGATACATAGAGGCCCTTCAAAACTCGACTGAATTAAAAGAGCTAAGGGAAAACTTGGTCCAATGCAAAAAACATGAGGAACAGATCCTATCAGAGCTGAGGAAACTACATAAGAAGAACAAGACGGAACGCAAAGAAAGTAGGATAACCCAGCAAGCCTGTCTGCCTGAGCAAACATATCAGGAACTTTTGGAGGACTTAATCAAACAAAGCTATAGGGATCAACACCATTATGATGTACAGAAAGAAAAGTCTTCTCAGCAAATCAAGCTGGCTGAGGATGCACTAAACCATATCCTCGATCAGATAGAAGAGCTTAAGGCAGAACGAAAATCTAGGTCTTCGAATCTCCAAAACCAACTTTTTGATCAATACCACTTCTTGAATGCAAGACAGGAGTCCAAATCGGTCCTTGCCATATTTAATGAAAGCAAAAATATCCAGCCTCCTGCTGGTGCGGGTGAATGTGCTGCACCGAAATTACTGCAATATGCCTTCAACCATCATTTAACACCGATCTGTATGGCTGAATTTTGGTGGGGATCCTCTCCTAACCTGGAAGTCCGCAAGCACCAAAACTACTATCCGGCATGCCGTGGCAAGTGTGAACCCATTCTTGAACATATGCTCGTTGGCTTGGATGTAGATGATAATCCTATGCTTGAAAACCCAGCAGCTGACAAGGAATTGGAAATTATTTATGAGGATGAATCCATCATAGTGGTCAACAAACCTGCAGAATTTCTTTCGGTTCCCGGAATCAATGTAAAAGACAGTGTACAGACCCGAATCCAAAACAGATATCCCGAAATTGATAGCCCATGGATTATCCATCGCTTGGATATGTCCACTTCGGGAATCTTAGTCCTAGCCAAAAGTAAGGATGCCCATCAGTTTATCCAGGATCAATTCATCAAACATACCGTTAAAAAGAGATATACGGCATTATTGGATGGTCTTATTGAAGGAAAAGAAGGGTTGATTGACCTCCCCTTACGTGTTGACTTAGATGATCGCCCAAGGCAGGTAGTTTGTTACGAACATGGAAAACCTGCGCAAACAAAATATAAAGTAGTCAGTATTGAAGGTAATAAAACCCGGATCCATTATTTTCCTTTGACAGGCAGGACCCATCAATTAAGGGTGCATTCCGCGCATGCAAAAGGCTTAAACTGTGCCATAATCGGCGATGATCTCTATGGGAAGCGTGCAGATCGCCTGCACCTGCATGCCGCTTTTATTCAATTTGTTCATCCCATGACCAAGGCCTTGGTCCAATTTGAAGTCAAAGATCCATTTTAGTTATCAAGGCTTTTCTTTATATTGGTAGAATAAATTTCCAACAATGGAAGTATTAAAATACGCCTATCAACATCCACTACTAGAAGCAGCAGATTTAGATCAGATTTATCATGCTCACGAAAAAATAAACTTGACCAAAGGAGATTATATCCTGGAAAAAGGTCAGGTAGCCAATGAATATTATATTTTGGAGGACGGTCTCGTACGAACCTATCTCTATGACTATGACGGAAATGAAATAACCACGGGTTTTTCAGGAAAGAATGAAGTGGTCATCGAAGTAGCTTCTATTTTCCAAAGGATACCGACCCAAGAATATATCCAATGCCTTACCGATTGCTGTCTTTGGAAAATCGATTATGAAACATTTCAAGACCTTTTCCATAAGATTCCAGCCTTTCGGGAATGGGGCCGTGCATGGATGGCCTTTGAGCTCTACCTTAGCAAGAAAAGAGCAACCGAGATGATCACCGAACCTGCAAAGATGCGCTACCTGCACCTGATGGAAGAAAAGCCGCAGATTATCCAACAGGCTCCACTAAAATATATAGCCTCTTACCTCGGGGTAACAGACAGTTCCCTAAGCCGAATCCGTAAAGAGATCCTAAACGATTGAGTTAATAAAAATATAATTAAGCATGGAATACTTTGAAGATCAGACCTTCAAAAATATCAATTTTCAAGAGAACACATTCGTAAAGGCAGAGTATGAATATTGCAGGTTTGAACAATGCAATTTTGAAGGCCTGAACCTAAACGAAGTTAAGTTTATAGATTGTATATTTACCGAGTGTAATCTTTCCCTATCCAAGATAGAGCAAACCAGTTTCCAGGACTGTAAGTTCAAAAACTGCAAATTGCTGGGGATGCGTTTTGACAGCGCCAATCCATTTAACTTGCAATTACAGTTTGAAGGCTGTACATTAGATCACAGCTCCTTCTTCAATTGCAATATCAAAGGGACAAAATTCATAAACTGCAGGTTGCAGCAGGTAGATTTTGAAAATGCCCAATTAAGCAATGGCAGTTTTGAGGGTTCGGATTTAGGTGGAAGCCAGTTTTTCAATAGCAACCTTGAAAAGGTCGATTTCCGAGGATCTCAAAACCTACAGCTCGATCCAGACCAAAACAAAATCAAGGCTGCTAAATTTAGTTTGGTCAGTTTACCGGGGCTGTTGCAAAAACATAAAATTTCAGTTAGTCATTAAACTAACCTGATTTATAGAATTTATTCCTACAGATTTTTAGGATCCACCCCCAAATATGATTGGGTTTTCCAGCTAAGTTTTTTGGACTTCAATTTGACCTCATTCGAGACATATTCCGAATTTTCCGAATATGTCTCGAATGAGAGTAAAATGAATTTCGAAAGAAATAGCGGTCTAAACTTCCAAAATAAAATTTTATGAAGGCGCCAAAAATTGACAAAATCATCTTTAAGCAGCAAATGTTTCAATGTCATATTTGGTCAATATCTCAACCTTCCCTACTAATTCTCATTCATATTCCTTAAATTTATGGATATGAAAATATTGGCTTTTGGAGCTAGCAATAGTTCAGATTCAATCAATAAAAAATTAGTAAACAGTGTAAGTAAGTATTATAAGGAAGTTGATGATGAAATCCTTGTTTTAGACATCAACAATTTTGAACTACCCTTATTTTCAAAGGATCTGGAGAAAGAGATCGGCATTCCCAATGCAGCGACAGAGTTTGCTGCCCATATTGACTGGGCGGACTTCATAATCATCTCTTTTGCAGAGAACAATGGCAATTATAATGTGGGCTACAAGAACCTGATCGATTGGATTTCCAGGATCAAGGGCAGAAAGGTATTTCCTGAGAAACCGGTTTTTCTGTTAGCGACCAGTCAGGGTGCCCGTGGCGGACAGTCCGTTTTGGAAATAGCAGAAGCCCGGATGCCAAGGGATGCTGCCCAAGTTTTGGAGACCTTCTCCCTGCCTGAATTCAGCAAAAACTTTGAGGAAGGAAAAGGTGTTATTAGCAATGTATTGAGGAGCCAATTGGAGGCAAAAGTCAGAAAGACGAAACGGCTGATGGCTGAGATTATCAATAAAAGACAACAGTAAAATTAAATTTTCAATATTATGGCAAAGAAAGTATTATTATTAGTTGGTGATTACGTAGAGGACTATGAAGCAATGGTTCCTTTTCAAGCAATGGAGTCTGTTGGAATCGAAGTGGATACCGTAGCTCCTGACCGCAAAAAAGGCGATGTGGTCCCTACAGCAGTCCATGATTTCACGGGAGATCAAACTTATAAGGAATTGAGAGGACATAACTTTGCAATCAACAAAGATTTTGATTCGATCAATACCGAAGATTATGACGGACTGTATATTGCAGGTGGACGTTCGGCAGAATATATCCGTTTGAATAAACGCGTCCTGGAGATTACAAAGGACTTTTTTGATAAAGACAAACCTGTTGCAGCAATCTGCCATGGTATACAGGTCTTGACCGCTGCAAAAGTATTGCAAGGAAGGACTTTAACGGCATATGTAGCCGTAGGTCCGGATATCGAGTTGGCAGGTGGCACTTGGAAAAACATTCCGGCAGACCAAGCAGTAGTTGACGGAAACCTAGTTACATCACCAGCATGGCCTGGCCATCAGAACATCCTGAAGGAATTCTATAAACTATTAGGCGTAAAGATCACTCTATAATGGAGAAAAAAAAGAAGAAAATATGGTTTATTGCCATCCCCTTGATCTTGATTTTGGGATATTTCATATATGATGCCTATTCCCAACCCTCCATTGAGGACCTACCCGGTGGATTTGAAGAGGTAGCGTTTGTGCGCAATGAAAACAATAAGGGTGGGATAATCAGGATCTACGCTGTTACAGTGAAGGATCAATTGAACGCACAATACGATAAGTGTGCAGATCTGTTCCCTGTGAATGATTATGGCAGCGTGACGAAGATTTATTTCTTTGACAAGAGTAAGCCATATCCAACCAGTCTTCAGCTCGAAGACCCCCACTATGACAACAGTAAATATGAGGCCATCAATATCTTGAGTCGTCGAGGAGTAAGCAAATAAACCATTAAAAAATAAAAACAACAAAAGCTGCAATGTTTAATCATAGCAGCTTTTGTTGTTTTACGTAAATAC